>DROQ01000080.1 GCA_011321845.1 Planctomycetota bacterium | reverse complement strand
CCCCGAGAGATGGTCTTCGACTTCAAAAAACATGAAGGCAAACTCCACCTAGGGACCATGACCATCAAGACCCTAAAAAACCAACTCGGGATCCCCCTGTCCTCGGACAAGAGCCTCTTCTTCGAAACCCCCTACAAGGTCGGAGGCCTCTGGATCCCCCCCAAGGTCCTGAACACCATGAAGCAGGGCGTCCTCGACACCGACCCCGTCCTCAAATCCACCCTCACCTACGCCATCCAACAAGGCAACCTGGGAAAACTAGGCGTCCTGATCGAGAGGCACCCCTCCGGCTCCTACCAGACCATCCTCGGCTACGACCTCAAGGATGGAGCCCTGCGTTTCATCCAAATGAACCTCAAGGACATGAACCAGCAGGTCACCATGACCCTCGTGGACCGGAAGTAGGAGGACTCCTTTTTACCAAAACAGGAAAAAGGCTAGCCCGCTGACGAGGGCGTAGACGACCCCATCCACCACAAACCTCAGGGTGGTGGGCCAGGGGGCGCCCTTCCAGATGGAGTTGGGGAGTTCGCCGAGGGCGAAGGCGAGGAGGGCGGCGGTGCTGGTGAAGCGGAAGATTCCTTCCTTGCTTTGGGGGCCGAAGTGGAGGCTGGCGAGGTAGGCGACGACGAGGTTGACGAGGAGGATGTAGAGGGACCACTGGAGGAGGGACTTGGGGATCTTGGGGGGGCCGGGGGGGAGGAGGGTGAGGAGGCCGACGGGGCCGCGCGGGTACTTCTCCTTCATCTCGGGGGTGTCCAGGGCCTTCATGTCGGAGCAAAAGGGGAACATGTAGGAGCCGGGGGGGATGGGGCGGAGGGCGTCCAAGACTCGGTCTTCGTCGGGGAGCTGTTTCATGTCGCCGCGGTGCCAGGGCAGGACCATGTGGAGGAAGGTGCTGGCGACGAAGACGAAGACGGCGGCCATGAGGATGGGGAACCAGAGGTCGAGGAGGTTCATGCGCGTTCCTTTTGGAAGGGGAATCGCTCCAGGCGGGAGCGGAGAGTGCCGATGAGGGGAAAGGCCGATGAGATGGGGTCTTGCCCTCTCTCGAGTTTAGGAAAGAGTCTCAGGGACAGCGACGAAAAGGCATGAGCGAGGAAAAATGCCAGCAGATCCTGGCGGAGGTGGACGCCTGGGTGATGGCGAGGCCGGAGAGGCGGGGGGTGGGTTACCACAACTCCCAGCGGGCCGGGCAGTATGACCCGGCCCTGGCCCAGGTCCGGTCGGTGCTCGAGGATTTTTTCGGGCTTCTGCTGCGGCGGGGGCTGGGGGCGAGGGTGCTCCAGGTCGGGCTGGGGAGGCACGGAGGGATGCACTATGCGCTGAGCCTGCTCGGGGGGCGGCTGGTGACGGTGGAGCGGGAGGAGCGAAGGGTCCGGGCCTACCTCGAGGACCAGGGCCTGGATCCTGCGCGGGAGACGATCCTGGTGGGGGATCCGGGGGAGGCTGCGACGCGGGAGCGCGTGCGGGAGCTGCTGCCGGAGGTGGATGTCCTCCTCTTGGATGGGGAGGAGTCCTATGGGGCGTTCTTGAGGGACTGGAGGGGTTACGCGCCGCTGGTTCGGGTGGGGGGGCTGGTGGCTTTTTGCGATGGGAGCCAGGCCTTTGCGGGACGCCGGGAGGAGCTGGGGGTGGGGCGCTTTTTGTTCGAGCTGGAGAGGGACTACCTGCTCCCGAGGGAGGCGCGGCTTGGGGTGTTTCATGCGGACCGGGCCATCCTCTACTACGAGCAGAGCGAGGAGATGCGGGAGGAGTGGGCGCGGGGGGTGGTGGCGCTTGAGCTTGGGAGGGGAGAGGTCGGAGAAGGAAGCCCCGCGGAGCCTCGGCCGGGGGGGGCTGGAAATGGGTGGCGACGGGAGCCTTGGCCGGTGGAGTCTGGAAAAGGGGGGCCGCGGGAGTCTCAGCCGTCGGAGTCTCAGCCGGGGGAGTCTCGGCCGGGGGAGGCTAGGCCACCGGAGTCTCGGCCGGGCGAATCTCGGCTGGTGGGGTCCTCTTCGGTATCCGGGTCGCCGCGGCTGCTGGAGGAGCTGGAGGGGTTTTCGATCCACGCGGCGGAGGGGGGGCTGTTCGCGGTGCCGGGTGGGGACTTCGATCCGAGGGAGATCGACCGGGACGCCTATCCCCTGGTGCTCTGGGGGGAGGGAAGGGAGAGTCTGGGGGCTTTGGTGCGGGACTTCGTGCGGGCGGAGGAGGCCCTGGGGCGCTGCCGCGGGCTGCTGGCGGAGGGGCGGCTCGACGAGGCGCAGTCGCTGGGCGCGGAGCTTGTGCGGGGGCTCCCCGGTTTGCGGGAGCGGCTGCTGCCTTCCTACCACCTTTACCACCACTCGGCGCGCTTGGGGCTGGTCCTCGGGACCTTCATGCTCTTCGCCGACAGGCCGAGGGAGGGATGGTTTCTGCTCCGCAAGGTGCTGCGGCGCAACTACCACGAGCAGGAGTTGATCCAGGTTTTGGCCCGGGTGGCGATGGAGGTCCTCCGGGACGAAGTCTTGGGGCGGGAGCTGCTGGAGGAGGTGCGGGCCGCGCTGCGGCGAAGCGAAGTGGGGCGGATCTGCCGCGAGGAGCTGCGCGGAAGCATGCTCTGGTCCTACCCCGAGTTCCTCGCAGGGATCGGGGGGGTGCTTCAGGTGGGCGTGGGCTCGGGGACGCAGGTGGGGGCCTTCGACCGCCTCGGCCTCCCCCAGGTCCTCATCGAGCCCGACCCCCGTGCCCGGGAAAAGATCCAAGGGGGACACCCTATCCTGGCCTGCGCGGTGGGGGCCGCTCCGGCGGAGGGCCGCCTCCTGCGCGGCTTGCGGGGTTGGAGCAGCTCGCTGGCCGAGCTGGCCGCGCCCTTTCGTGGGAGGGAGGGCCTGGCCCAGGTGGAGGCCATCCCGGTGCCGGTTCGCAGCCTCGATGGGCTGGTGGCCGAGGATGTCCTCCCGGCCGAGGGCCTGGACCTGCTCTGGATCGACGCGGGCGGGCGGGAGCTGGAGGTCCTCAAGGGCGCGGAGGAATTTTTGAAGGGCGTGGATCTCATCCGCTGCAAGGTCTTCTTCGCGCCGCTCTTCGAGGGGACCCCCGAGCCCGAAGAGCTGCGCCTCTACCTCGACGAGCGGGGCTTTTGGCTCCGGGCCTATGAGCCGGGACCCCAGGGACTCTGGGGGGAGGCGCTGTTTCGGAGGACGCGGCGCCCGATGCCGGAGCGGCGAAGGAGGGCGGTTTGAAGCTCTTTCTCTACAACAACGGCGGGCTGGCGGACCTTCTGCTCTCCCGGATCCTCTACCGCAAACTCCTGGAGGCGGGCAGCTTCCAGCTCCAGATCGGGGTCTGCCGGAATCGGGCCGATCTCTACGCCGACCTTCGGGACCTGGGGGCCGAACTCTGGATCAGCGATTACCACTGCCTGGCCGACGGGGCGCCTATCGACCTCGCCTATCTCTGCCCCCCGGACTCCTTGCCCCTCTCGATGAACCTGGGCGACTACGAGGACACCCATTTCTTCTCCTACGAGTTCGTCCTGGAAGTCTGCCGCCGGCGGATGGAGGAGCATGGGATCGCCCTGGACCTCCCCTTCGACGAGGAGGACATCCCCTTGTTGGACCTGCGAAGGCTGTCCCCTTCGGCGCGGGTCCAGGCTCTGCTCGCCCCTTCCGCGGGGGAGGGTCCGAAGCCGGGTGTCTACATCGAGCTGCGCCGGACCCGCGACGGTCGCTGCCGCTTCTTCTTCGATCTCCCCCGCCTGGCCCGGCTCTTTCCCGACCTGCGCTTCTTCTGCACCCAGGCTCCGCCCCAAGAATGGAGCAACCTCATCGATGTCTCGGATCTCTCTCCGCTCGAGTGCAGCCTGCTCAGCGAGGGCTGCGACTTCCTCCTGGGGCGGACCTTCGATCCCTTCGCCCTGACCCTGACCGAGGCCAATCGCTTCAAGCCCAAGGCTCTCTGCGGCTACGACGCGCGGAAGATCGCGCGCTTCTATCCCTACCCTGGCGACCCCACCGAGTATGTCCGCGACATGGACGAGCTGGTGGATCTGCTGCAGTCCGTCTTTCCCGCCTGTCCGGGGGAAGGGGAGGTCGCCCTGCGATGAATCCTCCCATGCTTCCCTCTCCTCCCAATTCCAAGGAAGGCTCCCCCCCCGACCTTTCCCTCCTGGACGCCGTTTTTTCCGAGGAGCTGGGTTCCTACTGCCGCGAGCTGGGGCTGGAGCAGGCCGTCTGCCTCGGTGGAGGGAACGCCGCCGAGCTGCGCGCCCTGGCCGAACTCCTCCCCCAGGTCCTCGTGGCCGTCGGCCGGCCCGAGACCCTGCGCGCCCTGTCCACCCAGCTCCAGGACCTCCCCCTTTCCCGCCTGCGCCTGGTCCAAGGCCCCCCCGGCCGCGTCTTGGCCGACTGGCGCCGCCGCCTGCGCGCGGAGCGCTGCCTCTACTTCTTCCACGCCAGGGGAACCAGCCTCGAAGCCCTCCGTCAGGCTCTCTTCTATGTTCCCCGGGGCCAGGGGGGCCTGGTTCTCTTCGAGCCCGAGGGCAGCCCCTCCCTCCTGACCGCCCTCGCCGACCAGTGCCAGCGTTGGGCTCCCGGCTACCGTCACCAGGTCCTCGAGCTGGAAGGAGGCCGCGCCCTCTTCCTCCGCCCGCCCGAGCCCATCCACGTCACCTTCTGCATCGAGAAATACGCCCACGGCTATGAGAAGTCCGGCCTCTCCATCAACCTCGACAACCTCGTCCATCCCCTCGAGCAGAGCGGCCTCGCCGGCCACAGCCTCGTCTTCTACGACGAATACCACCACCAGGGCCGCCCCCTCCGTCTCGAGGACCTCAGCCCTCCCCCCGGCGTGAAGAACCATTTGATCGTCAGCACCTACCACTACCACAGCCCCGCCAACCCCAGTGTCGCCCTCCTCGAGGCCGCCAAAGCCGCTGGCAGCAAGATCGTCTACATATGGCTGGATAAAAAGACCAGCGACCCCAAACCCGAATACGCCGAAGTCTCCGACATCAACGTCATCCTCGACGGCAACGATTTCGAGTTGCCCAACTCCTGGCCCATTTTCACCCCGAAAAACCCTGCCTATTTCCACGACCCCGGCCTCGAACGCGACCTGGGCCTCAGCCTCGTCGGAGAACTCCGCCACCTCCAGCAGCGCAAGGACCTGATCGTCCAACTCCAGGCCCAGGCCGATCTCGACATCCATATCATTCCGACCAGTGCCGTCGACCCGGATCTGATCCGCAGCGTCCCCGAATACGCCCGGCTCTTCCAGCGCTCCAAGATCTCCCTCGCCCTCACCCAGGATCGCGTAAAGCAGCTCAAGGGCCGCATCTTCGAGATCACCCATTGCGGCGCCATGCTCCTCTGCGACCTCAACCCCTACGTCTCCACCTATTTTATCCCTGGCAAGGAGTTCGTGTCCTTCCGGGACTTCGACGACCTCATGGCCAAGGCGCGCTACTACCTTGAGCACGAGGAGGAGCGAGCCGCCATCGCCCTCGCCGGGCATCGAAAAGCCGTTACCTTCTACAACGCCCGTGTTTTCTGGGAGAGCCTTTTCCGCCGTGCAGGGTTTTGAGGTGGTGGTCCTGATGGGAATGTGTTGTTGTCGCCCTTCTGGGAGAGCCAGTTCGGCTGCGCACAATACGTCCGCGCAGGATTTTGAGTCCGGTTCCCTCCCTTCCCCGTGACGATTTGCTGGCAGAACTAAAGATTGGCTTTTTTGCAAAAGCAGACAAGCATGTCTACCCTTTCCGGGGGGAGCCGCCAAGGATCGTTCCGGATATTCGACGAGTTGGGGGCAGTGCAGTGCTGTCCAAGATAATTCAGCTCTCTTCTCGAAACCCCTCCAATTCCCGCTGAAACCTGCATCCTAATCCCAAAACCCGCCCTTTCGAAATCAAGTTCCCCTTGTCTTCTTTCCAGGTATTTGGTTTTCAGGCTTACGTTTGGACAGTTTTGGAAAAGCTATCTTGGACAGGCCTGGGGGCAGTGCTGTCCAAGATCATCCGCCCCTCTCTCCGAACCCCCCTCTATTCACTTTGGAATCTGCATTCAAAAGCCGAAACTCCACCTTTCGAATTCAGGTTCCCCTTTTCTGCCATCCAGGTTTTGGGGCTTCAGAATCAAGTCTGGGCCATGAGAGAAAACTTATCTTGGACCTGCCTGAGTTGGGGTAAACATGCAGGAATAGGAATGGGGTCTGGATTTTGGTTGGACTGGCAGTGATGGGGGCCTTCGCCTAGTGCGCTTTACGAGGCAAGGAAGAGGGGCCTTCGGAGGCCCCTCCCAAGCTGGCGGCCCGGGCAGAGAAGCCGATGATCCGCAAGGTGGAGTTTGGTTCGGACGCATGGGCTAGTTGCATCGCCATGATTCCTGTTTTGGAGGGATTGCGAAATCGTTCCTGGAGCCGGCTTCGCGTGGACTTCATCGATGTTTGGAAATCCTCAAAAGGCGGAACCCTTCGGATTTCGGTTGATCCCCAGCCGGGTTTTCCTGGGGCTTGATGGGAGGCAGCCGGCCGAGGAGATGCAAATCCCCCTCCACACGAAAAGATTGCCGACCTCCCCACCATCATGGGCGATGGCATCCTCTCGACCCCCGGGGGGCCTGGTCGATGAAACTCTCGTTCATTCGGGAGGAGTCCCCAAGCAAAAGGAGATCCGGACCCGGTAGGAGGGATGATGCCACTTCCACCACGCCCTTGTTTTCCCAATCAGGAGTAGAGGTTGATCCGAAGATCCTTGGCCACTTTGGAACCTTTTCGAATGTAGATGGCATCGCCCTGTTCAGGGTAGTGACCCGGGGCTTCTTTGTAGCGTTGAAAACCTAGACCTTCGAGGAAACTCCGGGTCTCCTGGGAGAGAGGATTTCCCTCGTAGATCTCGGTGTAGCTCACTTCGAGAACGATGAAATCGATGCAGGGAAGGGATTTCCTTGCTCCCTTGATGACCTCGTGCTCATAACCTTGGACATCCAAAAAGAGAAGATTGTAGTTCTCCAGGGGGATCTTTCCTTGCTCGACCATGTGGTCCAGGGTTTCCACGGGGACCTGGATCGTTCTCTTGTGAACGTTCCCTTCTTGGCTTTTGGATCGACTGGGGGCGAGGTCTAAAAAACTGCTGTTTCCGCTGTGCTGGCCCTCGAAGAAGGGGAGCTGGCCCACTCTGTTTCCCAGGGCGATGGGGAAGCTCAGGACTTGGAACCGTTCATGGTCGACGCTTTCCAGGGTCTTCTGGAGCTGTTCCCAAGCGGAGGGAAGAGCTTCGAAATAGCACTGGTGGGGGATCCCGATCTTGGAGAAGGCCTGGACTTCGTCTCCGACGTTTGCCCCCACTTGGATGACGCCTCGAACCAGCTCGCAGACTTCGGGGCTGTCCCATAGAACGTGTTCGCCCACGGTGCTCAGGTTTTTCCGGATGGCGGTTCGGCGTTGGAGCCGGAGACCTTTTTCTTGGTAGGACCGGAACTCAACTTCTTTCCCTTCGGTTTTCAAGGCGTTGGCGAGGATGAGAAGGGACTCTGCGGGGTTTTGGCAGAGATCGATGCTTTTCCTGAGATGAAAGAGCCCTTCTTCCCACCGATTCAGGGCAAAGGCGCAAAGCGCAAGGGAGTCCAGGACTCCAATGGAATGCGGAAACCAGTTGTAGGTTTGAACCAGGGCATGGCGAAGTGAACAGAGCTGGGGGCCCAGATGGGTCAACGGTTCAAAAGTGGAGGGTGTCCAGGCTTCGGTCAGCTTGGCTCGGGCCTGGGAAAGGTCAGGGAGGCTTCGTAAGTAGAGCTGAATTCCCCTCTTCAATCCCTGCAAATCGGGGTGGAAGAAGATCAGTATCTCTGAGCGTTCTTCCGGGGATAGATCCAGGTGGAGGGGAAGACTTGGAAAAGCGCAGAAACCCTGTGGTATGGAAAACCAGTCGAAGGCCTGCTCCGTTCCCAGGAATTCGGCTCGGGACAGGTCGGGGGATCCGATTGGGCTTGGAGCCGGGGTTTTCTTCGGAGTAGGGATGGCTCGGGGAATGGTTGTCATGCTTGGGCGATTTGTGGGCTGGGGCTCAGGCTTTGGTGCACAAACTGGAGAACCTCTTCCATGGAATCCAAGAATTTCAGGGGGTTGCCCTCATAGTCCCAAAACGCTTCAAAGGCTTCCCATCGAAATCCACACATGGCCCGGGGCTTGAATCGGTTGACCTCGGTGTAGGTGCAGCAGAAGGGGCCGCTCCCTTTTCCGAGGATGGCAAGACAAGAATCGCTTAGGAGGGAAAGCTCTCGCAGGTTCAGGCTTGAGCCATCCAGGAGGTTCCTGGCACTGTGCCTAGGTGGTGCTGTGCAGAGAAAGTGACATTCGGGAAAGGTCTCTGCGAGGACTCTCTCATCAAAAACAAAGTGGGATTGCCCCGATCTCGTTGTGGAATTGTCGAGATAGACACAGGGAGAGGGAAGGGGAGGGAGAGAGGGAAGGGGGCGGAAATCCACCATGGGGACTGGGCGGATGGGGATGGGAGGGTGGCTGAGACCGTAGCGGCTGAGCTGGCGATCAAAAACGGTGACGAGATGGGCCCAATTGTGTTGCAAGGTGTCCTCGTAAGTGCCGAGCCAGGTCGTGATCGGAAGACAGGTTGGGGGGCAGTCGTAGCGAAGATCCCATTGGGGGCTGGGGAGGCGATCCTCGTAGTCGCTGACCACGAGATGGGCGCCTTCTTCTTCCAAATCCTCCACGATGCTGCGGTGATTGTGATGAATCCCGATCCAGATTTCGTACTTTTGGGATGCGAGAAGGGCACGGTAAAGGGGACGGGTGAACACCTGGTCCCCCGCATGGTAGTTGTTGTAGAGGTAGAGGCGAATCATGTCCCGGAGTCCATCCCTTCGTGAACCTCGGGGAGTGAGGTCGGACCCTGGTTCCTTTCTTCAAAGAAGTAGTGCTTGAGGCGTGGAAGCTCCAGGCAGCGGATCTTTCCCGCGAAGACTTGGTCCAACAACTCTTGGCCACAATCGATCAGGGCCAGGATGTTCTCCAGGATTTGGGGACCGAGGAGGGGATTCCCTCTTCTCATATATAAGTATTTGAGGTACTGGATTGTGACCCGGTCCAGGAGCGAACCCAAAGTTTCAGAATGAAAAGGGACTCCTTTTCGGTAGTGGGGACGGATCAAGTCATCGATCGCATTGATCGTGAGGTTCCTTTCCTTGTTGTTTTCCTGGCATCCTTGCCAACCGAAGACCACGAGGTGGTCCTGTTCGGAGCGCCCGTAATTCTCATAATGCCAGATATGAAAGTTGTGGTAGGCCAGCTTTTCAAGGCAGGCCGCAAGGGTCTTGGGCACACCGGATGGGAAGGGGGCGGGGAAGAACTCTTTCCCTTCCTCGTGCCATCTCTCCATTTGCTGAAAAATCCTTTCACAGAGAGGTCGCAATTTATTGTTTTTTGGGAAGGTCGTCATTGGCGGGGAAAAGGAGATCCTTTTTCCCCATCTATCGTCCCCTTGTCATGGGTTCTTGAGGGTCTGGAGCCAGGGAGGGAGGATGGCCACGCTGTTTTTCACGGGATCCACCAGACGGGAGGATCCAAGGAATTGCGGGGAGCCGGCCTTTGGCCGTACCTTCTCCTTCTAGGGCAAAGGGAGGCTCAACCGCAACTCTGCTTTTCCCCATTGGTCAGGCCCAGGGTTCCGTCGACTTTCTTCGCTTCGCGAAAAGAGCATCCCCGGGGTAAGGAAGAGCAGGACCAAGATGACCAAAGTACGGGTCTGGGAAGAAACCCTGATCCCACCCGCCTCGATTTCGGAGGAGCCTCTCCACTCCCAGGCCTGTCCAAGATCGCTTTTCCTTCATCGCCCATATGGTAATGCTGGGGACCAAAAACTTGGCCTCCAGGCAAGGGGTACCTGATTTCGTATGGTGGAGTTTTGAACCTAGAATGCGGGTTCCACAGAGAATGGAGGGGGGTTCGGAGAGAGGGGCGGATGATCTCGGACAGCACTGCTCCACTCTTAGCCCTGTGATTCAAGGGAAAGGGGGTCTTGGATGCACCGGGTTTCTCTTTAAGGGGGGGCACTCCCTCCCAGGAATCAAAGATTCTTGTATTGCACCCAAGTCAGAGAGCCAAGCTGGGCGGGCTTCAAGGAAAGGGCTTGGAAGTAGACCTTGGGAATCGATTTGAGAACCTTGACTTCGCGGGCGAAGAACAGTCGAAGAGGCGGAGTTGTTGTGGAACCCAAAAGGAAGATTTGGGATTTGGGGTCCAGCAAGAGCCCTAGTCCGAAACCGGGGATGGAAAGAGCTTTTTTCAAGGGACGTAGTCCCATGAGGATGATGTTTCCGGACTTGGTCTCCAGGATGAGCTTGGCCCCGAGAGAACCAAAATCCAATCGATCCACTTCGATGGTAGGTCGAGTGACGGGGAGAATCTGGGGTTGTTCCCAGATCATGGAATCAGCGAGGAGGTTGGAAGTATCGGAGAGAATGGTCAGGGTCTGGGATCCTTTTTTCAGGAAATAGGTTTTCGAAATTTTCCAATTGTCGGCGGAGAGGAATCTGGTGCTCCCCCCAAGACTGATTTGGAGATTGAACTTTCCTGTCAATCCACCCACTCCCCGAAAATGCAGTTGGTAGTAGCCAGCCTGTGGAACAGTAAAGACCTGCTTCCAGCCTGTGGTCTTCTTTTGGAACCCATTGTTGTAGTAGGGGACGAAGTACAAATGGGTCTTGGTGATTTTGACCTGTTTCAGGTACTGCCCGTTCACCTTTTGCCAGGCGTTCCAGCGCAAAAGGTTCGAAGAGTTCTGGGCCTGGGCGGGGGATGGTTGCAGGAGAAGGGCGAATAAAGAAAGGGAGAAGGAGAAGAAAAAGCGCATCGAAGGCCTCCTTGGAAGACAGCCAAGTTTCGAGGTCAGGAACCTTCCTCCCCCAAGGATTCTCCGGGATTGAAAACCCCAGGGGGGGCACGGGAAGGAATGGACTCCCTACCCAAAAACATCCGAATTGGTAAGAATGCCTGAAGAACGATCCGGGTCGGAATTATTCTGATTTTTCCTGCAAATTCTTTCTCTCTTTCTCCTTCGGGGGCTCGCTCTCCCTCTCCCTTGGTGGGTCTCTAAGGGAATGGCGGGAAACGGTCGATAGCAAGGGCATGATCCAAGTGCGAGAGACGAGCCTTGCGGGCGTGATGGAGATCGTTCCCGATGTTTTTACGGACCATCGGGGGCGCTACGTGGAGCTGTTCGACACCGAGGCCTATGCCGAGGTGGCGGGAGAGATCGAGTGGGTCCAGGATGACCTCTCGGTCTCCAAGAAGGGTGTCCTGCGAGGGATCCACGGGGACTACGAGACGACCAAGCTGGTGACAGTGCTGCACGGGGAGGGCTACGCCATCCTTGCGGACAACCGGGAGGAGTCGCCGACCTACCGGCGCTGGGAGGCCTTCGAACTGAGCGGGGAGAACCGTCGGCAGCTCCTGATTCCCAAGGGGGTGGGCAACTCGGTTTTGGCTCTGTCGGAGGTCCTGGTCTACTTCTACAAGCAGGACAGCCATTACGTGCCCGGGAGGCAGTTCACGATCGCCTGGAACGACCCTGCCTGGAACTTTGCCTGGCCGGTGGACGATCCGATTCTTTCCGAGCGGGACAGGAGGGGCTGCTATGCCTGAGAGAGCGCGGTGTTGGATTACGGGGGTGACCGGAATGGTCGGCTCCCACCTGGTGGATTACCTCCTGGAGAACACGGACTGGGACATCCATGGGTTTTTGCGCTGGAACGAGGACCTCAGCAATGTGGAGCACCTGCTCCCTCGGGTGAACGCCAGGGACCGCTTCTTCCTCGGTTACGGGGATCTCAACGACTACGCCAGCGTGCAGGCTGCGCTGCGGGAGGCCCGGCCGGACTATGTGTTCCACCTGGCGGCCCAGAGCTATCCCAAGACGAGCTTCGACGCTCCGCTCGAGACCCTGCAGACCAACATCATCGGAACGGCCCATGTCCTGGAGGCGATCCGGCACTCGGGGCTCCAGCCCGTGGTCCACGTCTGCGCCTCCTCCGAGGTCTTCGGAAGGGTGTCCCGGGAACACCTGCCTATCCATGAGGAGGTGGGTTTCCATCCGGCCTCGCCCTACGCCATTTCCAAGGTGGGGACGGATCTGCTCGGGCGCTTCTATGGGGAGGCCTATGGCCTCTGCGTCATGACCACGCGAATGTTTACGCATACCGGTCCCCGACGGGGCGACGTCTTCGCGGAGTCGACCTTCGCCAAGCAGATCGCGATGATCGAAGAGGGGTTGATTCCCCCGGTTCTCAAGGTCGGAAACTTGGACTCCATGCGGACCTGGTCCGATGTGCGGGATGCCGTGCGTGCCTACCACATGCTGGTCACGGTGCACCCGGTCCCTGGGGCGTATTACAACATCGGAGGAAGTTACTCCTGTACGGTGGGGGACATGCTCGACCACCTGCTCTCCCTTTCCACTCGGGAGGACATCGAAGTGGTCGTAGAGAAGTCCCGCCTTCGGCCCATCGATGCCGACCTTCAGGTCCCCGACACAACCAAGTTCCGGGAGCACACCGGCTGGAAACCCGAGATTCCTTTCGAGAAGACCATGGCGGACTTGCTGGGCTACTGGCGTGAGCGGGTCGGCAGGCGGCAGCATTTCCTGGTTCGCTAGCAGCATGTCCGGCTTTGCCCCCAACTTGCCCGGGGATAAGGAAGAATCCGGGGAGGAGTGATAGGGCCCGGTCCAGTTTGGGGAGGGATGCCTGGAAGAAGAAAAGGATGTCGGCAATTCCTCCATGCGAAGTGGATTTCGGCTTCTTGATGCTTGGGCTCTGGCCTGGATGGGGTGGGCTGGCTAAGATGTTCTGCCTTTCTTTGAACTTCTGCCTTCCTCCCACCCCGGAAATGGCCCAAGAACGTGGACCGAAAGACAGCCTCAAATGAACCCTGTTTGATCGTTCAGGGGGACCGGTCCGTGCTGGCGGAGGTGGCCGCGCCCGGTTTCGAGGAGGCGCGGAACTTTTTGGCGCGCTTCGCGGAGCTGGAAAAGGCCCCGGAGCATGTGCATTTTTTCAGGATCGGGGCGCTGTCCATCTGGAACGCCGCCTCAGCCGGGATGGGGCTGGAGGAGATCCTGGAGGGCCTGGCGGCGCGGAGCCGCTTTCCCCTGCCGCCGAATCTCGTTTCCGAGATCAAGGACTGGTACCGGCGCTTTGGCCTGCTCCGGCTGCTGCGGGAGGGGGATCTCCTGGTCCTTCGCTCGGAGGACGAGGAACTGCTGGGGGAGCTGGCAGGGGCCGAGTCGGTCTCCCCCTACCTCCAGGATGGAACGGCGGGGGGCTTTTTGGTGCGCGAGGGGGACCGGGGGCTGCTCAAGCAGGCTTTGATCGCCCTGGGCTATCCGGTCCTGGACCTGGGCGGATATGTCGATGGGGCGAAGCTGCCGGGCTTCGGCCTGCGGAAGGAGAGGCGGGAGGGCGGAGCCTTCGCCCTCCGGCCCTACCAGAGCGAGGCTGCGCGGCTCTTTTATGCGGGAGGGGCCGCCACGGGGGGCAGCGGGGTGATCGTCCTCCCCTGCGGCGCGGGCAAGACCATTGTCGGAATGGGCGTGATGGATCTGCTCAAGACCTGGACCCTGATCCTGACGACGAACACGGTTGCGGTCCGGCAGTGGAAGCGCGAATTGCTCGACAAGACGACGCTCAGCGAGGAGGACATCGGCGAATACACGGGGGAACGCAAGGAAATCCGGCCGGTGACGATCGCGACCTACCAGATCCTGACCTACCGCAAGGAGAAGGAGGGGGAGTTCGAGCATTTCCATCTCTTCCGTGACCGGGACTGGGGCCTGCTCATCTACGACGAAGTCCATCTGCTCCCGGCCCCGGTCTTTCGGGCGACGGCGGAGATCCAGGCGCGGCGCCGGCTCGGGCTGACGGCGACTCTGGTGCGGGAGGACGGCAAGGAGACGGAGGTCTTTTCCCTGATCGGTCCCAAACGCTATGACGTGCCCTGGCGGGAGCTGGAGAGCGGAGGCCACATCGCCACAGCCCGTTGTGTGGAGATCCGGGTGCCTCTGGAGGGGGAAGAGCGGCGGCGCTACCTCCAGGCGGGGCCGCGCAACGCCTTCCGCCTGGCCTCGACGAACCCGCAAAAGCTCGCGGCCCTGAAGGACCTGGTCCAGGCCCATCAGGGAGACCGTGTCCTCATCATCGGGCAATACCTCGACCAGCTCGAGGAAATCCGGGAAAGCCTGGGGATCCCCATGATCACAGGCAAGACCAACACCCAGACAAGGGAGAAGCTCTATATGGCGTTTCGAAAGGGAGAGCTGCGCGTCCTCGGGGTATCCAAGGTGGGCAACTTTGCGATCGACCTCCCGGACGCCAACGTGGCGATCCAGGTCTCGGGTTCCTTTGGTTCGCGGCAGGAGGAGGCGCAGCGCTTGGGCCGCATCCTCAGGCCCAAGTCGGACGGGTCGGAGGCGGTGTTCTACGCCCTGGTCAGTGCGGGGACCGTGGATCAGGATTTCGCAGCCAAACGGCAGCGTTTTCTCGCGGAGCAAGGGTATGGATACAGGATCGAAGAGTGGCGGGCCGGCCGGGAGGGGGTAGAAGGGTGAGGGAACAGAGATTCCACGACCTCTTCGCCGCGTTGGAGGAGAGTGAGCGTGAGCGCATCGTGCGCGCCTGGGGTGGCGGAGCCGAGGGGCAAGACCTGGACGCTGAAGCCATCCTGGCCAGGATGCAGGACGAGGAAGGAGTGGCCGAGATCCAGAGTTACTTCGACGGCCTGACCCAGGTCCTGCTCGACTACCTCCTGGATCAACCCGGGTTTGGGGCGGGACACCGGGAGTTGGTACGGGTGGGGGAGGACCAGGGGACACCGACCAGCTCGGCGGAACTTGCGATCAAACGCCTGGTGGCGCAGGGTTTTGTCTTCGAGACCGTGAGCAGCGGAGTGGCGGACCGCGGGGAGGTTGCCTGGGTGCTGCCGCGGGAGTTGGCTGAAGTCCTGAGGACGCTCCGGGGCCGGGCCCTCCCTTCGCGTGAACCCCAGGGACCGCTGACGCTCAAGGACTACCTGCAGAAGAAACACTTCCACGAGGGGCAGGAGGAGAAGGCGCTGCAGCACGCGCGCCAGGCCTACAAGCTCTTCCTCATGCCCAACGCCGTGCTCGCGAGGATCCGGCGGCTCGATCCCAAGGTACGGGAGCTGGTGGAGCTGGCGTTGAAACGCTACGGGGGCATCCTCCCCAAGTCGCTGGCCGAGAAGACCCCGGGAGGGGAGGGGGCCTTCGCGGACAGTGCGGCGCTGCGGCGGGTGCTGGAGGAGTCCCTGCTCGGGACCGTGCGGCACTTCGACTTCCGGCGCTACGGGATGGAGTTCCACGAGGAGGCGCTCTGGATCTTCCAGGAGGTCACCCTGGTCTATCTCAAGAATTCCTCTCGCAGGAAAGGAGCGGAGCCCGAGAAGGTGGTGGCCGCGGGGGTGGACATCGCGACCAACGTCATGCGCTTTTTGCGCTATGTGGACGAGAACGGGGTGCGCTTCACAGTCAAAGGCGAGATCTTCAAAGCCACGGAAAAGCGCATCATGGCCCGGCTGGTGACCGACGAGGCCGGGGAGGAACCGCAGCGGATCTTCCGCTTTCTCTATCGCTTTTGCCGGCAGAAGCGTCTGATCGAACCGACCGGAGAACGCACCTTCCGTCTCTCGGAGGCGGGGCGGAATTTCGAGGAAATGGAGCTGATCCAGAAGCTCCGCTTGCTCCTCGCCTTCGCCATCGAGGACGGTAGCTCGGGGGGCGATCCCTTCCACCAGGTCCGGCTGCGGCGGATCCTCCTGCGGCTGCTCCGGAGGCTGGAGCCAGGGCACTGGTACGAGGCCATGTTCCTGCCGCACCTGGCCCGCAACAGCTACATGACCCAGCTCGATGGGCTGGGGGTGGAAGCCTATTTCGACGACTTGCGGGAGCAGGGTTGTTTTCTGGTGTTGGAGGATCAGTCCCAACTGATCTGGAACCTCTTCCATTGGGTCCGGCATCGCCTGCACATGCTGGGCATTGTCGACTTCGGCTACAGCGGGGAGTCTTCGATCCCGCAGTCTCTGCGCCTTTCCCGCCTGGGGGCGGCGCTGCTCTCCAACGCGCCCGGCGAGGGGGGACGCTCGACGCTGGTGGTCAACCCCGACTTCGAGATCCTGCTCTTTCCGGAGGAGGACGCCTTCGAGCTGGTGCACAGCCTGGACCGCTTCAGTACGCGGACGAGCGCGGAACATGTCTACCGCTTCCAGATCACGGAGGAGTCGGTGCGCTCTGCCCTGGCCGACGGGATGGGCATCGCCGAGATCCTGGATGTCCTGACGGATCGCTGCCGCGTGCAGCTGCCCCAGAACGTGCTCTTCAGCCTGCAGGACTGGGGGGACCGCGCGGGGCTCTTGGTCCTCAGCGGGGAGCGGAGGTTGCGGGCGCGCAAGCCCGAAATGATCGACAAGCTCCTCGAACACCCGAGGGTGCGGGAATTGACGGGGGAACGACCGAGCCCCAATGAACTGGAGATCCAAAAGAACGTGCGCCTGGGGGACTTCCGTGGGATGCTTCGGGATCTAGGCTTCTACCTGGTCCTGCCGGCCAAGGCGAAGAAGGGGCCGGAGAAGAGTTCCCCCAGTCAGAAGACAGGTTGAGCGTGGAGAAACAGGAGGCGGTGAACGGGGTCCCGAGCTTGTTTTGGATCAGTCCCGGCGAGGGCTTGTCCGAGGAGTTGTACCAAGGGCTCGCGGCCTGCGTGCGGGAAGGGCTGGACGGGTTTCAGCTCCGGGAGCGGCACTCCTTTCCCCGGGACCTGCTGCCCGCGGTGGCGCGTTGCCGGGAGATCCTGCCTGCGTCCCAGGGTTGGTTGATGGTCAACGACCGCCTGGACCTGGCGCTGGCGAGCGAGGCGGACGGGGTGCACTTGCGGCGCACCTCGCTCCCGCCGGCCGTGGCGCGGAAGGCGGTGGGCTCGCAGCTGCGGATCGGGGCCTCGGTCCACGATGAGGAGGAGCTGCGCGAAGCCTTGGCGGGGGAGGTGGATTACGTGTTTGCGTCCCCGGTGTTCCCGGTGCGGAAGTCGGCGGGGCCGCCGCGCCCGCCCCTGGGTCTCTTCGGGCTCCGGAGCCTGGTGGAGTTGTCCAACGTGCCGGTGATCGCCCTGGGGGGGATCCTGCCGTCCAACGCTGCGGAGGTGCTGGAGACAGGGGTGCATGGGCTCGCCTTCATGCGAGGTCCCTTGGCGAGCGGGGATCCCGGTGGATTCGTGCGCGCTCTCCGGGAGCTGCTGGGGAACAGGAGCTGATGGGATGAAGGTGCAGGAGGCCGCGAGGCGCATGCGGCGCCTGAGCTGGTACGTGCTGGGGGCCATGGCCCTCCTCCTCTATTTTTTTGTGTTTCGCAGGTTCCGCATCCCCAAGCTGGACCATCCCGGGATGCGGGCGGTGCCATCCATTCTGATCCCGGGGGAGCGGCATCTGATCGACCGGAAGCCGCCCGAGCGCCTGCAGCGGGACTGGGTCGTGCTGTTCCAGGGGCGCGACGGGGGGGTGGCCTTCAGCCGGGTGCGGGGCCTGCCTGGGGAGACGCTCCGAATCGTGGGGGACAAGGTCCAGCTCCTCGACAGGAAAGGGGCTCCCATCCCCTTGCCGGCCGAGCTGGATCCCAGGAGCCTGCGGGTCTATGGGCGCATTCCGGAGGGCAGGTATTTTCTGCTCAACGAGGACCTTGGGGCGCCCTTCGCGGATTCGCGCCGGCTGGGTTGGATTTCGCGCCGGCAGGTGCAGTTTCGGGTGCTCTTCGCCCTGGGGAAGGCAAGGTGAAGGGGGAGGAGCGGGACCTGGCCTACCTGGCCAAGCTCTTGGGTGGCAGGGGACTGCTCGGGCCGGGGGATGACGCGGCCGTGCTGGGAGCCGCCAGGGGGCGCGGGGTCCGGGTGGCCACCATGGACCCGGTGGTGGAGGGGCGGCATTTTCTGCCCTCGGATTCCCCCAGGGACCTGGGGCAGAAGCTGGTGGGGCGGAATTTTTCAGACCTTGCGGCCATGGCCGCGCTGCCCGAGGAGGTGCTGGTCTCCTTCGTTTTCGGGCCGGGCTGGACCTACCGGCGGCGCTGCGCGCTGTACCGGGCGGTGGACAGGCAGGTGCGGCGTTTCGGGGGCCGCTGGGTCGGGGGGGACGTGGCCGGGATCCAAGGTCCCTCCGTGTTCAGCCTCACCGCCCTGGGGCGCTGCCCCGGCCGCCCGATCCCCCGTGATGGCCTGAGGCCGGGGGATGTCCTGCACGTCACTGGCCCGCTCGGCGGGGCGCCTTCCACCAGGCGCCACCTCCGCGTGGAGCCCCGGCTGGACCTCGCGCAGAAGCTGTCCCAGCGCTTCCCCCTCCACGCCATGATCGACCTCTCCGACGGCCTGGCCCTCGACCTTCCCCGCATGCTTCGCGCCTCCTCCGCCAGGCTGGGACAGCCATGCCTCGGCGCGGAGCTTTTCGAGGGGGCGCTGCCCCTGCATCCCTCGGCCCGGCGCTCTCCCCTGGCCAGGGGAGCCATGGGAGCCCTGGCCGCCGCCCTTGGGGATGGGGAAGACTTCGAACTTTGTCTGGGACTTTCGGCCCGGGCATCCAAGCGCTTGGAGGGGGATGGGAGCTTTTCCAGGATTCTACGAAGGCCTATCGGCCGGGTTTGTCCCGAGCCTGGCCTCTTCCTCCTGCGGGAGGACGGGACTCGAATCCGGCTTCGGGAGGAGGGCTATCTGCATGAACTGCCATGAATCTGGAAAGGCGTCCCCCGAGCTGGTCCTCGAGAGCCGCTCGCCCGAGGAGACCGAGGCCTTCGGCCAAAGATTGGGTGTCCTGCTTCGGGCGGGGGATGGGATTTCGCTGGTGGGGGAGCTGGGGGCGGGCAAGACCTGTTTTGTGCGGGGACTCGCCCGGGGGCTGGGGATCGACGAGCCGGAGGAGGTGCGCAGCCCCACCTGGATGCTCATGCTGGAATACGAGGGCCCGGTGCCCCTCCTGCACCTCGACGCCTACTTCGAGGGGAGGACGGCGGATTTTCTCGAGGATGGGTTGGAGGCCCGCCTTGCCGAGGAGGGTGTCCTGGTCGTGGAATGGGGGGAAAAATTGCGGGAAAAACTGCCGGAGGACTTCCTGGTGATCCACATCGAGCATGTCAGCGAGGGGGAGCGGCGCCTCCGTCTTGTCCTGAGCGGGGCTTGGGCCGATAGGATCCCCAGGGAATGGGGAGTTCTGAAAAAAGATTGAACCATCCCCAAGGACTCTGCGTTGCCGAACTGAATCCTGGGTAGAATCGAACCTTATGCCGAAACCCTCTCCACGAAACTCCAGCCGAAACGCGAAGGGCTGGTCCCCAAGGCCCCCCAAGGGGGTTGAGGAAGGTTCCCAGAAGAAGGGGAGCGCGGGAGTGGAGGCCGGCGCATCCTTCCCCGAGGAGAGTTCCCCCGATTTCATGGAGCGGTTTCGGCTAGGGGACCCCAGGGCCTTCGATGTCATCGTTGAGCGCTTCGAAGCCCCCCTGATGCGCTTTTTCTATCGTCTCTGCTGGGACCAGGGCCGTGCCGAAGACTTCACCCAGGAGGTTTTCTTGCGGCTGCTCCGCAGTGCACACCGCTACCAGGCCCGTGGTCGTTTTTCGACCTTCTTGTACCGGATCGCCACCAACCTCTGGATCGACGACTACCGTTCCAAAAAACCGCGGCCCCGGCTCTACTCCCTGGATGCGGCCAACGGGGAGGAGGAGCAGCCCCTGCGAGCCAGTGTGGAGGCCGACCAACCCAGCGTGCTGGAGGACATGGTCGAGGAGGAACAAAAGGTCCGCATGCGCCGGGCACTCGAAAGGCTTACCCAGGGGCACCGCCTGGTTTTCGAGCTGGCGGTCTACCAGGGGCTTCCCTATCCCGAGATCAGCGAACTGCTGGAGATCCCCGTGGGGACCGTCAAGTCCCGGATGCACAACGCGGTCAAGGCGCTCAAGGGCTTGCTCGTCGAACAGCAGGAAGCGCCTCCGCGACGCGAGGCGGGGGGAGCCTGAATCCGAGAGGAACCCTTGGCCCGTGACGATGAGGCTGGTTGGAGAAAAGGGGGAGAAGCCGAAGCGAGTGGATCTGAACCAAAGCAACCTGGACCGAAGGACAAGTAAATGATGCCCCCCGAGGACAAGAGCAGCGACGCGATGGGACAGCCTGGCCCCGAAGGCCTGGGTGGCTCGCCCCTCTTTCGGGAGGACCCGGAACTCGCGGGGGAGCTCCAGGACCTTCTGCCCGAACTGGAGGCCTTTGAGTCGCTGCGACCCAGCAAACGGGTGGCTACAGTTGTGCGTGCCCGGGCCCTTCGGCGGGACCGGCGGCTGGAACGGAACCTTGGGGCGTGGAAGTACCTGTGGAACCTGGAACTGGCCCTTGGGCGCTCTGCCTTTCTCCGCCTGGGGCTTGGTCTGGTCCTGTTGATGGGGGCCTTCCTCTTGTTCCTCGGGCTTTTCTCCAGGCTTCAGGAAAGAGCGATTCCTTGGGAACCCGGGGAAGCCGGCCCGGCTCTGGGAACCAAGGCTCCGCCGGTGCGCGAGCGGCTCGAGAAGAGCACCGCCCTGCCGAGCAACCCCTTGGAGTCGCTTTCCTGGATCCACTCCAACAACGACCTTCGCATGCTGCGGTTTTTGCTTCGGAGGCGGGCGGGCTCGGTCTTTTCGGTGATGGGGGGGCGCGCCTCGGGGCTCGATTCCCGCAGCCGCAGGCGCATTGAAGTCCTCGCAAAGGCGCTGGTGGGCTTTTTGGAATCGAGCGAGCAGGAATTGGAAGAGAAGGACGGGAAGGAGGTCCCCCCTTACCAGAAGGTGGAGGACTGTTCCCTGGCCCTCAAGGCCCTCCTCGCCTCCGGGTCCACGACCCGGCGCGGCCCACACGCCGCCTGGGTGCGGAAGCTGCTGGACCGGACGGAGAGATGGCTTCCGAGGCTTCATGGCCCTTCCTTGGCGGTGGCCCTGGGCGCCTACCTCGAGGGAGCGCTGATCACCAATGGCCGACGGGTACGGGTTCTCTCGGAAGCGTTGCGTCGTTTTACCCGGGAACAGGCGGAGGGACTGCGGGCCCGGGAAGGGGCCGAGCGGCTTTCCTCCCCCGGCGCAAAGAACTTTTTGGGCACCTGGGCCAGCCCTTTGGGCGCCCTGGCCGAAGCGGGGCTTCTCCTGCGGCTTGCGCCCGCGCTCTCGGCCCCTCCCGAGGCGGCGAACCGGCTGCGCCAGGCCTTCCTCCAGCACCTCTTGCTGAGGACGCACGCCAAGGGGTACAAGGGCGTCCACGCCCGGGCGGCCCTCCTTTTCGGCTATGGGGACCTGGTGGACCCCGAGGCCATCCGCAAGGGGTTGGTCTTCTTCGAGCGGAACCCAAGCTGGCTGGGGACCGACAGCACGACCCTCTATCACCTCTCCTGGAGCCTCTTTCCTCCCAAACGGGGCTGGGCGCGCTTCGAAGGCGCCCTTCGCAAACTCATCGCCGGAGCGACTCCGGCTTCGCTCCGCGAAGCCTCGATTCTCCTCCTGTCTCAGACGGTTTATCTCGCTCCCTACTTGGGCGGGCGTTGAATCCTCTCTGGGATTTCCCACAATTCTGAGAGTTTTCGGAGCGATCCCGTAGGGCAAGGGTCATGATGGCTCGAAATGAGGAGACGCAATTTGTACAAGGTTTTATGCTCGGTTCTATTCGCCCTTTCCTGCCTTCCAGGACAGCAGAAAGTCCCGTCCCAAGGGGCGAAGAAGAAGATTCTCCTCCCCACCGACCAGCGGCCGGGGAAGCGTCTGCGGCTTGGACTCAAACAGTGTTTTGAGCTGGGAACCCTGGAAAACCAGGACCTCGCGGTTTCCCGGTTGGAAAGCAGGATCGCCCGCCAGAATTTCGACCAGACTCGTGCGGTCTTCGATCCAGCCTTTTTCGTGGAGGCCTCCTGGTCCCGCTCGGAGTCGCCCGCCCGGAGCACCTTCCAGCCCAGCTCGGTGGCCAAAACCTACAACCTCAACATCGGAGCCAGGAAGACCTTCGACACGGGCGGAACCCTGGAGCTGGCGTTTTCACCCGGCTACATCAACCAGAAAGTCAACTCTCCTTTCGCCTTTCCCTCCACCTTCTTCTTTGGCGAGGTCAAGCTGAGCGCGAGCCAGCCCCTTCTGCGAGGTGGCTGGAGAGGCAGTGTTCTCGCGGACTACCGGGAGGCTGAGTTGGAGGTCCGGGCTTCCAAACGCGACTTCCAGCGCCGGGTGCAGACGGTTTTGCAGCAGATCGCCGAGGCTTACTACGAGCTGGTCTTCGTCCGGGAAGATTACCGGGTCAAGTACCAGAGCCTGGAGATCTCAAGGGAGCAGCTTCGGCGCACGGAGCGCAAGATCCGCCTTGGGGAACTGGCGACCAAGGACAAGGTCGCCGACCAGGCCGACGTGGCCCGCAAGGAGGAGGAGTTGATCCTCGCCGAGAACGCCATCCTGGAGAGTGAGGACCAGTTGAAACGCCTGATCCTGCCCTTTCGGGAGGTCGAGGACTGGGAGGTGGTCTTGATCCCCGCGGAGGAGCTTGGAGAAGCGGACGCCGCCCTGGTCCTCCCTCCCTTCCCTAAGGCCCTGGAACAGGCCCGCCGTACGCGGGCGGATCTGAAGGCGGGGAGGGACCGAGTGTCCAAGGCGATTCTCCAAGAGCAGAAGGCCCGCTGGGATCTCTATCCCAAGCTGGACCTCAGTGGCAGTGTCTCCAGCGACGCGATCCGAGACGATACTTCCAAGTACCAGGAGGATGTCTTCGGCTTCGCCTTCCCCGACTACAGCCTGCAACTCGCCTTCGAGATCCCCATCGGGAATCTCGCGGCCAAGGCTTCCTTTCGCAAGGCCCGCCTCGAACTGGAAAAGGCAAGGCGCAGCCTGCGGGTTCTTGAGATCGACCTTGCCAAGGATCTGCGCAATGTCTACCGGACCCTGCGTGCGCAAAAGAAGACGATCGACGCGGCCCGGCACTCGGTGGAACTGGCCGAGGCCAATCTGGAGACCGAACGGATCCGCCTGAACCTGGATTCCACCACCGCCTTCGAGGTGCAGCGCCGGATCCAGGAACTCTCCGACGCCCGTTCCCGTCTGCTCAAGGCCCGCCTGGATTACCGCAGCTCCTGGTTCCAGCTCCAGTCCATCCTGGGAACTCTGAGCCCCCGCTCCGTTCTCCCCCGCCCTTCGACCCGAGGAAGGGAGCGGAAATCATGATTTCGGGGCGAATCGACCGAAGAACGTTACGTCCGTGCCTTTCCTCTCTAGATCAAGGGTGCTTTTGAAACGCAAGATCCGAGTCCCGCTTCTTTTCTCCCTGGTCCTCCTCGGGCTCTTGGCCTGCAACGGGGGCGAGCATGGTTCTGGCGAAAGGCCGGGGGACGGCCCCAAAGAGCCCGAATTTGCGCTCATGCCTGTTTTGGATCCATCCCCGGCTACCCATGAGGCCTACAAGTTCTCCAAGAGCGAGGCCATCCAGAGGGTGGTGGAAAAGGTCAGCGGCAACACCACAGCAAGGGCATGGAGGTTTGCCAAGGGGTTCTGCGCCCGCTCCAAGGAGCCGGAACTCAGAGAAGCCCTGCTGCGCTACGGGCAGAAGCAGTTGCTGGGAAACCCCGATACCGCTCCCCTTCGCAATGTGATCCAAATCCTGGGAGACCGGGCTGAGGAGGAGGCTTCTCCCTTTCTGCGCAAGGCCCTGGACCACTCCCATCCAGGGGTGCGGACGGACGCTCTTCGGGCGCTGGTCCAGTGCGCGGATCGGACCACGGTGCTGCTCTTGATGAAGGGCTTTGCCACGTTCTCCCCAAGCGGCCAGGGCCTTGTGCTCCGGATCCTGGCCAGGCGAGGGGAGCCTGGCCTGACGGCGCGATTCTTCCGCGGGATCCTGGACGGCCGGGTGGCCCCCGAGCGGCTGAGCGGGCTGCACGCTGAGCTTCTGGACGCTTTGAAGCGCGCCGAACGTCCCGAACTCAGTCTGGCGACCCTGCGAGGCAAGATCCTCGCCTTCCCCGAGAACCTCCGGGCCGTGGTGGCCATGGAACTGCACCGCTCGGGGGGCGAGGAGGGGAGGGCCTATTTGCTCCAGGCCCTGAAGCGGGCCAAGGATCCGGCCTTTCGGGCGGGTTTGATCAACGCCCTCGCGGAGCGGGATCCCGAGGCATCCATCCGGGAGATCGAGGTCCTGGCGGGGGACAAGGAGGCTCTGGTCCGGGGCGCGGTCACCGGCTTCTTCGCCAGGATCCCGGGGGAACGCAGCACCTCCATCCTCGAGGTCCTTGCCTCGGACCCGGATCTCAGCGTCCGACGGGGTGCCTTCCGCGCCCTCAGAGGGCGCAAGACCCAAATTTTCGGGGAGGTCCTGGGGGAACTGCGCGAGGCTACGGGGACCAAGTTCCGGCTCCTCCGTGACCTCTGCATCGAGGCGAGGATTGCCGAAATTGTCCCCATCCTGGAGGAACGGATCCAGCGGATCGGGCAGGGGACCCAGGGGCTCAGGCCTCTGCTCCAGGCCCTGGGCCACCTCCGGAGCCCCCGGAGTATTCCCGCCCTGATGCGGGTTTTTCGCTCTCCTCCCCGTTGGATCTCCAGGAAGAACGGGATCGACACTGTCAGCTACTCGGCTCTCATGATGGCCAACATCCCCGGGAGCGAGGATCGCTTGATGCCGCTTTACGAACAACTCAAGGGGGACTCCCTTCGTCGGAGCCACCTCCTCGGGGCTCTGGCCGATCTGGCTGCGCTTTCCTCCGACGCCGAGGGTCTCGCCCGGAGGAGCAAGATCCACAGGTTTTTCCGCGAAAAGGTCCTTTACAACCCCCATGCCCCCACCCGGGAGAGGGTCCAGGTCCTGGGATACCTCAAAGAGGCTTTGGATTTCCCGGATTGGGCGAGGCTCAAAAAGCTCAGCAAGGCCCCTCCCCAAGGGGATCCCGAGCCCTTCGCGGCCCGAGTGCGGAATTTCCTCTGGGAATTCTTCTAACCCCGGCGGGATCCAGAGTCCTCCTGGGCGGAAAAGCCGGGGATTCGGGCAAACTTTTTTCACGTTGCGCCCATCCCATGGCCGATCAAAGGAAGAGCCATTTGTGTCTTCCTCGCTCGGCGGCCTTCCTTGGTGCGTTCTCCCAGAAGCCCCGAGGCCTGAGAAGGCTTTTGCCACTTATGAGAACCATCCATGGGCTTCATCAATCTCGCTGAAAAAACGATCAACGCCAAGCTCGTCTACTACGGAGTGGGCCTAGGTGGGAAGACGACCAGTCTCAAGGTGGTGCATAACCTTCTCTGTCCCAAGGACGAGGTCAAGCTGGTTTCCATCAATACCGAGCAGGATGCGACCCTCCTTTTCGACTTCCTTCCGATCGATCTGGGGACAGTGGATGGGTTCAAAATTCGGATCCAGGGATTCACGGTTCCCGGCCAACCCAAGTATGTCGTCATGCGGCGGTATGTCCTCTCGGGGGCGGATGCGGTGGTCCTGGTGGTGGATTCCCAGGAGGATCGGATCGAGGACAACCTCAGGGCCATCGAGGACCTCAAGGAGAACCTGGATCTGAACGGGCTGGATTGGACCAGGATTCCGCTTGTGATCCAGTTCAACAAAATGGATCTGCCCGGGACCCTCTCGGTCGAAGAGATGATCGAGAAATACCGCTTCCGGGATGTGGAGACCTTTCCGTCGATCGCCACCGAGCAACAGGGTGTCTTGGAAGCCTTCGCCCAGGCTTCAGCCCAGCTCGTAGAGGACAAGGTCCGCCAGTACGGACTCGGTAAGAAGGAAGGTGAAGCCCCCGAAGCCATCGCCTTGAAAGCCAGGGAGAGGATCCTTGCCTACGCTCCCGCAGCGGAAGAGCCCAAGGTCGATGAGGCTCCTCTGGGTGCGGGGGTGCTCCTGGACCTGCAGGTTTCGGATCAGGACAATCCCCTCGAGGCTGCCGGTGAAAGAAGGCCCCAAGGGGAGGCGGCTCAAGAGGAAGTTCCTGAAGAAGAGACCCTCCAGGAGGATACGCCGCAGATTGCCGTTCCCCAGGAAACGGATTCCGAAGAAAACCCTGGGAAGGAACCTGTCGAGGCAGAACCGCCCCAGGAGGGAACAGGGCAGGGAGAAGGGCTGGAGAAGCCCGAGTCCGGGATCCTTGGGGACGAAGAACACACCCTCCTCGGGCAGGCGGTTCAATCCAACCTCGAGCTGGCGGAGCTGTATTCGGATCTGTCCGAGTACAAGGCCCTGGTCGAACGCAAGAACCGGGAGTTGGTCGAGGTCAACCAGCTGATCTCCCATGACTTGAAGAAACCCCTCACGGTGTTCAAAACGGTGATCAGTCTCCTCCTTGGGGGGCACTTGGGAGAGCTGCAACCCACGCAAGCCGAAGCCTTGAAGAACGCCTCGGAGTCCGTGGAGTACATGCAGGAGCTGATCGATGACATCGTGGAGTCCTCGAGGCTGGACTACGACGGAATGCACTTCGAGTTCGAAGAAGTGGATCTCATGGTCCTCATGGGGACGATTCTGAGGAGGCTCCGCTTCCTCATCGAGGACCAGGGCATCCAGGTTCGAGTCGAAGCCCTCCCCGTGATCAAGGCCGATATGAAAGCCTTGCTGAAGATTTTCATGAACCTGATCGGAAACTCGGCGAGCTATATGGATCCCAACAAGGAGAGAGGCATCCTCAGGATTTATGGAAAGGACCTTGGGGATCGCATCGAGATCTCGGTCGAGGACAATGGGATCGGAATCCCAGAGGACTCGCAGGAGAAGATCTGGGAGAAATTCTCGAGGGGCAGCAACACGAGTGGAACCTCCGGGACGGGCCTGGGGCTCTACATCGTTCGGCAGCTCATCCTAGGCCATGGGGGGGATGTCCATGTGGAGAGCGAGGTGGGGAAGGGGACGACCTTTGTCCTCAGCTTCCCCAAGGAACCCGTGCCGATCGCGCATTCCCCGATCGCATAACCGGCCATAGGGCTGGAGGCCTGGGGTTCCCTACTGGCTTTTGATCTCCACACGGACCCGGGTGGTTTGGCCATCCCTGACGACCACATGCGTGGTGCTCCGCTGGATGTCGGCGATTGCCAGAATGGGGTTTGCGAGGTTGGTCCGGGAGGCCTGAATTTCATAGTCGCCCGCCGGGAGGGAGCGGGGAATCTTGAACCGCCCCTTGGCGTCCGCGAATACGTTCTCGTAGACCATCTGGGGTTTCTTGGGGTCTCCCACTCGCCCGCTGAGCGAGATCTTGGCACCCGCGAGGGGGGCTCCCTTGTAGATGACAATGCCTTCGACCCTCCCCCCCTTGCGCAGGAGGATGTTTCCTACATGGGTGACTTGCTCGTCCCTGACGACGATGTCCTTTTTGTAGGTCTTGGAGAAGGCGGGGTGGTTGATCTCGATCTGGTAGGTCGCGGGCGTCATCAGCTTGAGAGTGAAGTTTCCCTTGCGATCGGTGACGACCGATTTCTGGGAGACGTTGACCGTCATCATCGTGGCGAAGATCCGGGTGAGGGGGTTGTCCTGGAAACTGTTGTCCAGGGATCTCACGGACGCTCCTGCCACAGGGCGACCCTGGAGGTCGACGACCCGTCCCTTGATGCTGCCCCCCTTACTCATGTGGATGACGATTTCGCGGGGATCCGTGCTGTTCCCCGCGATGCGGAACTTCTGGCTGAAGGACTTGGCGTAGTCCAGGGATTCGGCCTGGAGGACATAGTTGCCCGGGTTGAGGCCGGAGAGTTCGTAGGTTCCCTTCTTGGCGCCGCGCACTTCGACGGGGGGAATCTGGGATTTCCCATATCCTTCCTGGCCTTCGAACCAGGTCTTGACCTCGAGTCTGTAGTTGCGTACGGGGCTTCCCCTTTTGGATAGGACCCGAACGAGAATGCTGCTCTGCCGCTCCAGGACGACTTGGCATTCCTTGTCTCCAGCCTTGACGGGTTTCTTCTCGGTGGTGACGAAGCCACTTGCTTCGGCCTTGATCATGTACTGGCCCGAGGCCAATCCCAGGATGGCGAAGTGCCCATCCTGGTCCGTCCGATCGGTCCCCCTCGTGGGGTTTTGGGTGGAAAAGGGGATGGCCTCGACCGAAGCCCGGGGAATGGGCTTGCCGTCCGCGTCCACGACCCAGCCTTCGATCTCGTATCCCCGAGGGAGATCGAAGTTTTGTTGGAGGCGTTTTTCGTTGTGGGTGAAGGCGATGTCGGGCTTGATGATGGTCCCGAAGCCGCGCGCGAAGGCCTTGGCCTCGAAGGGGCCGTCAGGGAGCCCCGAAACCTCGTAGCGACCCAGGGAATCCGTTTTGGCGGGAATTCCGTCTTCGAAGCCGGGGGTAGGGACGAGAACATTCATTTGGGTGAGCCGGATCAGGACCGTTGCGCCGGGAATCGGAGTCTTGGTTTTTTCTTGGCGGACTTGCCCGAAGAGGGTCTTGCCCTGTTCGAGCCGGATGAGTCCCAGGTCCTCCCAGTGTTTGGGAAGGAGCCGAAGCTTCTTCCGCATGATCTTCATCTTGGGAGCCACGATGTGGACCTCATAACCCGCTTCCCCTTTGGTCGCCGGGGCGCGGAGGGTGAAACGTCCCAAGGCGTCCGTGCGGGTCTCGGAAACGATTTGAGCACGGATCCCGCTCCCCTGCTGCATCATGGCCAGAAGGCGGATCATATCCGTGGGGGGGATCTCCTTGAGAAGGTAGACCTTGGCCTTGGCGACAGGCTGTCCAAGGAAGGAGATCACTCGACCGCGGACACCTTGAGGATGTTCAGGTTGCTTGAACTCCGTGCGCTCGCTTCGACCCTGGGCTGCCTTCTGTTCTTCCGTTTTCTTCCCCTGGGATTTGGGCTCGATTTCGATCCCCTTGGTGTCGATTTCCGAAGGGTTCTGATCGTTCTTGTCCAGAGTGGGGAGTTCGGGATCTCCCTGGCCTTGGGGAGTTGGGGTGGAATGGAACAGGTCACTTCCAAAAGCGAGGAAAAGTCCAGATCCAACGAGGAGAATAAAAAGGACAACGAGAAGGTTTTTCATAGAGATTTCAATAAGTGGAGGCCCAGGGGGAAGCAGGGACTATGGACGGACGAGTCCGCGAGATCTTCCTTCCTTGGCTGGATTGTTTTGGCCCGCTTTTTACCCGGATGGTTCGAAGTCGTGAATCCTCCGAGAGAAACTTTGGGAGAAGCATAGCCTGTCCTCGGGTCAGGGAAGAGAAAAGCTCTTCTCGATGGTTCCCCCAGGAGCAAGTTGGACGCTCCCCAGGGTATGGGATCCCCATCGAAGCTCATATCTTCCCGCTGGGACCGGCCCAAGCTGGAAGCTGCCGTCTTCTTGGATCTCGATTCGGCAAATATTCCTTTCTATCCTTCCCAGTGCTTGGATCTTGGGGTCCGTGGAAAGCAGGCGGATCTGGAGCGCCCCTCCTTTGCGGGGTTTTGCCACCCCCCTGATCCGGCCCTTGAGTCTGGCGCCCAGGAGGGGGCTCAAATCCAGAGGGATCCGTTCCCGCGCCTCGAAGTCCAAGTTGTGGGTCGTGAAATGGAATCCTTGGGGGTTATGGAGGCGAAGTCGGAGGGTTTCCCGGGGGAGTTGGTCCCGGGTCAGGGAGGAGGGAGGATGGGAGGGGATGGGGATATCCCCATTGGTTTCCCGCCAGTTGCGGCCGTCGGTGGATCTGAGAAAGCCGAAGGAGGTAAAGGGGAGATGGGCCGGGAGGCGAAGCTCCAGCCTCCCTCCCTTGGGAAGCCGGAGTAGAAGGGACCCTTGGAACGGAAGCTCGATTCGTTGCTTGATCCAGACCCGAGGGGGGAGGGAATGAGGGTGGGCCAGGATTTGGCAAGGACCTCTGGGGAGCCCCTGGAGAAAAAAGCGCCCCTGCGCATCGCAGCGGACCTGGGAGGGGAGGGGGGACCGCTCTGTGGGGCTGGTCCGCGAGGGGGGGCGGCGACCTTCGCTTTGGATCTGGGCTTTGCTGGGGGGAGGTGGGGAGGACGACCCAAGGGGGAGGAGGCGAACCTGGGCCTTGGGAGAAGGCCGCCCAAAGGAGTCCTCGACCCTCCCGCGGAGGCTGAGACCCTCGAGGAGGGTCACTGGAATGGGTGTCCCCCCTTGGCTTGGAGGCCAGCTTTTAAGGAGGGTGGGGATGTAAGGTGGCGGGGGGAGGATCTGGAGCTGGAATTCGCTGTCCTTGGAGTCGGGGGGGAGGCCGAGAAACTGGACTCTCCCCGAGGGGTCGCTGGTGGCTTCCTTGGGTGGGTCCTGGAAGGGACCCCGATCTGTGCCCAGTTTCTCCTGGAGAAAGGCCCGCACCCCGGCCAGGGGATTTCCACCGGGATTCCGAAACTGAAAGGCCAGGCGCCGGCCGGACAGGAGGGTGATCTTGGGGACCCGGAGCCAGGAATTCGGGTCTTTGCGGTCGAGGAAAAGGGGCTTTTTTTGGGGGGCGAAATCAGGATGGCTGGCAAAGAGGAAGAGCGGGCCGACAAAGTCGAGGGGGAGTCGGAAGCGCCCTTGGGGATCGCTGTTCGTGAGGAGGGACTCGCCGTGTTTTCCCCCAAGGTGGACTCGGATGTGCACTCCGGGGATGGGGCGTTCGAAAAGGTCTCGAACCTCGCCGATCAGCCCTCCCTTGCCTTTTTGTGGGAGGGGGGACGGCGACCTGGATCCAGGGTGTTTTGAAACAGTCTCCTGGACGACCGACTTCCTGGGAGGGAGGATTGAGGGAGCCGTGGTGGAGTTTTTTTGCAAGTTGGGAGGTGTTTGACCTGCTTGAGGAGGGGTTTCCCGCAGCAAGGGGAAAAGCAGAAGAAGGGCGAGGGGGAACAAAAGGAAGAATCCAAGGCCCCGCCTGCCTATGCTTCCGCGCTCATTTGGACTCGCTTCTTGGATTTCTCTTTCTCTTTTTTGAACCTGAGGAGACAGCGTCCCAGTATAGAAGGTCGAAGGCCGGGTTGCTTCAAGAGATCGAGTAAGCCCCCCTCCTCATGGCCCCGTTTTTCGTTTCCGCATCAAAGGTGCACCCAATGGATGATCTACAAATTGCTCGAAGCGTGAAGCTCTCTCGGATTGGGGAAGTGGCGGCTCCCTATGGGTTCGACGAGGAAGACCTTGTTCCCTATGGCCATCACAAGGCGAAGGTCGATCTGGCCGTTTTGGAAAAGTTCAAGAGTTCCCCCATGGGAAAATACATTGTGGTCACCGCGGTGACTCCTACGCCCTTGGGGGAGGGCAAGACAGTGACTACAGTGGGGCTTTCCCTGGGCCTGAACCGCTTGGGAAGGCGGGCCACCTGCACCATCCGACAGCCTTCCATGGGGCCGGTGTTCGGAATCAAGGGTGGGGCCGCGGGGGGAGGATACAGCCAGGTGATTCCCCCAGAGGATTTCAACCTCCACCTGACTGGGGATTTTCACGCGGTCGCCGCGGCTCATAATCTTCTTGCCGCTTTCGCCGACACGAGTCTCCTTTTGGACAACCCCCATGATTTGAGTCCGGAACGGCTCAGTTTCCGTCGGGTCGTGGATATGAATGACCGGGCGCTTCGGGAGATCGAAATCGGCCTGGGAGGGAAAAGAAACGGGGTGCCCCGGAGGACGGGCTTCGACATCACCTCAGCCTCCGAGGTGATGGCCATCCTGGGACTTTGTGATGGGATCCTGGATTTGCGGGAGCGGCTCGGGCGCATCGTCGTGGGGCAGAATTCGAAGGGAGAGAATGTGACCGCCGAAAACCTGAAAGCCGCGGGGGCCATGGCCGCCATCTTGAGGGATGCGGTGCAACCGACCATTATGCAGACCCTCGAGGGGACCTTGGCCTTTGTCCACACGGGACCCTTTGCCAACATCGCCCATGGAAACTCCAGCATCCTCGCGGACCGCATTGCCCTCCGGGTCTCGGACTATGTCGTCACAGAAGCGGGCTTCGGAGCGGACATGGGCTGTGAAAAATTCTTCAACATCAAATGTCGCAAATCCGGGTTGAAACCGGACGCCGCCGTCCTTGTCGTCACCGTGAGGGCTCTCAAGGCCCACTCCGGTCGCTTCAAGATTGCCCCGGGCAACCCCCTCCCCGCCGAGCTTCTCCAAGAGGATTTGGATTCCATCGAGGAAGGCATCTGCAACCTGGAAGCTCAGATCGGCAATGTGCGGCGCCATGGGGTCCCCGTCGTGGTCTGTCTCAACCGCTTTCCCGGGGACCACTCGACCGAGATCGAACACATCCTCTCGCGGGCCAGGGAATTTGGCGCTTTCGACGCGGTCGTCTCGGAATGTTTCGAGAAGGGGGGTGCGGGAGCGGAGGAACTCGCCGAGGCGGTGGTTCGGGCCTCCGAATCGGGTGAGGCTGATTTCCGTTTCCTCTATCCCCTCGAGGCGACCCTCCAGGAAAAGATCGAAATCCTTGCTACCTCCATGTATGGAGCTTCCGGAGTCGAGTATGAGGAAGGAGTCCAGGAGGAATTGGAGAGGCTTTCGAACCAAGGTTTCTCCACGCTGCCTGTCTGCATGGCCAAGACCCATCTCTCCCTCTCCCATGACCCCAAACGAAAGGGCCGTCCCAGGGATTATGTCTTTCCCATCCGGGATATCCGTCTGGCTGCAGGAGCGGGGTTTGTCTATCCCCTCGCAGGCAAGGTCATGACCATGCCGGGCCTGGGAAGAACTCCGGGTGGAACCCGTATCGACATCGATGCCCAGGGCCGGATCCACGGCATGTTTTAGCGCCGAACCCCATCTAAGTTTTTCTGGGAGTTTGGTGTCTTGAATGACGTGCATGGGCCACCTATGTATTCCCACTTTTTCGGGCAGAGGAGAGTCTATGCCGGATTTCATCGCGTTCCTTTTCTTCGATCCCCGCTACTTCTTGTTCGTCGGTCCCTTTCTCCTTTTGGCGATGTGGGCCAACTGGAAGGTCAAGGGGACCTTTGAAAAGTACAACAAGGGAAGCCTTCGCTCCGGGCTCTCGGGTCTGGAGGTTGCACGGATGATTCTCCAGGCTTCGGGCTTGAGGGATGTCAAAATCGAGTCTGTTCCGGGGATGCTGATGGATCATTACGACCCCCAGGACCGCACGGTGAGACTTTCCCAGGAGATCTTGACGGGCCGGACGCCCTCCGCGGTCGCGGTTGCCGCGCACGAATGCGGCCATGCTCTCCAGCACGCCGAAAACTACAAACCCATGGAAGCGCGGGCCAGCCTGGTTCCCATCGTGGGACTGGGGAGCAGGCTGGCCATGCCCATGTTTCTCATTGGAATGCTCTTGGGAGGGTTGCGGGGATCACCCCTTGGGGCGGCGGCTCTTTGGGTTGGGGTCATCGGCTTTGGAATGGCCGTGCTCTTTCATCTTGTGACCTTGCCGGTGGAGTTCGACGCCTCCCGGCGGGCTTTCCGCATCCTGGAAGGCTCGGGCATGGTGGCGGCGGACGAGATGCCCGCCGTAAAAAAAGTTCTCTACGCGGCCGGATTCACCTATGTCGCTGCGGCCCTTACTGCTTTGGCCGAGCTGGCTTATTGGCTCATGTTGATCATGGGGGGAAGTGGAGACGATTGACCCCCAGCTGGGGCTTTCAGATTTGGGGTGGGGGAGGGGATCCCTCTTCTCCTCCGGCGACCTCGGTCGAGGAAGAGTTGTGAACCGCAACTGAAACGCTGGAGAGCAACTTTTTGATCCGGTCTTCTATCTGGTTCACCTTGAGGACGTTGTCGATCACGATGGCCTCACGGGAAGTCGCGGGATAAAAGATGAGCCTCCCGGATCTCAGGAGGGCGTACTCCATGAGATCGTAAATCTCCTTCTGCATCCGCATGGCCGTTGTCGGGGTCCTGTTGATATCTCCGAGGTAGCCGTGGTGGTGGAGGATTTCGTTCCGATTGATTTCGTAGTAGTTGAACCGGGTGTTCAGGAAAACCATGGCAAAGACCAGGCAGAAGATGAACGAGAGAAACCCATAGAACTGGGTGTTCATGCGGATGTCGATTTTGTTCACCAGTTCCTGGATCGAGGACCAGATGCCCCATTGCGAGTTTGCCCAAACCAGGGCGAACACAATGGCGATGATCCCAAAGATGAGGGTGATGGATTTGATTCGATTGAAGTCGAAAGCGAAGACCAGGAGGTTGACGAAAAAGATGATCATGAAGAAGAGGCCGAGGGACTGGGACAAGCCTTCCACCTTGGGAAAGAGTGAGGACAAGAACCAGGCGACCAGACAGAAGACCATGGTGGGATAGAAAAAGACCACCTTGGGCCATGGGCGAATCAGGACACGGTCGGTCCGTTCGCTGCTCTTGATCTTTGCGCTCATGTTTCTCTCCCTGCTCCTTTGGATGGAACCTCTTGAATCGTTTGAATCGAAGGATCTTGCCAAATCTCCCCAAAGCGGGGTTTGGGTTCCCTACCCCGCATGATTCCTGATTTTGGATGATCCGGGATACGGACGGGATTCTGGGGGATTTCCAGTTAGGTTCAAGGATCCTGGCTGTCGGATAAGGCTTTTTGGACCCAAACGCAGAGGTGGGGAGGGCAGGAAAGCAGAAGTTTTTCGAGATAATCCCGGATTTCGCCCAAGTGGCTGAGGGTGCCGAGGGCTTGAATGGCACAGATTTGGTTCTCCCGATCCGTTTTTCTGCGCCAGGGCATTTTGGATTGGTGGATCCACGGGTCCAGGACTTGGGGGGATTCTTTCCCTGAGGCGGCGGCGAGGACCTGGAAGGCGGCTTTTCGCTCGCGGATTCCCATCCCTCGTTCCCGGCTGCTGAAATCGAGCAGGAAGGCTTCGAGGTTTTGGAAGGAGAGGGGGTTTTTGCTTAGCCAAAGCAGGGCTTGGATCCGAATGGATTCGATGGGGTCCTCAGTGAGGTGGAGCGCTTCTTCTTCTTCGATTTCTCCGAAACGGAAGAGGGCTTCCACGCTTCGGGTCCGGAGGGAGGGGGTCTCGGAGTTGGCCAAGGAGCGGAGGAGGGGGGTGGGGATGGGAGTGGGGGTCTCGATCAAATACTCGAGGGCCGTCTCCTGGAGATTGGGGTCGTCGCTCTCTTTCAACGTTTGCAAGAAGGGTGTGGGATCCACCTGGACCAAGGTTTCGAGCAAGGCGTGGAGAGCCGGTGTGCGGGAGCGGGACAGGGCTCCCAAAAGGATGGGGGCGACCCTTGGGCCGATCCGCAAGAGAAAAGCCGCGATCGAAGGGTCCGGGGAAGGTGGTAGAACGGCGAGCAGTTCGTTTAAATAGGTCTCATCGATGGCCCGATCGAAGGAGGCGGTCAGAATCTTGAAGGGCTTCTGGTCCCGAGGGAGGCATTGATCCGCCCGGTCCAGGAGATGCAGGGTCTCCCGGATTTTCTTCTCTTGGATGAGGTGGGAAAGGCATGCCTCGAGTTCCCGGGTTTCTTCCTCCTCCCACTGCTCCCCGGCCTCTTTGGAGACCAAGTCGGAGAGTAGGGCGATCCCCAACTCCAGGGGGAGGACCCGATGTTCCTCGGTGCGGATGAGGCGCTGAATCTCCGATGCTCTTCCATGGATGCCCTCTTCCTCTCTTTGGGTCTCACGATCCGAGAGGAAGGGGTTCCACTGGGTTTTTGGGGGAAGGTCCTGAAGGATCCGAACCGAAATCCCTGGGAGAGAGTGCGCGAGTACCCGGGCCCAGAGACATTTGGAGGGAGAGCTGGAACTCTCACTCATGGAGCGGGCGGACCCAAGGATCCCGATCAGATCCAGGACCGTTCTTCTGGAGACTCCGGCGTGGAAGGTGATCGTCCGAATCCCCTGGCCTAAGAGATACGAGGAGAGGTCCGGAATCTCTTTCCCCCCCTTCAAGAAGCGCCCATCGACCGAAAATCCCTTCTGTTCGATCTCGAGGGAGAAAAAGGGTCGTTGTCGGTTGATGGCTTGGAGCCGATGGAAGAAATCTTCCGCGAGGGACTCCCTGAGCCGTGGGCGATCCTCTACCCCTAGGCTGTGGGCCTCGATCGCAGCCTGAAAGGACTGCACCAATTTGGTGGCGGTCCCGATGTGGATCTTTGGAATGGTTTCGGTTGAAATCGTCCCTTCCTCCTTGGGTCATGTATCGGAAACTTTCCGATCAAAGTTCAAAGGGAAACCGGGGGGCCTTTATCCCCAATCTCAAGGGCTCTACGGAGGCAGGTGAGTCCGATTTTTCTGGGTATCTGCTCGAACCAAGTCGGCTTAGGGGGGATGATGCTCTGTGCATTCCTCGGAAAGCTCGTTCCCGGCAGGGTGAGGGTTTTTCCGGGGTGACCTCTCCCGGGGATTCTTCGGGAACGCGAAACGATGGAATCGTCCTGGTTCGGTTGGATTGGTATGACCCAAAAACCCCTTTTCTTGATCATCTTCCTACTCACCCTTTTGTTTGGGGTTGGCGCCGCGGCTTCCCAGGTCCAGGGGAACAGGGCTCAGGAGGGAGAGAGGGCCATGGTCGTCGAAGTCCACGGGGAAATCGACGTCCGTATGGTGGCCCTGGTCCGGAGGGCATGGAGGAGATCGGTCTCCTCGGGGTTTTCCCGGCTCATCTTGGACATCGACACCCCCGGCGGTTCCAAGGCTCGGATGGACGAGATCCTGACCCTTCTCAAGAACCTCAGGGAAAAGGGAGTGGACACCGTCGCCTATATCCGCAACCAGGGGCTGAGCGCGGGGGCCGTCATCGCCCTGGGATGCAACAGGATCTTTATGCGGGAAGGGGCCACCATGGGGGCCGCGACCCCTGTGTTCTTTGGAGGGATCCTGAACCAGGTGGAAAAAGAGGTCCGAAAAAAATATATATCCGCGGTCCGGGCCCAAGTCCGCAGCCTCGCCTCCCATCACGGGGATCGGGTGGCCCTGCTTGCGGAGGCCATGGTGGACCCTTCCATGGAGCTGCATGAGCTGAGGTATCGGGGCAAAGATGGGGTGACGCGTACCCGTCTTATGAGTACCGAGCAGATGAAATCGTTGAAAACCGGAGAGTTCCAGGTGCTCGAGGACCGTGTCCTGGAGCCCAGGCCTTTAACCCTGACCGCTTCCGAAGCTCTGCGCCTGGGGTTGTCCGAGGGTGTCGTGGAGGACCTGGAGGGCCTTTTGAGGGAGCTTGGGATCGGTCCCGAGGAAAAGGAGACCCTCTTGCCCAATTGGTCCGAGGAGCTTGCGAGCTTCCTCTACCGGATCCGTTTTCTGCTGCTGGTGGCTGGGTTCTTCATGGTCATGGTTTCGATCAAGGTTCCCGGAACAGGTCTTCCCGAGGCTCTGGCGGTCCTCTGCTTCCTGTTCTTCTTTGGAGGGAACTGGCTCGTGGGGCTGGCGGAATGGACGGAGATCCTCCTCTTTGGCGTTGGAGTCGGGCTCATCCTGGTCGAACTCTTTCTCATTCCTGGGACCCTCATTGCCGGGATCGGGGGCTTTCTCGCCATCGTGATCGCCCTTTTCCTCTCCCTCCAACCCTTCGGCCTTCCAGAAAACCCTTGGGAAACGGAGTACCTGACCCGGAACCTCTGGGGGCTTCTCCTGTCCATTCTCGGCGGGGTGGGGCTCTTGATGCTTGTTTCCCGCTTTCTCCCCAAAATCCCCATCTTCAACTCCATACTCCTGGAGCCCGAACGTCCCTTGGAGGCCTATTCCAACGCTGCGACCCAGGAAAAGAGCCATGCGAACCTCCTTGGCAAGCGAGGCCAGGCTCTCACCGACCTTCGTCCAGCCGGAAAGATGGAAGTGGATGGTGAGCCTGTCGATGTGGTCACCGATGGCCGCTTCATCCCAAAGGGCTGTCTCCTCCAGGTGATCAAGGTAGAAGGAAACCGGGTCCTCGTGACTCCGGCGTCCGAAGCGGAGGGAGGACTCATCAGCATCCCCTTCCTCCTCTTTTTGTTGTTTCTGGGGCTCTTGGCGATGGCTGCGGAGGTGTTTTTTCCGAGTTTCGGGGTTCTCAGTATCCTCTCAGGCGTTCTGGTGGTCTCCACGGTGTTCTTTTCCTTCGAGCACGGAATGGGAGTGGGACTGACCTTCTTGTTGGGGGTGCTGATCTCCGCTCCCCTGGTCCTCTTCCTCGCTTTTCGCTATTTCCCCACCACCCGGATCGGAAAGGCGTTTCTCTTGAGTGGTCCAAGTTTCGATCCCAAAAAAGCTCTCCCTCGCGATGAGGGACTCCTCGCGCTCGTGGGGAAGGAGGGTAAAACGGTGACCCCGCTCAGGCCCTCGGGAACCATCGAAATCGACGGGATCCGATGGGACGCGATGACTCGAGGGGAAATGCTGGATGCGGGTCTCCCCGTGCGAGTCTTGAGAGTGGAAATGTCCCAACTTGTGGTAGAACAGATTCCAAAGAAGAATTCGCCTGGGGATGAACGGACCCAAGCCGAAAGGGAGTGATGATGATGTCGATGGAGTTCTTAGCGATCCTGGCTCAGGCGGGTGGAACCAACAATTTCTGGTTCCTCGCGCTAGGTCTTCTGCTGCTTGTTCTTTTGATCCTGGTGATCGTCTTGATGAAATACCTGAACCTCTGGATTCAGGCCTATTTCTCCAAGGCGGGCATCTCTCTCTTCCAGTTGGTGGGGATGAGCCTTCGCAAGATCAATCCGGGAGTGGTGGTCCGGGCCAAGGTCTCCGCGGTCCAGGCGAGGGTCCCGGCCGAGACCAACGATCTCGAGGCGCACTATCTTGCGGGGGGAAACGTGGTCAACGTCGTTCGCTCCCTGATCGCGGCGGACCGGGCGGGTTTGGACATCGACTTCAAGCGGGCCGCGGCCATCGACCTGGCGGGACGAGATGTCCTCGAAGCCGTCCGGACCTGTGTGAACCCCAAGGTCATCGATTGCCCCGATACTTCACGGGGCAAGGCCGAGGTCTCCGCCATGGCCAAGGATGGGATCCAGGTCCTTGCCAAGGCTCGAGTGACGGTCCGGACCAATATCAACCGCCTGGTCGGGGGCGCTACAGAAGAGACGATTATCGCACGAGTCGGAGAAGGGATCGTGTCGACCATCGGCTCTTCCGATTCCCACAAGGATGTTCTCGAAAATCCGGACCTGATCAGCAAGACCGTCCTCGCCAAGGGCCTGGATTCGGGGACGGCCTTCGAGATCCTCTCGATCGACATCGCCGATGTCGATATCGGCAAGAACATCGGGGCAAGGCTCCAGGCGGACCAGGCCGAGGCCGACAAGAGGATCGCCCAGGCCAAGGCCGAAGAGCGAAGAGCCATGGCAGTGGCCCGGGAGCAGGAAATGAAGGCGGAGGTGATGGCCAACCGGGCCAAGGTGGTCGCGAACGAAGCCGAGGTCCCACTCGCGATCGCCGAAGCCTTCCGTGGCGGGCGGATCGGTGTCATGGACTATCTCCGTTTGAAGAATATCGAGGCGGATACGCATATGCGCGACAAGTTCGGCGGCAAGGGGGAGGGGTCCTCCGGTCCCAAGGGACCCGAGAAGCGGGGATAGTGGGAATCATGAACCCAGCAGAAGGATCCGAGGAGGGTTGATGCAAGAGATCCTCAATTGGTTGCTGGAACATCCGGTCCTCACGGTTTTGATCCTTCTCTCTTTCTTCGAGATGGGCAAGCCCAGGAAGAAGGAGACGAGGAGGAGGATCCCGAGAAGAACCGCTCCTCCTCCGCAGGATCGGAGCCAGGATTCCGGAACTCCGGATTCCCAAGGTTCCAGCTCTGGGGGGGAGGGCGAGCAGGATTGGATGAAGGCTCTCCGAGATCTGGTCAAGGATCCCGAGCGTAGCTCGCCTCCTCCGCTTGAAGCAAAGGGTGAGGGGCTTCATTCCGAGGAGATGGAGATTCCCGAGCGGTTTCGGGAGGCGGACCAAAGGGTTGTTCCTTCTGACTCTTCCCCCCTGAGGGTGGACATTCCCGTGCTCCAAGGCGAAGAAACCCTGGAGGGCGGGGAATGGGGCAAGGATTCGGTGTTCTCCCGGGAGAACACTGCCGGCGGGATCCCCTCCCCAGGGAATATGCCCATGCCCGATTTCGGAGATTTCCGGGAGTCCAAGGCCTTTGCCGGGCAGGGTGGGGACCTTGTTTTCGATTCATCCCTGGATCAGATGGAGTTGGCATCGGACCACTCCTCCAAATGGGGGCGGAGTGAAGGGGTCCAAGCGGGAGGCTTGGAGGGGGTGGATCCCAAAATCCTTCTGTTAGGGCAAGTCCTTTTGGGACCTCCGCGGGGCCTCAGGTCCTATGAGGAAGAGGCTTCCCTGCCTGGGATGGAGAGCTGACTTCTCCTTGGTGAGGAGGCTTTTCTTCCTTTTCCTCCTGTAAAAAAGGGCTGGAACTCCTTTTGTTGCAGAGGATTCCAAACGTGGTAGAATTCATGCGGTTCTGAATGCACCTGGTTCGGGGCTGTCCTTTTATTCCCTATTTCTTGTTGCATTTCCTTGTTTCATCTTTCTCTTTTCTCTTGGCCAAGAGAGACACCGAATGAACGCCCGATTTTTCGCCTTTTGCACTGCCTCCTTCCTGAGTTTCGCACTGAGTTCCTGCCACAACGGTGGGGGCGGTGGTGGAGGAGGGGGGAACGTCACCCTCGGCTCCGTCCAATTCCAGACCCGTCAAGAATTCGAGATGGGGGTCTCCGGCTTACGGGCCCTGGCCACTGCGGATCTCACGGGAGACGGAGTCTTGGACCTTGTCGCTACGAGCTTTTCATCGCGGAAACTGCTCGTAGCCATCGCCTCCAGCCCCGCTCGGCTGTCTTTGAAGGCTGGGACGTCCCTCGCCTATGTGGAGGAGCCGGGTGAAGTGGTCTCGGGGGACTTCGATGGAGATGGGGACCAGGATTTGGCCTGCCTCTTCCCAGCCAAAGGCTGGATCCGGATCCTTCGAAACAATGGCCAGGGGCAGCTCAAGGAAGACAGCAAGAGTCTTTCTGTCGGGAAAGGAGCCGCAGGCCTTTTGGCGGCCGACCTGAACAAGGACGGCCGGGTGGATCTCGCCCTGGGGGCCAATCGGGGGGAGGTGCTCCGGGTGTTCTTGTCCCAAGGGGCGACTTTTCTCGCGCCGGCCGACCTTGCGGCGGGAACCAAGGCTGAGATCAACGCCGTGGCCGTGGGGGATTGGAACAAGGATGGTTTCCTGGACCTCGCGGGAACGGATCTCACGCGGAACGAGGTGATCACCTGGCTCGGCTCCTCCAAGGGATTCGTGGCCAGCTCCCGCAAGATGTTCTCCACCTTGGGGAAGGGGCCGGTCAAGATCGACGCCAAGGATCTCACTGGGGATGGGATCTTGGATTTGCTGGTGACCAACTACGGCTCGGGCAATCTCTCCCTTTTCCCTGGAGACGGTAAAGGGAGTTTCCTCGCGGGGAAGACTCTGGACGTGGACGGGGATCCCGTCTATGCCGACCTTGGGGATGTGAACGAAGATGGGTTGGTTGACATCGTCGTCGCCTTCCTGGACCGTCCTGCGATCGGCTTCCTCCCTGGAAAAAGTGGAGGGGTCTTTGGACCCGAGCGCCAATTCGGAACCTCGGGGATTCCCACCCAGTGCCGGGTTGTGGACTTGGACCGAGATGGCCATCTGGACGTCCTGACAAGTGGTTTGGACTCACAAAAGATCTCATGGATCCGTGGCCTGGGGAACAAGGGGCTACTCGGCTCCGAGAACTTCGCCACGGGCGGGAAGGAGCCCATCTTCCTGGTCTCTTCGGATTTCGATGGAGATGGTTACGCCGATGTGGCGGTCAGCGATCGTAAGGCGGGGATCGTCGCCATTCTCCAAGGAAGCAAGACCGGCAAGCTCGAGAAAGTCAAGGAATACAATGTCGGGAAACTCCCCGGGGACCTCGGCAAGGGTGATTTCAACAAGGACGGCAAGGTGGACATTGTGATCGCAGTCTCTGGAGGGCTGCGATTCCTTCTGAACAAGTCCACTCCGGGATCCTTTGACTTCGACCTGTTTCCACCCATCAACCAGGCTCCCTTCAAGGGAGGAGCGGGGCCCTTCGAGATCGTTACCGGGCGTTTCGACGAGGATGATTTCGATGATTTGGCCTTGGCCGACTATGGAGGGGATCAGGTTTGGATTCTCAAAGGCAGCGCGAAGGGCTTTGGTTTTTCGGCTCCCTTCCCACCTATTCCCCTCAAGGGGGGACCCCTCAGCATCCTCTCCAAGGATTTCAACGGGGATCAAAAGGCGGACCTGGCGGTCTCCCGCTACAAGCTTGGGACCGTTTCGATCCTCTATGGAGACGGCAAGGGTGGCTTCAAGCTGGGAATGGACCTCCCCGTCGGAAACCTCCCCAACTACCTACGCTCCGCGGATTTTAATGGAGATGGAAGAGACGACCTGATCGTCAGCAACCTCGGTGGCAATGAGCTGAGCCTTCTCCTGGCAGGGGGAAACGGATTCCAAAAGCAGTCCATCAAGGTCGGCCAGGGTCCAACAGCTCTAATGGCCAAGGACCTGAACCGGGATGGGCTCGCCGACATCCTGGTGACCAATGCCGACAGCTCGGACTTCTTCATCCTCCTTGGGGATGGCAAGGGTGGCTTCAAGGCTACGCGCTTCGCTGGAACCTACAAAGCGGCCTCGGCCGACCTGGGGGATGTGGATGGAGATGGTCTGGGTGACTTGGTCCTCTCCAGTCTCTACACGACCCGGGTGAGCCTCTATCTCAACAAGTCCAAATGAGTGCCCGTTCCGGTTCTTCGGGACCGGAACAGTGGGACTTGTTCCCCTACTTTTGAAGCCGGAAGCGGGAGGAGTGTGGTGGAAGGAAAGGACCTTCTTGGTGTGATCTTGGCCGCCGGAAAAGGGACGCGCATGCAGCCTTTTTCCGAAAAGTTTCCCAAACCCATTCTTCCCATTGGGGGGAAACCTCTCCTCCAACACCAGATCGAGGCCCTTAGGGACCTTGGGGTCAGGGACCTGATCCTCGTGATTGGGCATCTGGGCTTTGAGATCGTTCGTTGCCTTGGGGATGGTTCCCAGCTCGGAGTGAACATCCGATATGTGGAACAGGAGGAGACCTTGGGGATCGCTCATGCCTTGGGGCGCTTGGAGCGACACGTGGACCGTCCCTTTTTTTTGTTCCTGGGGGATATTTTCTTCGAAACCGAAAACCTCTCGGACATGGTGGGGAGAATCGGGGACGGGACACGGGGCGGGACCGCTGGTGTCCTCGCGGTCAAGAAGGAGTCGGATCCTTCGGCCATCATGCGCAACTTTGTGGTGCACCTGGGGGCCGATGGCTCGGTGACTCGGGTGATCGAAAAGCCTCGTCACCCCCGGACCGATCTCAAGGGATGCGGTCTCTACCTCTTTACACCCGCCTTTTTCGATGCGGTCAGGCGAACTCCGCGCACAGCGATGCGGGACGAATATGAAATTACCGACGCGATTCAGATCTTCATCGAGGATGGGTGGAGAGTTGAGGCGTCTGAGGTCGTGCGCGAGGACCTGAATCTTTCCTTCCCCTGTGATCTGCTGGCTTTGAACCTGCACTTTTTGAAGACCCGAGGATTGAAGGAGATCGTCGGGGATGGGGTGACGCTCGCGAAGGGTTGCGAACTTCAAAATTCCATCCTCATGGATGGAGTGGAAGTCAGGCACCCCATCCGGATCCAGGATTCTTTGGTCTTTCCAGGCACCGTCGTGGACCGCCAAGGGGCTGTCTCGAGAATGATTCTCACCCCTGGACATGAACTCCATTGCGGACACCTGTTTGAGGACGCGGGAGAGGAATTGGGGTAAAATCGGGACCTCCTTTCGGTTCTATCCTCCTGGAGGGCTCTTGCGCTTTTCATCTCTTGTTCTTCTTCTTGTCTCCTCCCTCTGCGCAGCCCAGGGTCGCGACTCCTTTTTGAACTTGGAGATCCCCCAGGTGGCTCCGATCGTGGTGGCCCGGGTCGGGGGATTGGACGTGGTCCTCGCCTGCAACACCCCCGACAATCGCTTGGAGATCTACGATGTTCGTGGGCTCCGGTTTCTCGCGAGAGTCCCGGTTGGTCTCAGGCCGGTTTCGGTCAGCTATGACCCTGTGAGGGGAGTCGCCTACACCGCGGACATGCTCGGTGACTCGGTGACCCGGATCCTGCTCACAAGAGATCCCCTGACCAAGGCACTTCGAGCGCGGGTGGACCGGACGGTCTATGTGGGGGACGAGCCGATGATGGTACTGCCTTCCTCGGACGGAAAGACCCTCTTCGTCACCAAGAACACGCGGAACGCCTTAGCCTGGGTCCAGGCCAAGTCTCTTCTTCCCGTTGTTCCCGGGTACAGCGAAAGGATCCCGCTCCTGGACTCCTTTCAGAATCCGACCCAGGCTCTAAGGCATCCTCGTTTCATGGCCATGGGGCCCCAGGGAAACCTCCACGTCCTCGGGTTCCTGGGGGGACATTCCTGGTTGCATGATTCCGATCTCTGGAGCTTTGACTTCAAGACACGGAGAGCCTCCATGTTGGGTGGGTTGGGGACCTGCAAAACGGGGATGGCCTTCCAGAAGAATGGTGATCTCTGGGTGATCGCCTGGGACGCTCAGAACCAGAGGGTTTCCGAGCCGGTGGTCGCCGCTGCCCCAACCGGTTTTGTGAAGAGTCTCCTGCATCGAATCCGGGGGCTTGGAACCTCCAAGGTCAGCGTGGAGACCAGGGATCTGAACCTCAGCAGCCTGGGCAAGCCTGTTTCCTATCAGGAATCCCTGGCGCACCCCATGGGGATCCAGGTCTATGAGCCCAAGGGTGGGGCGGTCAAGATCTTTGTGGCAGCCTTCCACCGGGACCGGATTGGGGTGGTTCTGCCTGGCCAGGCCTCCGCTGCCCAATGGAAAGTCCGCGGGTTTTCGGTGCCCAGGGCTGTGGGCAGTGGGAACCCCATGGCCGGGCCTCGCGGCCTGGCTCTTCGTTATGGGATCCCCGGGGTTCCCGGCGACCCGGGGGATCGCTTGTATGTGATGAACCGTCTGGACAATTCCATTGCCGAAGTGGACCCTGTCAGCGAAAAGGTGCTTCGGGTCCGGGCGCTCCAAAACGATCCCACCCCTCCTTATATCAGGAAGGGGAGGCGCTTTCTTTACGACGCGGGGCTCTCCGGGAACGGGTTCGACGCCTGCGCGAGTTGCCACATTGACGGAAGGAGTGACGGGTTGGGTTGGGACTTGAGTGCCGGGAGTCCCTCCGGCGCAGAGCAGTTCAATCCACAGTTGGTGGACGGGGTCACCGATCAGCGGATCCTCTCCATCAAGCAGAAATATCCCTTCCGAAAGGGGGTCAAAGTCACCCAGAGCATGCAAGGGCTCGCGACCTCCGAAGTCCAAGGATTGGGACAACGGCTCTTCACCAACAACCCTCTCCATTGGCGTGGGGATCGGCCCGATCTCTCCTTTTTCAATGCCGCTTACGTGGGCCTGATGGGGATGAAAAACCTCGCCCCTCCCGGCCAACGGCCCAGGGGGATCCCGATTCCCTCGATGCGGGTTTTCGAGGAGTTCTCCTTCTCCATTCATTTCCCACCGAATCCGGATGAACCCATCGAGCGGCGGTACAGCGGCTCCTTCGGGGCGAAGGACGCCGAGGATGGCTCCGGGGCGCTCTTGGGGCTCAAACTTTTCCACACCCGGGCTCTCAGGGACCCGCTGACCAATGTGGCCGAAGCTCGTTCGGCGGGCCGCTCCTGTGTGCAGTGTCATTCTCTTCCTGCGGGGAGCAACAATCGCCTGACTTCCTTTTCCCTGGGGGGGATCCCCCAGGTGATCGAGACCCCCCATCTAAGGGGGTTGCAAGCCAAGGAGGCGCGCTGGATTTTTGATCCCTTCCAGACTTCCAAGATTACAACCAATGAGTTCGGTCTCGGGAACAGCGGTGCCCAGGCCGACATCGTGGACTTTACCCAGTTCGGGTTCGCCCATGATTTCTTGAAGAAGGAGAAGAACAAGCTGGACGCCATCGCGCGCTTCCTTCGGGAATTTGATACGGGCATCGCGCCCAGCGTGGGGCTTTCCTGGACCGTTGCGCCGGGGCAGGAGAGTTCTCCGGGGACCAGGTTTATGCTGGACCTCTTCGAAGGGAAGACGCGGAGCGCCGACGCGGGTCTCGCGGTCCATGCCTTGCTGGCAGGAAAGGAGCTTGGATTCTGGTTTGATCCTCTGCAGGGGAGCTACCGGACGGAACCGGGAGGGAAGGTTTTGGGACGGGCCGCACTCCTGGGACTTCTTCGGGCTTCGTCCGACCGCCTCGTCTTTTTGCAGACCCCACTGGGAAGTGCCCGAAGAGTGGCCGCTCCCTCGGGGAGAGCGAGCATCCTGAGGGGGCCGCCCGCATCTCGAATCGAACTGCTGCCGATGCCGGTTGCATCGCCCTGGACCCAGGTCCCTCTCCTGGACAAGAATTGGATCCCCGGCCCCAAGACCCATCCCAAGGCTTTTGTCTGGGAGGGGGTTTATTCGGGGACGAGCACCAAGGTTCCCGAACCCGTTTCCCTCAAGGCCTTGCGGGTCATGCAGCTTGGTCTCCTCCAGGACTCACCCGGCTTTGGGCTTCAGCGGCTTCGGCACGAAGCCCCCCGACGCTTCCGGGTCGCCGCCAAGGATTTGAGGCCGGGAGCCAAGCTACTGCTTTTTACGACGACCGACCCCAAAAGTCCTCCACCCCATAAGAACTTCAAGAATCTGTTCCCCCTCGTTCTTCCACTCTATCCAAGTGGGAGGAAGACCCGGGATGGCCGACCCATCTACGAAACCGCGGCTGAGATGAAGCCGGAATGGACCTACACCCTCATGTTGGGTGGGACGCTCGCTCCCGGAGTGGCCGCTGCCCGGGAAGGGCGCCTCCCGGAGCCTCCCAAGAAGGGCAGCTTCGACCCCATTCGCTGGAACAAGCATTGGGTTTGGATTCTCCAAGAAGATGGAGGCCTATCGACGGGAGGCTGGCAGAGGATCCGGATCGAATAGGGGCGCATGCCCCTTTCTTTCCCCCTATGATGGGCTTCGATGAAACCATACCTTGTCGCGCCTCTCTCCCTCCTCTTGTTTCTCGGAGCCTGCCTGGTTTCCCACAGGGACCAACCCGAGGGGGAAGTCTCCGGTGTCCAGCGCCTTCCTACTGCCTCCACCATCATTCTCGTCGAGGGGGCGCCCAGCCTGGGCGAGGACTTTGCTTCGGGAGGAGTCGGCCTCGCACTCGCCCAAGGAAAGATCCTGGCTGTCAGTTCCCCAGAGGCTGTCCTTCGCTTTCGGGGTACCAAGACAAGGATCTTGGAGTATCCCGGTGCCTATCTTTTTCCCGGTTTCCAGGATGCCCATCTTCACCTGCTTGGTCTCGGGGCTTCGCTGGAGAACATCGATCTTCGAGGGAGCCGCAGTCTGGGAGAGGTGATCGCCCGCTTGAAAAAGGGGGTGGGGCAGGTCCCCAAGGGAGGCTGGATCTTTGGTAGGGGATGGGATCAGACCCTCTGGGATCCGGCAAAGATGCCTACGCACGAGGAACTCAGCCGGGCTTTTCCCGAAAACCCTGTCCTCCTGAGGAGAGTGGGAGGACACGCGGCTCTCGTAAACCAGAGAGCCATGGAGCTTGCGGGGATTACCGCTGGAACCAAGGACCCGGAGGGGGGAAGGGTTTTTCGGGATGCCTCCGGCGAGCCAACGGGAGTCCTTCTCGATCGAGCCGTTACCCTCGTCTCGAGGGTGATCCCCAAGAGCGATGGGGTCTCGATGAAACGCCAGTTGCTCAAAGCCCAGGAGCATTGTCTACAGCTGGGGCTCACCAGGGTCCATGAAGCGGGGGCCTCGCCCCTGGAGCTTGGCCTGTTGCGATCCCTGGTCCGTTCAGGGGATTGGAAGCTCGGGGTGTATGGGATGTTTTCGATGCCGAAGGAAGCTGACAAGCTCCCGGCGATCTTCGATCCCGGTCCCCGAGCCAAGATTCGTTTCCGGGCTCTCAAACTCTATGCCGACGGGGCTCTAGGATCCCGAGGGGCCGCCCTCCTCGAACCCTACTCCGATCAGCCGGGGACGCGGGGACTGTTGGTCACGCCACCCTCCATTCTAGGCTCCTGGATCCAAAGCTGCGCGGCAGAAGGGTTCCAGCCCTGTGTTCATGCCATCGGGGACCGTGCCAACCGCCTCGTTCTGGATCTTTACCAGCAAAAGCTCAGCCCCGAACAGAGGGAGAGGTTACGTCCGAGAGTGGAACACGCCCAGATCCTCTCCCTCGAGGACCTTCCCCGTTTCCAGAAGCTGGCAGTGATCGCCAGCATGCAACCGACCCACCTCACAACGGACATGCGCTGGGCTGCGAAAAGGTTGGGAGAAAAACGCCTGGCAGGCGCCTACGCCTTTGGGACGCTTCTGAGGATGGGGGCGAGGGTCTGCTTTGGTTCCGATGCTCCCGTGGAACCGGTCTCCCCCTTTCGAGGACTTTTTGCGGCCATGACGACCATCTCACCCGACGATCCCCTCTCCGCTCCTCTCAGGGAGGAGCAGGCTCTCAGCCCGAGGATGGCCCTGGCTGCTTTTACGACCGAGGTTTCCTTTGCGGCGGGGGAGGAAGCCGTTCGCGGGCGGATCGCCATCCACCAGGAGGCGGATCTCGTGATCGTGGACCGGGACCTGCTTTCCATCCCCCCCGAAGCAGTCCTCAAAACCCAGGTTCTTGCGACCTTGATCGCTGGAGAACTGGTGTACCAACGTCCTTAGGGGGCCAGAGCCGGACTTCTGAGGGGGGGCGGTCTTCAGCGCTGGTGGATGGGGAGGTATTGAAAAGGAAGGCTCAGGGTGAGCAGATTCATGGAGGTCGCGTAGGCTTCGCCGTAACGCCGGGAGTTCCACGTTCCTTTGCCGGGGGTCCGGGTCTTTTCGAGCCGACGGATGAAGAGGCCATACCAGCGCCGAAAAGGTTTGGGATCCCGGGAAAAGAACAAGGCTTCACCCAGATACAGCCGCTCGTAAAAGGGGAAGCGTCCTCCCCCCTCTCTGTCCAGGAGTTGGAATACCTTGGGTCCTCCTCGTAGCTGGGGAGATTGGAGGATGAATTCGAGCCCCTTGGCCAAGGCCTTGGAGTCGTACCGCCCGCTCGCATCCAGGGTGCTGAGGGCGGCTGCGGTCAGAGCCAGGGAGGAGCGTTCGGAACCGAGTTGGTATCGGAAGCTTCCGTCCGGTTTCTGAGAACGTTCCACGTAGCGGACCGCCTTCTGAATGCATTCGATGGACACCGCGATCCCGGCGTTTCGCGCAGCTCTCAGGGCCTGAACCATGCAGATGGTCATGGAACCTTCGTGGCCAGTCGGAGAAGGCGTGTAATACCAACCTCCCGTCCTGTCTTGGGCCTTTTCGATGAGTCGAACGGCGTCCACGAGCGCCTGGCGCAATTCCTTTCGGGTAACGAGGGGAGATTCATCACGGGGAAGTTGCCCCAGGACCTGAGCCATCGCGAGCGTGGCGAAACCGTGCCCATGCATTTTGCTGTATCGGTCGGAGGGATCCGAAATATATCCGTGCTCGGGCCCACCGCTCCGGTCCTGGTTGTCCAGGAGGTAGCGGATTCCTTTTTCGATATGGGAACCCAGGGGAGTTCGGCCAGGAAGCTCGCCCAAGGAGAGCAGCGCGAGTGAGGCGAGGGCTGTGACTGCCACCGGAGCCGGCAGTTCCGTTTGCCTCAGTGAGTATTTGCCCGACGGCCCCTGAAGCGCAGCTAAGGATTTTCCCGCTGCCTTGGCGAGGAGGTTGGCCTTTGTGAGGAGACTTGGGGAGAGCAGGGGAGGGATCCGGCTGCTCTTGAGACTCCGCTTGGGGGGGGGAGGAGACTCTTGGATACGGGTCGGCGCTTGAGGAGGCAGGATCCGCGCCCAAAGGCCGGTCCCCATAAAGGGAAGAAAAACAAGGCAGGCCAAGAGCCGCAGGGATGGATCGAGTCGTCCTGGCGAAAGCTTTTGGTTCCCGGAGAAGCTCATTTTTTCTTCCGGTCCACGCTCCTGTTGAACTCCTCGGCCCATTTCTCATATTTACCTGGTACCTTTGGGGCTCCCCCCTTTCGAAAGAGGAATTGAAGGTAGGGAGGGAGAAAACCCCAACGCCCGGAGCCCTTGGAGTTGTTCGATTCTCCTGTTTTTCCGGAAGGGGGCTTCTTGTTCCCCTTCAAGAGCTTCGCTTTTTCTTTGGAGCCCTTGGGATCCTTGGGGTTTTTCGAGTTCCCTGCCTTCTGCTGTTTCTGCAAATCAGGAGAGTTGTTTTCGCGGTTGTCCGGCTTGGGTTTTTGTTTCCCAGAGGGTTTCCCTGAATTTTTGGGAGGTTTCATGGGACTGCTCGAGGAGGAGGAGGACTCTCGTTGGGCCTTGGCCAGGAGTTGATCGATCAGTTGGATGACTTTTCCATTGCTGGCAGCGCTCTCCTTGAGGAGCTTTTTTACTTCTGCCTTACTCCCCGAGGTTTTTTGGGTAGACGAGGTTTTGCCGGTGGAGGACTTGGAAAAAGAGGAGCTGGAACTGGAGGTTTTGCGGGACTTGCTTGCAGCTCGATTCAACAACTCGTCGATACGGGCCATTTCCTTTTGGATCTTTTTCAGGAGATCCTTGGTTTCGGATGGACCTTGGCTTCCTTGGAGGTAGGACGAGGAAACAGGAACAGCAGCCGCCTTGGAACTCCCAAGGAAAGGTCCAAGGGGGAGAAGGAGGAAGAGGGCCGGGAAAGTGAGAATCCGCGTTCTTGTCATTTTTTCTTCTCCTTCTTTTCCACTCCTTCCTTGGTGTTTTTGCCCTTCTTTCCATGCGCTCCATCAGGACTGTCGAGGAGCCCTCGCGTTTTCAAGAAGGTCCGGAAAAGGTCCGACACCTTCGCATGGCGTAGAGCAAGACGTTTCAAGGAGTCGGTTTCAAGCTCCCCGAGTCCCCCGGGGAGGGATTCTTGCAATTGCAGGAATGTATCGATCCTCTGCTTGGTGGAGAGTTCCAGTCGCTTGAGCATTCGCAACTCAGCGACATCCGGGACGAGTTTGGGTTTCTGGTCTCCCTGGTTGCTGTTGGGTTTGTCCTGCATAGGTTTCTGGTTTTTCTTCTTTTTCTTGTTCTTTTGTTCTTCCTCCAGGGATGCCTTGAGCATTCTGAGGCGTGCTAGGACTTCGGCTTGGAGCCCTTGAACAAACGAATCCACGCTTGGGCGTCTTGCCATGAAAATCCTGCCGATCTCAGCCAGATCATCCGCAATGGATTCGAGAACAAAGGTGAAGACGAGGGTTTGCTCCTTTTTCAGATTCTCCGCCAGAAAGCGGGCTCGTGTTTCAAGTTCTCTTTCGGCTCTCCCTAGGGCGCGAATGCGAGTTCGTAGTCGCCGGGGAAGGCGCTCCGCGTTTCCCGCCTCGCCAGCGAGGTCGAGAGTCTTTCTGCTCAGCTCCTTCTGTTTGCGGATCAGAACTCCCACCTCCTCCCCGATCCGGAACAACAACTCCTCCTGGCGAAGGCGCCAATACCGATCTCTTTCGTTCTCGAGGTTCTTTCTCGCCTCTTCGAGTTTTTTGGCTGCCTTTTGCTGTTCCTCCTGAGACTTGTCCATCCGTCCCGAGTTCATGGCCCTCTTGGCTCTTTTTGCGGCCTTGGCGGCTTCCTCCAGGGCCTGCCTGGCACCAGCGTTTTTTCTCGGGTCGATTCTTTCGGCCAGGCGGAGAATCTCTTCCTCAAGCTCTTCCTGCTTCTTGGCCAGGCGATTCATTTCCGCTTTGCCCTTTTCACCGAGCTTCCGGTTTTTCGCCAGATCCCGGGCAGCCTTCTCCAGGCTCTCGGCGGCCTTGCTCTGATTGAGGGCCGCCTTGCCTGGAGAGGAGTTGTTGAGGTTGGCCTCGGCTTTTTTCATCTCCCCACGGGCCTTGTTCAGGCTCTTTTCGGCGACTTGGGCCTGGCTCGGGGAGAGCTTGCCCTCCTCCTGCGCCCTTTTGATCTGTTTGGCGATCCGGTCAAGCCGCTGATTCAAGTTGGCCTGATCCCTGGCCGCTTCCCTGGCTTTGCCAGCGACTCGTTCCTTCAAACGGTCCAAGGAGCGCTGGAGAGAGGCCTTTGCCTGCTTCAAGGCCTTGGAAATCTCCTTGGCCGCGTTACGGGAGGCCGAAGAGTCAGGGCTTTTCTTGGTAAGACGAGAAGCTTCTTCCTCGGTTTTCTTGAGGGAGGTGACTGCTTTCCCAAGCTCCTCCCCAAGCTGGGGGGCCTGGTCTTGTTGGGCTTGGAGCCCGCTTGCGAGCCTTTTGGCCTGGCGCTGGAATTCCAGGGCCCGCTCCTTGATGGGCGGTGGTGAGGATGCGGCAATGGCATCCATCAATTCCTGAAGAGCCTTGCCTGTCTGGAGCAGGGCTTCTTTTTTGGAGACATCCTGGGAGGACTTCCTCAGATGTTTGGCCGCTTTGCCCAGGGATTTTTTGGCCCTTGGGAGCTGTGTCTTGGTACCCAAGTCCTCCGTTTCCTTTGCGAGAGACTTGCGATCCTCGCGGGCCATCTGGTCGAAGTCCTTCAGGAGGTTTCGGAGCTTCTTCTGGGTCTCGGGGGAGAGCTTCCCTCCCTGTTTCATGGCGGACAAGAGAGAATCCCAGCTTTTCTTCATCTCAGGAGGAAGGGCATCCGCGTAGTTTTCCCTGAGATCTTCCATGCGGCGCTGTGCAGTCCGCAGAGAGGAGGGGAGGGCCTTGGAGGACGAACTTCTTGGCTCGGAGAGATCCTTCACCGCCTTTTCGAGGCTTCGGGCGAACTCGAGTTTTGCGATCTCCTTTTGGGTTTTCCGGAATAGGTTGGCGGCTTTGCTTCCAAGGGCCTCGTTACCCTTTGGTTGGTTTGGATCCAATTGCTTGGAGATCTCCTCGTTCTCTCTCTCCAGGCGTTTGAGTTCGTCCATGGCCTTTTCCAGGAAGTTTTGAAGGGAGCCGGCTCTCGCAGTGTTCTTCCTGGCTTCTTCTCTCTCCTGTTGTGCCAAATCCTTCAAGTCCTGGGTGATCCGGGCCTCTTCCCGAGTGCGGGAGGCGTCCATGATCTTTTTCATGGCCTTTTTCAGCTGTTCCTGCTTTTTCTGCAGGCGCTTCAAGGTTTGGATCTGCTTTTCCACCCCCTTTGTTTCTTTTTCCAGGTCTTCGATGGAGCGTCGATCCAGAAGAATGGAGAGGAGCTTGTCGATATCCTTTAGAACGTTCTTTGCTGCCTGGATGGAGCGGCGCTCTTTGGAAGAGATGGCAAGGGAGGTCTCGTTCATCTTTCGGATCAACTGACTCTCCGAAATCCAACGAAGCCCTTCTTCCAGGAGGGTGACGTATTCTTTTTTCCCCTCCTTCTGGTAGCGGGCCTTCATCTTTTGCATCTGGCGCTGCAGACGTTCCGCCCGGCGAATGAGTGCCTCCTGCTCATTTCTCTCCTGGAAGAGGGAGGTGGCGGGAAGGGGCGGGGCGGTGAAGGCACCGAGGAGAACTACGCTCAGGAGCCAGGGTGTCAAGTTCTTCATCTTTCCCTTCTGGTTCGTTTCTTCGTGTTCGACCGTTTCGAGTCCAGGCGTTCGAGAAGGTCCCGTTGGGCATCCCGGAGCCGTCGGGTCATTCGTACCAAGTCCTGGTAGTCATTCCAATCTTCCAGGAGAGAGAGAAGTTTGTCCAAGCCCTCCAGGATACGCCCCTGGAGAAGGAGGGCTTTTTGCAATTCTTCCCTCATCCGCTTCCCGGATATTTCCGCCTGGGCCGTGGAAAGGACCTGCCGACAAGGATTGTTTCCCTGGCTCAGAGCTTCTTCGGCGATTTGGAACATGTCGGAGAGCTTGCCGAGAAGTTCCAGGGGGCCAAGCTCACCGTTCCGGCGGGCCTTGGCGAGGAGGCGGTGAAACTCGGGGTCTGTGGATGGTGCCTTGGGGTTTTGCGAATAGTGTTTTCGGTACATCTCGAAAACCGTGGAGACGCTCGGGGAGCTGTCCAGGCCGTTGAGGAGGTGGGCTTCGGTGACTTCGGCCAGGGTCTGACGAATGCGGTGGAGAAAGGCCTGGATGCGCTCTTGTCCAATCTCGATCGAGCCGATGCCCTGGCTCGAGTCCGAGGAGTTCGCAGTCTCACCCTTTCCTAAGGAACCAAGGAGCTGAGTCAATTTGCTTTTCTCCTCGGCTTGGATTTTACGCACTTTTTCGACCCGTCTGCGGGTCTCTCGGAGCCGGCTCTGAAGCCGTCTCAAGAGTTCTTCCTTGTCCACGAGGTCGATCCGAAAGTCGATTTGTTCCGAGGCTTGCGGGTTGGGGCTTCGATCATCCCAGGCTTGGAGCTTGAAGAGGATGCGATCTCCCTCTCGAGGCTTTCTTTCTGCATGTTGCAGGTAACTGGAGGGAGTCTTGAGGCGAAGCAGGGAAAAAACCTTGAGTGTTTTTTCGGGGGGGGCCTTGGGATGCGATCGGGTTGAGCCGGAATGGTTTTCGGCTTCCCAGAGGATGCTGGGAGCGGCCTTTGCTTTGGTTCCGAGGAGGGCTTGGATCTGGATCCTGGTCAGGCCGAAGTCATCTTCGCAAAAGATGCGTAGCGGGAACTTGGCTCCCGGAATCATGGAGGACAAGGCGGCTCCAGGGCTGTAGAGCCGAACCTTGGGTCTTTGGTCCGGTTTGGGAATGAGGCTGTGGCTCTCTCTGTCTCTCTCCCGTAGTCCATTTCGAGCCCAGAGATGGATCCGATAACGATCGGGTGTCTCCGGCATGACAAAGCTGGCGCTCCAGCTCTTGGCAGTCGAGCCTGGGGACTTGGTTTTTGTTCCTTTTGCTGTGGATGGCCAGAGGATGCCCTCCTGTTCGGCGCCAAGCTCCTGGATGGGGATGGTCTTTCCGGCTTCTTCGATTTCAAGGCTTCCCTTTTTCAGAGGCTGAGCGCAACGGAAGAAGACTCTTACCTTGCTTCCGGGGAGGGCTTGGACCAACCCTCCCCTGGTCAGCCTCGCGGGGAGGTTGGTGTAGGAGGGGGGGATGGTCTGGACTCGGAGATCGAAGGCGACAGGGGGTTCAAGGACCTCGACCTCCAAGTACCTCGTAGGGAGCGAATCCCCCCCGATGGCCCTCGCACGGAATGGTTCCAGGATATGTCGAAAGACTTTGCGAAAGCGGCGGTTTCCCCGTGGATCCATGGGGATGGTTTCAACAGTCCCGCTCTTGGATTGGAACTCGAGGTCCACAGCTTCCGGAACCAGGCCTTTGACATGAGCGAGGATGGGGAGGTCCGCGCCTCGCGCCAGACGAATGTGGATGGGTTTTTCGGGTTCGTTGGGAATCTCTAGCTCATAGTTTCCCGAAGATCTGGGAATCTGAAGGGTGATATAGGTTCTGCGAGGATAGGAGAGGGAAGCCCCGAAGAGGCGTTGCCCCCAGATGAGCAGGCCTTCTCCGTCTTGAAACCCGACCAGGAGAAAGAGCAGGCCAAGTGCCGAAGCGAGTCCCCAGACTCGCCGGGTCCGGTCTTTTCGAATGACGCTGGCGGGATTGAAGTCGGCGATCTGTTCCCTGGCCTGCTGGACAACTTTGTCCACCATGGATGGGGAGACTCCCCGGAGGGGATGGGCCTCGGGACCCGCGTATTCCACGGCGGTGATGAAAGCCTGGTGGAGTTCCGGTCTCTGGCGTTCCACGAGGAGAGCGAGGTCGGTCCAAGTGAGCCTGGCACGAAGAGGATAGAGGATCCTCCTCCGAAATCCGAAGGCGAGATATGTGAGCATCCCAAGGAGGAGGATGATTCGGACCGGACTGGGAAGGTCGAGGCTGCGATCCAGAACATAGTCCAAGAGGAGAAGGCCCAGGACAGCCGTGGCGAACCAGCCCAAACCATGAAGCAAGAAGCGGCGCCTGATACGCCGACGAAGGTTGCTCAGGAGGGGAGTGAAAGCGGTGGATGGTTCGGAATGATGCACTGGATCCTAGTCAACGTTGGATAATGGGGAGATAGCGGTAGGGAATGGCCAGGATAAGGGTAGCAACAGCCGTTCCAAAATTGGACCCAGGCCCAATATCGCAGGCCCAACTTCCATTGGGTTCTTGCAAACTCCGCAGAAGGCGTTGGACGCTGTCGAAATATTTCTTCCATCTACGGCCTCCAGCGAAAAAGAAGGCCTGGACCGCATAGTAATTCCCATAGAAAAAGAAGTAGTGCCCCGCCCAGCGGTTGTTGAAACGGCGCACCTCCGAACTCATGTAGTCCAAACCACGCGAGATGAGGGGGTCGTTGTAGACTCCCGCTCCATAGAGGATGGTGACCCCCGCGGCGGTAAGAGGGAAGGTTGCCCGGGCCTCTGCTCTTCGCTGGTAAGCGAACACTCCGTTCCCGAACCGGGGGGAGAATCTCCTCCGTCCCCGAAAGGATCTTGGTTGGCGGGCACTGCTCCTCACGTAGCGGACGGCTTTTTCAATGACCGACTTGGGGACGCGAATCCCCGCGTTTCTTGCGGCCCGCAAGGCCATGACCTGGCAGACCGTGATGGACATGTCTGATTGCTGTGCGAAAGGTTTGTACCGCCAGCCCCCTTCCCTGTTTTGGCTCTGGACGATGAGGTCGATGCTACGCTGGAGGGCCTTGTGGACCCTGCGGTCCCGGGTCATTCCGTAGACTTCGGCGAGGGCCAGGGTTGCGAAAGCGTGGCTGTACATCCGGGTCCCGTTCAGGGTGATGTAGCCATTTTCCTCCGTGTGGGCGGCAAGAAAGTCGATGGCTTTGGCGACAACCTTCCCATATTTCCCCTTTTGGGGGAGTTCTCCGCAGGCCATAAAGGCCATCGCGGCCAGGGCCGTGACTCCCACATGGGCGGCGCCCCGCATGGTGGGTTGGTAGCTGTTGTTGATCTTGTACCCCACATGGCCCGCCCAGTACCCTTCGGGGTTTTGGGTTTTGGCGAGATAAGCCAGGCCCGCGTCCGTGGCCTCCTGGATCTCGCGTGTGACTTCCCAGTTCCCTCCCCCGATCGATGAGACGGTGGTTCCTTGGGTCGCTGCTTTGGTTTTTTGGGCCGAGGCGGAGGGCAGGAAAAAAAACAGGGCGAGAGCGGTCCCCAAACCGGGGAGAAGGAGAAAGGCTCCGTTCTTCCGGGAAAGGTATCGCCTAGGGAAGGGCAGAGCCCATGTTCCACTGGAGTTCATTTTTTTTCCTTTTTCGTAACGAGAGATTCTATTTTCCCTCATCTTTCCCCCCTTTCCTTTTCGGCTCCTTTGGGCCGCGAATCCAGGTTTCTCTCCAACTGTGGCCGATCAAATGCCCATTCCAGACGGCTAAATCTACGAAGCTCGACTTGCGAAGGAGAAAGCGTCGGACAATTCTCCCGCTGTTCCGATCGAAACCCACCAGGTGGAGATGCCCACGCCTCCCCCGATCCCGCTCCCATGCAAGCATGACAAAGTCTTTCCCGAAGAAAGGGACACCGCGTTGAAGATCTCTCTCCAAATCGGCGGGGGGGGAGGGAAGGGGCACCTCCCAGGAAGGGAGCCCTTTCTTGGACTGGATCAGAGTGAGAGCGGTTCCGGACGCATGTTGGCTGAGATAGACGACCGGGCTGCCTGGAAGCAGGATGGATCCGGTAAGGTCCGTCTGGGGAGAAAAAGCCCGGACTCCAAGGGGGATGCGAGATTCACGCTCTCCTGTTTTGCGGAGAAGGGGCAGGACGGATGCCGGGCGTTTGCGTCCAAAATCGCTCTGAATCAAGACCTTGTCGCCGGAAACGATGAAGGTGTCTGCCGACCCAAGCTTGAGGGGGTGGGAAGACCAGAGCCGATCCCCTTTTCGATCCAGGACATAGAGTCCCTTGCGAAAATTCCTACCGGGGGAAAGGGTGAGAGCGAAGATCTCCTGGTCCGTAACGACGATGTTCTTGGGGCGGGGGGGTTGAAGCAAGGGGAGGTTCCTCCCATCGAAGACGAGGGGGACCGACATGTTTCCGGACCAGGGGTTCAGTACTCGGAGTTGGGTGCTGACTTCACGCGCGGAGGAGACCCTCTCCGCGGAAAGGGTGAAGAAGTACCCATTTTTCAGTTCTG
>DROQ01000079.1 GCA_011321845.1 Planctomycetota bacterium | reverse complement strand
GGGGGGGGGGGGGGGGGGGGGGGGGGGGGGGGGGGGGGGGGGGGGGGGGGGGGGGGGGGGGGGGGGCTGGCTTGGGGCTCGGCTGGAATTGGGGCCTTCTTGAGGTTAGGGGCTTCGATGAGATCCTTGGCTTCGTTGGGATCCATCGCTTTGTTGGGGTTTAGGGCCTGGGTGGGGTCCGGGGAATCGGCCTGGCCAGGGGAGGAACCCTGCTCTGGGGTGGGGAGGAAGATGAGGAGGGAGAGGAGGAGGATGAGGTAGGGGAGGCCTTCGGGTTTGGTCTGGGGGAGGAGGAAGGCTGCGGCGAAGAGCAGGGGGAGGTCGCGGCGGGCGAGGGCGGAGGCGGCGGCGAGGAGGACGAGGGCGAGGAGCAGCTCGGCGTAGCCGGAGTCGACGGAGCCGCCGCCGGGGGAGAGGAAGGCGGGGTGGACGGCGAGGGCGAGGGTGCCGATCCAGGCGAGGGTGTTGCAGCGGGTGCCCTGGCTGAGGGCTTCGTAGATGAGGCGGAGGAAGAGGAGGAACTCGAGGGGGAGGAGGAGGCGGCCCCAGGGCTGGCCGAGGAGGGCTTGGAAATACCCGCCGAGGAGGGGTTGGAGGATGGGGTAGCTGCGGCTGTGGGCGAAGACGAAGGGGTTGCCCAGCCAGGGGCTCTGGAGGCTTGCGCCGGGGCCGAAGAAGTGGGCCCGCGCCTCCCAGGAGACGAAGCCGTCCCACTCGCGGGAGGGGCCGGCGACGGAGCCCCAGACGAGGAGGCCGAGGGCGAGGGCGACGACGAGGAGGCCGGAGAGGCGCAGCCAGGGAGGGGCCTTGGGAGAGGGGCCGGCGGGGGGACTGGCGATGGTGCCGGTGTGGGGACCGGGGACGGCGAGCCCCAGCAGCAGCAACAGGGGCAGCCAGGCGGGCAGTGCGAGCCCCAGGAGGAGGAAGACCTGGGCGCCCGCGGCAAAGCAGGCGAGGCCGAGGATGGCGGCTCTTCCCCAGGACCTGCTTCGGCGGGTCGCAGAGTCTCCCATGACCCGGTCTTCCACCTACTTGCCTCTCCGCTCGGGCCGGAGGCGGAGCTGGGTCTCGGTGGACTCGAGCAGCACGACCTCCTCCCTATCGCCGAAGCGCAGCCGCGCCACGGGCCGCCCGAGCCAGGTCCGCGCGCCTAGGTCCGGCAGGCGGTGGGCCAGGAGGAGGACCCGCGGATAGAGCAGCGGCGCCGCGAACTCGATCGGCCCGCGCCAGGCGCCGCGAAAGAGGATGACGGCGTTCTCCGGCGTCTCCTCCTGCAGGCGTTGGATGGCCTTGCGCGTCTGCTCGTCCGCGTAACCGGGATGGGAATCCCGGGGCCCCAGGTGGAACTCTCGCGGCCCTAGGGCCTTCATCAGGTCGATGTGCTTCTTCCTTTTGGCGAAGCCCGCGTGCGGCAAGCGGCTGATGCCAAAGAGGATGTGCAAGACCAGGAGGCCGAGCAGGAGTCTGGACGGAGGGAGCGCCATGGGCTTATCGAAGCACAAGCGGCCTCCCAGGGCAAAGCTGGAATGAGGCGAGCCTTCTCCTTGCAAGGTGGGAGAGGCAGGAGGATAATGCCTTCCTCCCCAGCCCCTGTGAACGAACCCGGGGTTGCACCTATCCCTTGGCCCGAATCATGAAGCACCCCTTCCTTCTCTTCGCCCTGATCCTCCTTGGCTTGGGTCCGCTCTCCTGCAAGAGGGGAGCCCCGGATGGGACCCCTCTTCGGGTCCTGGATGCCCAGGGAAAACCCGTCCCCGGGATGGAGGTGCAGCTCCTCTCCTCCTCCCGCCCCGGTTTCCCCCGCGAGGATCGGGTCGTCGTCCAAACGGGGCGGGACGGGCAGGCTCTTGTGCGCCTGCAGAGCGGGCGGAGCTACACCGCCTGGGGCCTGAAGAAGGACGACAGGGGCAAGCCGCTCGTCCAAACGGAGGTCCTCGAGGACGTGGTGGCCGGAGCTCCGATTCTGCTACGCACCGACCTCAGAGCGCCCAAGCGCTTTCCCCTCAGGGTCGCCATGCTCCATGAGTGGAAGGACTACGCCCCCATCCGCCTGGTCGCCAGGAGCCTGACCAAGAACTCTTTTGCCTTCCCCCTGTCTTTGGATTCCCGGGGGCGCTGCCTTCTCCCGGTGATCCCCGGGAGGCTGCCGCGCATCGAATTTTCGACAAGGGCGGGCGCCTTTTGTCGTTCTGGGAGATGGGCCCTATGGCCCGGCTGGTGTTTGAGAGCAACCCGGCTGCCTATTCAAACCGATCCTCCTTCCAAAACGGTCCCGGCCTGGTGGTGGCCATGAGAAAACCGGTTCGCAGGGTCATCCGGACCATGGACCCCGAGGGGGAGCCCATCCGGGGGTGCAAGGTCTATCTTTGGAACAATCTCGGGGGGGGGGGCCTGGACTGGGGAGGGCTGTCAAGGGAGAGGCCCAAGGACCTCTCTTCTTTCTGCCTGATGGGAGAGACGGACGCCCGGGGGGATCTCGAGGTGGTGGTCCCGGAGGAGCGCCGTTGGATGGGGATGAGGGTCGGGGACTTGATGCGTACCTTGAGTCGAAAAGAGGGGAAACAACACCTGAACCAATACCTCCCTCTTCCGCTGGTCCTGGTCGCGAAGGGCAAGGCCATGGGGTTCTTCCGCTCCTTCCCCGACATCGAAAAGGATCTCCATGTTCTCAGGTCTGAGGGCAGGCCACCTGTCCTCCCCTTCCAGTTGGAGAAGGGTGAACCCTTGGCGGGCCGTATCTTGAACCAGGGCAAGGCCCTGCCCGCCCATCTCCCTCTGGAGTTTCAGCTCCGGGCGGGCCGTCGGAGGATCGACTACAAACCTCCCCCCTTTCCCCTGATCCGCGCTTGGACCCAGGAAGGCGGCCGTTTCGCCTTCGAGGGTCCGATGCGGGAAGACGTCTATGTCCTCTCCTCGAGAAGCCCCAAGGCCGGGGGGCCCTGGGCTTACTTTGGGAAGGTGGACCAGGACCAGAAGCTCGAGTTGGAGATCCAGGATCTGCCGGTCCTCTCCTTTTCGGTGGAGACGCGCCAAGGCAAGCCCGCGGGTGGAACAAGGATCATTCTGGGAAAGGAATTCGCAGGTCCTATGGGAGGACCGCCCATGGAATTGAGGCAGGCCCAGCTCTTCTCCGGGCTCAGCGACCGCAGGGGGCGGTGGAGGGTTCGGCTGAAGCAGGGGTTCTACTTCTACTTCCTCCATCATCCCTCCCTGGGTTGGGCCGAGGGGATTCTCGAAGTGAGGAGCGATGGCTCGCACCTGGACCGGACCCTCTCTCCCTTTGCCCTCCATTCGGGAAGGGTCGTGGACTCGGGGGGGCAGCCGATCTCGCCGCCCAGGGCCGAGGCCCATCTCAGCATCGACCCGCCCTCGGAGGGAGAAAACGCCACGGCCTTTTACAAAGAGGTCTTTCCTTCCTTCTATCCCCCTATGGCGCAAAACATCCTTCGCCCCGACGGGAGCTTCGAGGTCTCCTGGATGCCTCTGGATGGTTTCAAGGGATCTCTCCGCCTGGAGAGACACTCTGTTTTCGCCGCCTCCCCCGTGAAAAAGATCCTCCTGGATTCCCAAGGCTTTCAGGACAGGAACCTCGTCCTCCCACTCTTCACCAAGTAACCATCTTTCCAAGCAAGGAGTCACGATGAAGCTCACAGCCCTGCTCGGGATCGCCCTCCTGCTGATCCCTTCTCTCGCCGCTCAGAAGGTCCCCCGGCGCAAGACCCTGGTGCGGGTGGTGGACCAGGAGGGGAAGCCGGTCCCCGGCCTTCGAGTCCAGTTGTGTTCCTCGGCGATTCCGGGAAAACGGGGAGAGGAGCTGGTCGTGGGAAAAACCGGCCCGAAGGGGAGTCTCGAGGTTTCCCTGGAAGAGGGTCGCAGCTACACAGCCTGGGGGCTTTTGGAAAAGGATCCAGGCGAAGCCCTCGCCGAAACCGAGGTGCTCGAAGATGTGGTGGCCGGTTCTCCCATTCTTTTGCGAATGGATCGGGACCACCCGGTCCGGTTTCATTTGCGGGTTTCCATGCTGCAGCACTGGAAGGCGTTCGGGCCTCTCCAAGTGGTCGCAAAGAGCAGGACAAAAAACCCCTTCAGCTTCCCCCTTCGTTTGACTTCCAGCGGGAGCTGCCGCCTCCCTGTCATTCCGGGCAAGATCCCGAGGATCGAATTCTATGACAGGGAGGGGAGACCGATCGCTTTTTGGGAGATGTCCGCTCGTGGCCGCACCAAGATGGAACGGAATCTGCACTTCTTCAGCAAGAATCCAAAAATTCGAGAGCGCCTTGCTCTGAAGATTGTGATGGGGAAGCCGGGTCTGCGCGAACTCCTGGTTCAGGATGAGAAGGGAAAGCCACTGGAGGGTGTCCAGGTATTCCTCTGGAACAATCTGAGGAGGGAATGGCGGTTCTTTGGATCCTTGGGGTCCCTGGGGTCCTATGGTTCGGTGGGTGCCCCCGACTGGAGTGAACCTCCATCGGTGGACCGGCTCTCCTCCCTCTGTTTCATGGGGAAGACGGATGCAAAGGGCCGGATCTCCCTTGTTGTGCCCGAATCTCGAACCCACAGGAAGGGGGGATGGGATGAAGGGGATGCCATGAGCTCTTTTCTCCCGCTCCCCCTCGTTTTCAAGGGGGGGCAGGCGACGATGACGCTGTTTCCTGCCTGGGCGGATCCGCCAAAGAGTCGTTTTCATCCCATCCTCAAAAAAGGAGCCCCTCCCTTGCTCCGGTTTTGCTTGAAAAGGGGGGAAACGCTCCGTGGGAAGCTGCTCTGGAAGGGACAAGCTCTACGCGAAGGTTTGGAAGTTTCGCTTCGGAACTCCCCTGGTCCTGGGCGAGGGATGGAAGGAGATGGGGAGCTCCTTCCCCTGGTCCAGAACTGGCTGGGGAAGGGAGGCGTCTTTTCCTTCGAGGGGCTCAGGGAGGGGGATCGCTTCCTCCTCACGGGTGACGCGGGGCCGGGTCGGGGAAGATGGGCCGTGTTCGAGACCTGGGGTGGCGAGAGCCCCCTTCAGCTCTCTCTGGCCAAGCTCCCTCTTCTTCGTTTTCATCTCCGGGGGCCGGGAGGAGAGCCAGCCGGCGGCACCCAGGTTTTTCTGACCAAGGAGAGCGAAGGAGAGACCTCTCCTTCCCAGCTTCTTCTTCTCACCGGACGCAGCGACCAGGGAGGAACCTGGAACCTCAGGCTCCGCCCCGGGAGTTACCGTTACTTCCTGTTCCATCCCTCCAAGGGCTGGGCCGTCGGCAGGCTGAAGCTGCCTGCATCCGGCGCGCACAGGATCGAGCGAAGCCTCTCCCCGTTTCGTCTGCACTCGGGAGTTTGCCTCGATTCCAGGGGGCGACCCTTCAACCCCTTTTCTTTTTCCGTCACGTTCTCCTGGGACAAGTCCAGCGAGGATCCCTTCCTCCGGCGGGTCCTTGCAGAGGTCTATCCCGGGAGTGACCAAAACCTTGCTCAAGAAAAGGGCCGCTTTGCGTTTCGGTGGATTCCCTTGCAAGGAGTGGCTGCGCACCTGCATATCCGGATCCTCGTTTCCCTCTTCACTCCTGGCGAATGGGACTTCCCTCTTACGAACAAGGAGGTTCGGATGAAGAAGTTCATCTATTCCCCGTTCGACAAATAGCGGGGGGGGCAGGAAAGAGATCTTGCAGAGAGGGGGGGCGGAGGAGACTGTTTACTAACCCTTTTGAAGGATGGAACCACGATGAAGCTCAAGGCCCTGCTCGGGATCGCTTTCCTGCTGACCCCTTCTCTCGCCGCCCAGGAGATCCCCCGACGCAAGACCCTGGTGCGGGTGGTGGACCAGGAGGGGAAGCCCCTCCCAGGGGTGGCGGTCCTGCTGCAGTCCTCGGGGGTTCCCGGGGTCCGGGTGGAGGACCGGGTGGAGGCCAAGACGGGGAAGCGCGGGGGCGTCTTTGTCGGGTTGGAGGAGGGGCGCAGCTACACGGCCTGGGGCCTGCTCAAGGACGCGGGGGGAGAGCCGGTGGTCCAGACCCGAGTGATGGAGGAGGTCCGGGCGGGGACACCGGTGTTGCTGCGGGTGCAGGAGATTCGGCCCCTGCGCTTTCCGCTGCGGGTCTCGATGCTCCGCTTTTGGAAGGATTTCGCGCCGATCCGGGTCGTCGCCAAGAGCCCCACGAAGAACCCGATCGCGTTTCCTGTCTCCTTGGACGCGCGGGGGCGGGCTCGTCTGCCGGTGATCCCGGGGGGCATTCCCCGCCTGGAGTTCTACGACAAAGAGCAGCGGCTCTTCGCCTTTTGGGAGATGGACACTCTGGGGCGCACCCAGTTCCAGGCGCTAAGGAACGCCCGCGCCATCAACCCCAAACTCAAGGGGGAGATGGGGCTGTTGGTCGCCCTGAGGAAACCCGTACGCCGGCTGATCCTCGTCCAGGATGAGGAGGGCGCGCCCATCCAGGGGGCGGAGGTCTACCTCTGGAACAACCTGGGGAGTTCGGAGATGAACTTCGATTTCGGGGGGGAGCCTCGGGACCTTTCGAGGTTCTGCCGGATGGGAGAGACGAACGCCAGGGGAGAACTCTCGGTTGTGGTACCCGAGGGGCGGAGGGTGTTCGGGACCAGGCTGACGCAAACCATGCGGAAGATCGTGGTTGGAGACAAGGAGCCTCATTTGCAGGATTACCTCCTGCTCCCCATGGTGCTACGGGCGAAGGGGAAGGCCATAAGGCTCCTGGGTTCTTCGTTTTTTTCGGAGGAAAACAAGGGATACAAGATCGTCCTCAACGAGGGGAACGCCCCTCGCCTCGAGTTCACGATGAGGGCGGGTGCCACCTTCAAGGGGCAGATTCTTTCCAAGGGGGTTCCGCTTCCCGCGGGGGTTCCCCTCCTGTTCCGAAGCCGCGCGGGAACCGAACGAGAGGGGTGGCACCCAGAAGCCTTCCCATGGGTCCGGGGGTGGACCCGGGAGGGAGGAGGCTTCGCCTTCGAAGGGCTGATGAAAGGGGACAGCCTCCTGCTTGATTCCCAAAGCCCCAAAGCGGGTGGGAACTGGGCTTATTTCGGAAGCATGGACCCTGGCAAATCCCTTGTCTTGGACCTGAAGAAGCTTCCTGAGCTGCACCTTTCCATAAGCGGCCCCGGTGGTCAGCCGGCGGGATCCACGCGGATCTTCCTTGGCAGGGATTTTCCCGGTCCCCTGGAGGAATCCCTTCCCCTGTTCTTGTCAGGAACCGCCGACCGGCACGGGTCCTGGAGGCTGCGGATCAACCCGGGCCGCTATTCGTATTTCCTCCATCATCCCCGCATGGGCTGGGCCTATGGGAGCTGTGAAGTGCAGGCAGGATCCTCTCCCAAGCTGAGCCTCAACCTCTCCGCCTTCGCGAAGCACTCTGGAACCATCGTGAACGCGAGGGGACGGCCTCTCAAGCCAGGCATCACAACCCTTTCCCTGGTCCATGAGTTCATGGAGGGGAACGAGAACGATGATCTTGAGGGGAACGAGAACGATACGGGGTTTTTCCGGGAGGTGCTTTCCCAAATTTTGCCCCCATTCGCCGAGAACCTCCTCAAGCCGGACGGGAGCTTCGATCTCGCTTGGATTCCCCTGCCAGGATTGCGAGGGAAACTGGAGCTGTCGCGCCTCACCTTCCCCGGAGGGATGTTGCACAAGGAGTTGGAACTCACTTCCGAGGGCTTCAAGAACAAAAAAATCGTCCTCTCGCCCTATTCCAAATAGGTTCCAGGGATTCCAAATAGGTTCCAGGGCGGTGCTGTCCAAGATCTTCCGACTTTCTCCCCGAAACCCCTTCCATTCCCACTCCAACCTGCATCCTAAGCCCAAAACCCCGCCTTTCGAAATCAGGTTCTCCTTGTCTACTTCCGAGGTTTTTGGGTTTCAGGCATAGGTTTGGGAGAGTTGGGAGAAGTTACCCTGGACAGGCCTGGTTCCAGGGAGCCCTTCCAGGAACCGTTCCCAGCTCTCGAGGTAAAAGAGCAAGAACGCGAGGCTCCCTGGGGCTAATCTTGGGCCATGGAAATCCAGCGTTTGATCAAGAAGGCGGAGGAGGTGGAGAATCGCCTCCCTCTTCGTTCGGATTACACGGCAGGAGCGGTGGGGGCGGCCCTGCTGGCGGCGGACGGGCGGACCTACACGGGGATCAGCCTCAGCATGGCCTGTGGGATCGGGTTCTGCGCGGAGCACGCGGCGGTGGCCGAGATGCTCAAGAACGGGACCACCCGGGTGGAGATGATCGTGGCGGTCTCCAAGGGGAGGATCCTTCCGCCCTGCGGGCGCTGCCGGGAGCTGCTCGCCCAGCTCGATCC
>DROQ01000078.1 GCA_011321845.1 Planctomycetota bacterium | reverse complement strand
TCCAGCGTCCATGATGCCCGCATGCGAAGGCCCTGAAGAGCCCAGGCCTCGTGGACGGGAACTCGGCCAAGGCACTTCCAGCGTCCATGATGCCCGCATGCGAAGGCCCTGAAGAGCCCAGGCCTCGTGGACGAGAACTCGGCCAAGGCATCTCCCAGCGCCCATGTTTCCGCCCTCGAATCGAGGGCGAATCGAGGGGACGAGGTTCGGGGTTTCCTGGGGGGCTACTGGATGGTGATGTCGATGGGGTTGGTCATTGCCCCGCTGAGGTCGAGTTTGAGCTCGAGGGTCTGAATCCGGAACTTGAGCCCCTTGAGGGCCTGGTTGTTGGGGATGGGATAGACCAGGGAGTAGATCCCGGTCGCATCCGCGGGTCCGAAGGGCTGGATGAAGGCCGCGTTCTTGACCTCGAGTTTGCCCCAGAGCGTGGAGAGGGGGGGCGCAAGTGGAACTCCGATCATCATGACCATGAAACTCCCGGGACGGCCACGCTGGGTCAGGATGTTTTTGTTCCCGATCTTGGGGGTCCCCTTGTTGGTGAGGTCGGGGAGGGTGGGAGCTTTCCCAGTCCAGTCGAGACGGTAGATGTTGCCCGTGCCGTGGGAGATCACATAGATCTTGCCGTCGCTGGCCTGGATGCAGTCGGTTGGACCGAAGATTCCGGGGATGGTGGTTGTGCTGATGACTTTGTCCGCGGGATTGCCGGCCATCTTGAGGATGCGGACCTGGTTGTTGTTGTAGTCGCAGAGGAAGAGATCGAGCTGGACCGAGGCGGGATAGGCCTTGCTGTAGGCGAAGGCGAGGCCCGTCGGCGCGATGGTGGGCGTCCAGGTCATGATCGGCTTGTCGTAGCCGGGTTTGCCCTGGTTCCCCAGCTCGTTGGGCCAGCCGAAGTTTCCCCCGGGCCGGAGGATCTGGAGTTCGTCGTTGCTCGTGGGACCGTTCTCGGATTCGTAGAGTTGGCCGAGAACGGGATGCCAGGTGAGTCCGAAACCATTCCGAATCCCGACACTGTAAAAATACTTGGTCTTGCCGAAGGGGTTGTCCGAAGGGACCGAACCGTCCAGGTTGACCCGGTTGACTTTGCCCGACCACTCGAAGGCCCGCATGTCCTGGGACCTCTGGGGTTGACCGCTGTCGCCGACCGAGACGTAGAGCTTGTTGTCGGGGCCCATGGACATCCTCCCCCCCGCCCTGGACCAGAAGGAGAAGATGTCGTCCTTGAGGACTTTCATGTTGGTGCCGACATAGATGCCGTTTTTCTTGACTGCGGTGTAGCGGATGACCCTTCCGACGACTTGCCCCTTCGTGTTGTTGTGATGCTGGTACACGAAGACATAAGGCGCCTTGCTGAAGTCCCTCGAGACCGCGACGCCGATCAGCCCGCGTTCATCCTTGGGGAAGGTGCTTGGAACCGTGGTGAAGGGGCGCGGGTCGAGCTTCCCGGTTTTGGGGTCGAAGAGTCGGAGCCTCCCCTTGAACCTTTCGGTGATGATCATCATTCCGTCAGGGAGGTTCGCAACATTGGTGGGCCGGTCCATCAGCTCCGAAGGTTTGAGCATCGGAGTGGCCTTCCACTGCCCAAAAACAGTGTTGGAAAAAAACGTGCAAGCTAAGAAGAGCGAGGGGATCGCTAAGCGTGCGTCCATTGAGCGAATACCTTTGGTTGGGCTGGGATTGGATCGAGAAAAGAGGGCCGAAAAAAGGACCCTCCAAGAATCCTATCACAGGGAAGGGCTCAGTGGATCCAAAGTTCCACCCGATTGCTGAATCGGATTCCAAGGGTCGGGTGATATTCCAAGGCCTGGAAGCTCGCGCGGAGCCCCTGCGCCTTGGGGTCGGCAGGGATGCCGAGGGGGAAGGTGGCGATGCCATCGTTGTTTGCGAGCGCCCCGAAGAAGCTGAGGAGGGGAAGGACCTCAACCGAACCGAAGGGGGTCTTGGTCGGAGGATCGAGGCGAGGCCCAAAGAGGAGGAACATCATGGAGGATGGGTGTCCCCTTTGGCTCAGCCAGTTTTTTGAGGGAACGAGCTGGGGGCCGACGAGATCCAGATCGGGAAGGAGGGGGGGTGCCCCTACCCAGTCGATGCGATAGATCTGGTGTTTGTAAAGCGAGCAGGCGTACATCTTTCCGTCTCGCCCCATTCGGAGGTCGGTCATGTAGGTGGCGACCGGGAGAATGGTTTCGTTTGTTACCTTCTCGAGCGTCCCCTGGTCCAGGGTCAGGATGCGCAAGCCTCCTTTGACGTAATCCGCGATCCAGAGGGAGTGGGCGTACTGCCTGGGGTACGAGGTCCCCTCATAAAACTCCATTCCGCAAGGGGCGAAGCAGGGGGTCCAGGTGTGGATGGGTTTGTCGAAGCCGGGCTTGTTCTGGTTTCCGAGTTCCCTCGGCCAGCCGTAGTTTCCCCCCGGTCGGAGGATCTGAAGCTCATCGTTGGTGTTGGGTCCGTTCTCCCCCTCATAGAGTTTGGAGTTCAGGGGGTGGAAGGCGAAGCCAAAGGAGTTGCGGATCCCCATTGCGAAAAAGGTGCTCTTGGGGCCAAAGGGATTGTCGGCTGGAATGCTCCCGTCCTCCCTGATGCGATGCATCTTGCCGGCCAAAACAGCGGGATTCTTGTCCTGGGCCCGGTTGGGAGAGGCGTTGTCTCCTACCGTGAAGTAGAGCATCTTGTCCGGACCGAAACGGAGATAGCCCCCGTTGTGGACGGTGGAGCTGGGGATGCGATCGAAAATGATCTTGGAGGCAGTGGCCCGGTCCCCATTGGCGGTAAAGCGGGTGATGCGGCCAAAGGTCCGGCTCCCGCTCTTGTAATGTTGGAAGGAGAAGACATAGGGTTTGGTGGGGAAGTCGGGATGAAGGGCGATCCCCAAGAGACCCTTCTCTCCACTGGAGTCCGTGTTGAAGAGTTGGGCGAAGGGAAGGGAGACCAGACCCCTCTTTGGATCGTAGATCTTGATCAATCCTGAGCTGCGCTCGGAGAAGAAGATTCTTCCATCCTTGGCGATGTCCATGCAAACCGGTTGGCTGACTCCTGATTTCGGCGGGAGGACGGGAACAGCCTTGAACTGGCCGAAAAGGTTTTGTTGGAGGCTGCCGCCGACGATGGAGCTGAGGATGAGGAGAGACCAGGGAAGGGCCGAGCGATCTTTCATGTTGTGAATCTAAGAAGTTGAGAGACGGAGGGATGAAGCGGAGAGAGGCCCTGGAGTCTACTTGGAATTCTTCTTTTGGGGTAGGGGGCGGAGTTTCCGATATTTGCGTACAGATTCCAAAAGGGCGCCTACGTACTGGCGCTGTTCTCGATCTGAGAGTTTGGGATTGGTGATCTGGAGTTCCCCTCCCGGACCTCCCTGGAGTCCGTCGAGAAGGAAGCCGTCGCATCGCAACATTGCATGCCTGAGAAAGTAGCTGACTAGCCATGGGGGGGGGGTGGTCTTGTTGTTTCTGCTGAGGCCCAGGGAGTACCCACCCAGGACTTTCCAATGGTTCGGGGCGACTTTTTTCGCCATGAAGAGAAAGCTGTCCAGATTGAGGGCGGACTGCGTGTTGGTGTATTGGATCACGATTCCGTCGAGGAGGGGACCGTAGTCGCCCAGGTTTTCGGGGATGAGGTCATAGAACTGGCCGACGAGGTTTACTCCTTGGGGGCGCAAGGCTGCACGCATTCGCTCGAGTCTTCCGGGATGGAGGATAAAGAGGTTTTTTCCCTGAAAGATCTGTGGAATGTAGAGGGCGACGAGGGAGGGATGCCTGGCCGCGAGTTTGGCGATCTCCTCCGCCCAGCGGATGAAATTTCCCAAAAAGGGCTCCGAGTTGGCCCCCAGGCTTGGAGGGCGGATTGCGATCCATGCTTTGGCCTGGATCCTGTCGAGCCGGTCCAGGCGCTCAAGGAGGTTGGGGAGCTGGGCCCAGTCGGATTTGGTGTCGGCGATCTCGATCACGAGGCCGTCTGTGCCAAAGGAGGCGTAACTCTTCAGGAGGGCGGAAAGGTCCCAGCGCCCTTTACCTGGGAGGCCTCCCCTCCCCAGTCTCAGGTCGAGGACCCGTTTGGGTTTCAGGTGGCAAATACCTTTTCCAAGGCTCCTGAGGGGGGGAGCCTTGGGGCGGGAGGCAGGGATGGTGTCTTTGGGGGGGACCCCCTCTTTCCCTCCCTGGAAGGGGAGCAGAAGGGAGGAGAGAAAAACAAGGGAAAGTGGATCCATCATGCAGATAGGTTAACCGCCGGGAGGAGGCCAGGGCTATCCTCTTTGGGATGGGACGTTTGGAACTCCTCTATGTTTGGTATGGATGGACGGTTGGGACCTTTTTGCTCTTTGCGGGGGGGGAAGTCCCCCACCGGTGGCTATGGACCCTTGGACATTTTCTGGTGATCTTCCCGGCTTACGGGCTCTCCCGCCTTCGTTTCGGGCCTCTCAAAATCGCCTTGCTGTTGGGTTGTTTGCTTCTTGCCTTCAACAGCCTCGGGCAAATCCTTCCCGACCTGGTCCCTTTCCCCGGGGAGATCCTGGTGATGGCCTGGGACGAGGCCCTGGGCGCCCAGGCGGTTCGTGCATTCCTCCGGCAACCCCCTGTCTGGGTGGTCGAGGTCTGCACGCTTTGCTACTCGAGTTTTTACTTCCTCCCGATCTTTTTGATCATCATTCTCTATCGGAAGGGGCGGTCCGACAGGGTTTATCACTTCGCCTTCCGGATCCTCGGGGGGTTTCTGTTTTCCTATATGGGCTATATCGCGATGCCGACCCTTCCTCCCTATCGCTTTATCGATTTTGGGGGAGCGCTCCAGGGAGGTGTTTTCTACGAGGCTCTGGATCCCTTGCTTAAACAATACGAAGGTTTGAAGCAGGATTGCATGCCTTCCGGGCACACGATGATGACCCTCCTTACTCTGCACTTCGCAGCCAAATACGCGCGCAGGCATCTCCTCTGGTTGGCGCCGGTCGGATTCTTTCTGATCTTGGGAACTCTGGTCCTCCGCCTCCACTGGGTCGTGGACCTTGTGGTGGGCGCCCTCTTCGCCCTGGTCGCCATCCCGTTGTTTCCCGAAGTTCCCCGGTCCTCCCTAAGCCCCGGGGATGGACGGGAGGGTTCCTGACCCTGGGTTATCGGGGTTCGTTCAAGAGTTCTCCCAGGATCCGCTGGACAGTTTTGCCGTCGGAGACGTCCCGGTATTGGGCCATCCAGGCCTTCATGAATTTGCCCATGTCCTTCTTGCTCTCGATCCCCAGCTCTTGGACCAAAGCCCTCGCTTTCTCCCGGATCTGGTCATCGCTGAGTTGCTTGGGGAGATAGACCTCGATCCAGGCCAATTCCTGGGCCTCTTTGGCGGCGGTCTCGTCTCTCCCGACCTTTTTCGCGTCCTCGATGGCGTCCACGCGCATCTTGGCCGCCCGCCGGAGTACTGCCAGGACCTCTGCATCGTCCAGTTCCTGTTTGGCGAGCTTGATCTCCTCGTTTCGGATATCCGCGATGAGCATGCGGATGAGGGAGAGACGCTCCTTTTCTTTGGCCTTCATGGCCGCTTTTTGATCGCTCTTCAGGCGCTGCAGGATGGATTCACTCATCGCTCTTCTTCTCCTCTCCTTCCCCGGTCCCCTTGCTTTTTTCCGCAACCTTTGCGTTGCCGCCTTCTTTCTCCGTCTCATCGCCTTCTTCCTCGACGACTCGGGCACAGGCAACGACCTGGTCGTTCTCCTTGAGGCGGATGATGCGGACACCTTGGGTGTTGCGTCCGATCTTGGAAATGTCCGAGGCGGGAATCCGCACGATCATTCCCCTTTGGGTGATCAGCATGACGTCGTCGCTGTCCCGCGTCGCGACCACCGAAACGACTTCCCCGTTTCTCTCCGTGGTTTTGATGTTGATGATCCCGAGGCCACCACGGTTCTGCCTCCGATATTCCTCAAGGGGCGTCCTCTTGCCATAGCCGTTGAGACAGACGGTGAGGATGTCCTCATCCTCATCGGCGATGACCAGGGAGACGACGCGGTCGCCTTCGCGGAGTTTGATCCCCCGCACCCCTCGGGCGACCCTCCCCATCGGGCGGGCGTCGGCCTCGTCAAAGCGGATGATCTGACCGGACTTGGTCGCGAGCAGGACGTCCTGGTGGTCTCTGAGGAGTCGGGCACCGACGAGGCTGTCTCCCTCTTCGAGGACAAGGGCTCGTATCCCTCCCCTCTTCGGCCGGGAGTAGGCGGCCAGGACCGTCTTTTTGACATAGCCCTTTTCGGTCGCCACGATGAGGTAGCGGTCATCGAAATGGTCGACCCGCAGGACCCCGGTGAGGCGCTCCGATTTGTCCTGCAAATCGAGGACGTTGGGGAGAGCGCGCCCCCTTGCCGTCCGGCTCATTTCGGGAAGCTGGTAGACTTTGAGCCAGTACACCTGCCCCTTGTTGGTAAAGAGCAGGAGGTAGTCGTGGGTCGAAGCCACAAAGAGGTGTTCGAGGAAGTCTCCTTCCTTGATATCTCCGGCGTTGACTCCCTTGCCCCCTCTCCCCTGGCTCCTGTAGGCCTCGAGGCTCGTCCTCTTGAGGTAGCCCTGGTGGCTGATGGTCACCACCATGGTCTCTTCCTCGATCAAGTCTTCGATGTCGATGTTGGGATCGACTTCTTCCTCGCTGATCTCTGTGCGACGCTTGTCGCCGATCTTGGTGACCATCTCGTCCAGCTGCTCTCGGATGACATCATGGATCAGGCGGACGTCGGCGAGCATTGCCTTGTACCCTTTGATCTCTTCGATGAGTTCTTCGTATTCCTTCTCCAGCTTTTCGATCTCGAGGCTGGTGAGGCGGGCGAGCCGCATATCCAGGATGGCGCGGGCTTGGATCTCGGTCAGTTCGAACCTCTCCATCAAGGCGTCCCTGGCGCTCTCCACCGTGCTGCTCTTTTTGATGATCTCGACGACTTCGTCGATATTGGCAAGTGCGATCCTGAGACCTTCGATGATGTGGAGTCGGGCTTCGGCCTTTTTCAGGAGGAACTTGGTTCTTCGGGTGATGACATCGACCCGGTGATCGCGGTAGCACTCCAGGAGTTTTTTGAGGGGCAACTCCTTTGGTTGTCCCTCGTGAAGGGCCATGTTGATGATGGAATAACTGACCTGGAGGGGAGTGAACTTCCAAAGCTGGTTGAGGGTGACCGTGGGGTCCTCCACGGCCTTCTTGAGTTCGATGACGAGGCGGGTGCCGGTCCGGGCGTTGGTCTCGTCGTTGATGTCGGAAATCGTGTCGATGCGCCCCGCTTTGACACTGTCCACCACGCCCTGGATGATGCGGTGGATGGTTACCTGGTAGGGGACCTCCGTGATGATGATGTATTTGCGACCTTTCTTTTCCTCGATGTGGTGGCGAGCCCGGATGATGACCTGGCCACGTCCTGTGCTGTAGGCTCTGCGGGAGCCCGAGCGACCCAGGATGATGCCTCCGGTGGGGAAATCGGGGCCGGGGATGATCTTGTGGAGTTCCTCGACCGTGATCTCGGGGTTGTCGAGGAGGGCCTGGATGGCACTTGCAACCTCTCCCAGGTTGTGGGGAGGCATGGAGGTCGACATGCCGACGGCGATCCCTTCGGAGCCGTTGCAGAGGAGGTTGGGGAAGCGCCCGGGGAGGACGTCCGGTTGCATCCGGGTTTCGTCATAGTTGGGGACGAAATCGACTGTGTCCTTGTCGAGATCCTCGAGCATGTACATGGCCGGGTAGGCCATCCTGGCCTCGGTGTAACGCATGGCGGCCGGGTTGTCGGGGCGGATGGTCCCGAAGTTTCCCTGCTTGTCGACGAGGACATACCTCGAGTTGAAGTCCTGGCCCATGCGCACCAGGGTCGGGTAGACGACTGCCTCGCCATGGGGATGGTAGTTCCCGGAAGTGTCACCGCAGATCTTGGCGCACTTCCTGTGCTGGGATCTGGGACCCAGGTTCAGGTCGTTCATGGCGACGAGAATCCGCCTTTGCGAAGGCTTGAGCCCATCCCGGACGTCGGGAAGGGCCCGCGAGTGGATTACGCTGAGGGCGTATTTGAGGTAGGACTCTTTGATCTCCTCCTCGATGCTACGGGGGAGGATCTTGCCGATTGGTTGGTCTTCTGGGGTTTCGCTCATCGAGTTCTCGAGGGCCCTTTTCGCAAACAGTTTGAAAAGCGCCCAGTATGGAGGAAACCCCTGCTTCGAGCAAAGGAAAGATTTGCTCTGTTTTCCTCGTAAGATGTTTGTTCGCAGTGGGTTGAGAACTCTCCTTTTAAAGGGGATCGAGCTTTTCCTTCCACCGGTCCAAAAGCTCTCCAGAGCCCATTGCTGACAAGGATGGGCTCATGGGGTATCACCTTGTACATGCGCCTTTCGTGCTCTCTTTTGGCCCTCTCCCTTTGCCTGGTTTGGGGTTCTTGCAGCCCGGATCCCTACCCCGGGGAGAAGGGCAAGATCCTCCACGCGGGCCTCTTGGCGCTCCCCAAGAGCCTGGATCCGGCGGGGGTGGAGGACATGTATTCGGGGATCATCGCTTCCCAGGTGTACGAGGGGCTTTTCCAATACCACCCCTACGCGCGCCCTTTTCGTTTGATCCCCGCTTTGGCTCGGGAGGAACCCGAGGTCTCCAAAGACGGCTTGACGATTACATTCGAGCTGCGAAGGGGGGTTCACTTTCATGACGATCCCTGCTTTCCGGACGGCAAAGGTCGGGAGCTTGTCGCCGATGACTTTGTCTATTGCTTCAAGCGCTTCGCTCATCCGGCGGTGCAGTCCAAGGGTTGGTGGACCCTGGACAAGAAAATCCTGGGTTTGAACGCCTGGCGGAAGGCCCGAGCCAAGGAACTCGAGGACTTGCAGAAAGAGGGCAAGGCTTCCGGCTCCCTTCATGGGATGGAAGTCCCTGTCGAAGGTTTACAGGCCTTGGGGAGGTACCGGCTCCAGCTTCGCTTGACCCAAGCCTATCCCCAGCTCTTCTGGGTCCTCGCCATGCCTTATCTCTCCGTCTATCCCCACGAAGCCGTGGAGAAGTATGGAGCGGAATTCCAAAACCACCCTGTCGGCACGGGTCCTTTTCGGGTCAAGAGATACAACCCCGTATACCGGGTGGTCCTGGAGAAGAACTCCGGCTACCGGACCGTTCGGGTTCCCGATCCACGAAGACGTCCCGAAGACCGACTCCCTGGCTGGGATTGGGAAAAGGACGAACAGGCGGGACTCCTGGTCAACGCCGGTAAAAAACTTCCCTTGGTGGACGGAATGGAGCTTCGCTTCATTCTCGAGGACCAGCCTCGTTGGCTTTATTTCAAGTCGGGCTACCTGGATTTTTTGATTCCGCCCAAGGACAACATGGACGAGGCCATCCCGGCCGGCAAACTCAACCCCCGCTTCGCGAAGAGAGGGGTCACCATGGAGACCGTGGTGGAAACAGGGACGGTCTATACCTGCTTCAACACGGAGGACCCAGTCCTCCGCAATGTGAACCTGCGCCGGGCGATCTCCCTGGCCCTGGACAATGCCTGGATGATCCAGAACCTCTACGCGGGGCAAGCCCTCCTGGCCAAATGCCTGATCCCCCCCATGATCGCGGGTTTCATCGATTATCACCCCTATATGAAGGACGACGGGACGGCCTGGATCGAAAAAGCCAAGGAATACATGAAGAAGGCAGGCTTCCCCGGTGGAATGCGAAAGGACGGCAAGCGCTTGCGCCTCCGCTACGAGAGCGCCGGGGCCAGCGCGACCCAGATGCAGTTCGCCTCCCGTTTCGCCCAGGATCTCAGGAGAATCGGGATCGAAGTGGACAATATCGTCAACACCTTCCCCCAGATGATCGGCAAGATGCGGAAAAAGGACTTTCAGATCGCGGGTCTTGCCTGGGGTTTCGACTATCCCGACGCCCAGAACATCCTGCAGCTTCTCTATGGTCCGAACGCTTCTCCCGGTCCCGGGGCGGCCAACTTTCACAACGCCCGCTTCGACCGGCTCTATGAAAAGGCCCTGACCATGTGGGATTCTCCCGAACGGACTCGAATCTACCAGGAGATGGCCAAAATCGTCGCGGAGGAGGTGCCCTGGGTTCCCCGGGTCCATCGTCTTCGCAGGGTCCTTCGGCAGCCCTGGCTCAAGGGGATGAAATACACTCAGGTGACCTACCATTTCTGGCGCTATTTGGATGTAGACCTCGCCCTGCGGAAGAAGAAGGTCGCTGCATGGAACAAAGCCTTTGGGGGAGGGGACCGGTGATCGGCTTTGTGATCAAGAGGTTGCTCTACAATATCCCGGTCCTGCTGGGGGTCGCTCTCATCACCATGCTGCTCTTCAATGTCGCTTCCGGGGATCCTGTCTCCATCAAGTTGGGGAAGGCGGCCAAGGAGAGCCAGCGCAAGGCCCTGGCGAAACAGATGGGGCTGGACAAGCCCCTGGTCGCCCAATACGGGGATTTTTTGGTGCAGACTGTGACCTTGGATTTCGGGGAGTCGTGGAATGACAACACACCGGTGCGCAAGATTTTCTTGCGTGGGGTGGGGCCGACTCTGAGCCTCTCGATCCCGGCATTTTTCACCGGGGCCATTCTCTCCATCGCGCTCGCTCTGCTGGTGGCCTACCACCGGGGAGGATGGCTCGACCGGTTCATGACGATGGCGGCCATCGCCGGGATCAGTATCAGTTCTCTGGTCTACATCCTGGTCCTCCAGTGGCTCCTTGCGGATCAGCTCAAGCTCTTTCCGATCTGGGGCTATGAGTATGGCTGGGGGGCTCTGCGGTTCATCGCCTTGCCGCTCCTGATCTGGGTGCTCCTCTCGGTGGGGCAGGACCTTCGGTACTTCCGCACGGTCGCCCTTGAGGAGATCGGCCGGGACTATGTCCGCACGGCGAGGAGCAAGGGTTTGAGCGAAAACCGTATCCTCTTCAAGCATGTGCTCCGAAACTGCTCCATCCCCATCATCACGAGGCTGGTGATCACGGTCCCCTTCCTGATCACAGGCTCCTTTCTCCTGGAGATCTTTTTCGGGATCCCGGGCCTGGGGAGCACTCTCTACACAGCGATCCAGAATTCCGACTTTCCGGTCATCAAAGCCTTCACCATGTTGGGGACTGTCATGTTCGTTCTCTTCAATATCCTGAGCGATGTGCTCTATGCCTACTTCGATCCAAGGATTCGACTCTCATGAGTAGCGAGGGAGCCTTGTTGGAGAGTGCCCAGGAGGCAGGAGAGCTTGAGCTGGAGGTCCGTGGGCCGTGGCAAGAAGCCTGGAGGCGGTTCAAGAAGGACCGCTTCGCCATGTTCTTCTTGATGGTCTTTGGGACCTTTTTTCTTCTCGCTCTCTCGGCCCAGGTGGTCGAACTGGTGCAAGGGGATGAGGCGACCTATGCCAAGAGTCTCGCCGAGTTGGGCCTCGACTTTCCCGAAAGCCACGCGCCACCGACCAGCAGGGCCTTTCCGCTGGCCCTCTTCGGACTGGATTGGAGCGGGCGCAGCGTCCTGCTTCGGGTCTACCATGGTTGCAAGGTCGCTTTTCTCGTGGGGACCTTTGGGGGGATCCTGTCGGTTCTGATCGGCATGACCCTGGGGCTTTTGGCGGGCTTCTTCGGGGGATGGGTGGATGGATTGGTGGTCTACATCTATTCGACCGTGGCCAGCATCCCCTACCTCCTTTTGATGTTGGCCTTCGCCTTTATCCTGAAACAGGGGGGCTTCGCGACGGCGTATCGGGAGTCCTTTCTCGCGAACTATGTGAGCTTGGGCTTGTTCAACATCATCCTGGTGATCGGGATGACCTCCTGGGTCTCTCTCTGCCGCCTGGTTCGGGCCGAGACGATGAAGGTGCGGGAGCTGGATTTTGTGCAGGCCGCCCGTTCCTTGGGCTTCGGCCAATTCCGCATCCTCTTCAAACACGTCCTCCCCAATGTCTTCCACCTGGTCATTATCAGCTTCTCGCTCACCTTCGTGATCGCGATCAAGACCGAGGTGATCCTCACCTTCCTTGGAGTCGGGGTGGATAAGGAGCCATCCTGGGGAAGCATGATTGCGATCGCCAAGAACGAATTGATGCGTGGCATCTGGTGGCCTTTGGCGGCTGCCGGGGGCATGCTTTTCATCCTGACGCTTTCTATCAACTACGTGGGAGACGCCCTCCGGGACGCTCTCGATCCCAAATTGAAAGACTGATTCCAGTCGAGGTCTTCACCAGATACGGGCTATGAACGAAACCGTGAACTCCGAATCCTCTGCTCTTGAGCCTTCCCGGGTCGAGAAGCTTTCGATCGACGCGATCCGAATCCTCTCGATGGACGCGGTGCAGAAGGCGAACTCGGGGCACCCCGGCACGCCGATGGCGCTGGCCCCACTCGCCTACATTCTTTTTACGCGTCACCTCCGGCACAATCCCAAAAACCCCGACTGGGCGGGTCGCGATCGCTTTGTGCTCTCTTGCGGGCACGCTTCGATGCTTCTCTACAGTACGCTCTATTTGAGCGGTTACGACTTGAGCCTCGAAGACATCAAGGACTTCCGGCAGTGGGGGAGCAAGACGCCGGGGCATCCCGAGTATGGCCATACTCCGGGAGTGGAGACGACCACCGGGCCCCTGGGGCAGGGCGTGGGCATGGCTGTGGGGATGGCGGTCGCCGAGGCCCATCTCTCGACGCGGTTCAATCGAACCGGCCACTACGTGGTCGATCACCACACCTATTTTGTGGCTTCGGATGGAGATCTGATGGAAGGGATCTCGCATGAAGCGGCCTCCTTGGCGGGACATCTCAAGCTCGGAAAGCTGATCGGGTTCTGGGACGACAACGAGATTACGATCGAGGGGAGCCGCTCCCTGGCCGACGGCGATCTCGTGGAGAAACGCTTCGAGTCCTATGGCTGGCACGTGATCTCCGTGGAGGATGTAAACGATCTGAACGCCCTGGACGACGCGATCGAGGCGGCCCGGGCTGAACTGCTCAGGCCTTCCCTGATCCGAGTCAGGTCCCACATCGGCTATGGGAGTCCGAACAAGCAGGACAAGGCGGCCGCCCATGGGGCGCCCCTTGGTGAAGAGGAAGTCCGTTTGACCCGGGAGAACCTGGGTTGGGAGTGGGAGGAGCCCTTCTATGTCCCGGAGGAGGTCCTGGAGCATTGGAGACACTGCCTGGTGCGGGGGGAGGACCTGGAGGAGGGCTGGAAACAGGAATTCAAAACCTACCAAAAGGCCTATCCCGCCGAGGCCGAGGAGCTGCTGCGCTGCGAGTCCGGGCAGCTGCCCGAGGGCTGGGAGAAGTCCCTGCCCGATTTCTCGGAGGAGGTCGGCAAGTTCGCGACGCGCTCGGTTTCCGGGACCGTGCTGAACGCCTTGGCCCCCAAGATTCCCGAGCTTGTGGGGGGATCGGCCGACCTCGGTCCGTCCAACAATACCCAGCTCAAGGGTGTCCCAGACTTCGAGGCCGGGAGCCTGGGGGGACGCAACTTCCACTTCGGGATCCGTGAGCATGGGATGGGGGCCATCATGAACGGCATGCTCCTGCACAAGGGCCTGCGGCCCTATGGAGGGACCTTCCTGGTGTTCTCCGACTACATGAAGCCTGCGATCCGGTTGGCCGCCCTGATGAAGCTCCCCGCCATCTATGTTTTTACGCATGACTCGATCGGGCTGGGGGAGGATGGGCCGACGCATCAGCCCGTGGAGCACATCGCCGCGCTGCGGCTGATCCCCGGGGTCCGGGTGTTTCGGCCCTGTGATCCCGCCGAGACTGGGGAGGCTTGGAAGCATGCCCTCCTCCGCAGCGACGGGCCTACGGCCCTCGTGCTCACCAGGCAGAAGCTGCCCGCCCTGGACCGCAGCCTCTACGCCAGGGCCGATGGCCTGGCCAAGGGTGCCTATGTCCTCCTGGATCCGCCCTCCCAGGACCCCGCGCTCGTCCTCCTGGCCTCGGGCTCCGAGGTTTCCCTGACGCTCGAGGCGGCCAAGCAGCTCGAAAAGGACGGTGTCCCGGTCCGCGTGGTGAGCGTGCCTTCGCTCGATCTCTTCCTCAGCCAGGAGGAGAGTTACCGGCGGGAGGTTTTACTCTCCGAGGTTCCGCGGCTTGCCGTCGAGGCCGCGAGCCCCATGCCCTGGTATCAGGTGCTGGGGGACAAGGGAGCGGTGATCGGGCTGGACCGCTTTGGGGCTTCTGCACCGGCGGAGCGGCTCTTCGAGGAATTCGGATTCACGCCCGCCCATGTCGTCCAGCGAGCCAAGACCCTCCTCGGCTGACGCGGAGGGTCCCCGGGGGGAAGGCGGGGAGGGGGGCCTCCAGGCCTTCTCGAGTTTCCCTCCGATCTGGCGGGAGGACGCTCGGGTCCTCGTTCTGGGGTCCATGCCCAGCGTCCGGTCGGCGGAGCTGGGGCAGTATTATGGGCATCGGCAGAACCTTTTCTGGCCGATGATGGGAGAGGTGTTGGGCTTCGATCCGGCCTTGCCCTACCTCGAGCGGGCCGAGTGTTTGCGCCGGTCCAGGATCGCCCTCTGGGACGTAGCCCGGGTCTGCCTCCGGAACAAGAGCAGCGACGCCTCGATGCGCGCGGTCGAACCCAACGACCTGGCCGGGCTGCTGCGGGCTTCTCCCTGCCTGGACCGCATCCTGTTCAACGGGGCCAAGGCGGAGGAGCTGTTCCGCAGACTCGTGCTCCCGGGCCTGGTCTGGCCCAAGGGACCGCTCTCCATGCGACGGCTTCCCTCTACGAGCCCCGCCTTCGCCGCGATGAGGCGGGAACAAAAGATCGCGCTTTGGAGAGAGGCCCTCGCCTAGCAGACGGTCGGATTGAGCCGCCCGCCCTTAGTCCCCCTTCTCCGCCCCGCCTTAGTGCCTCTCTTCTCCTCCCGGCCTTCGTACCCCTCTTCTCCTCCCGGCCGGGTTCTCCCCTTTTCCGCTCGGCTCGAAATCCACCAAGGGCTTTGGCCTCAGGCGCCTTCGGCGAAGTCGGCCAAAACCCTTGGTGGATTCCGAGGTCGCCCGAGCCGTCCTTGGGTTACCTCCAGCACCAATCCCGTCTCTTCTCTCGGTGAATGCCCTGTGACACGTGGGAACCCTGGACCTGCAGCCCGAGTTTTATTCTTCTTTGCAGAAGCCGCTCTTTCCGAAACCTCCAGCAAGGATTATTCTTGAGTCCAGAAACCGAGCTTTACAGGAGAGTCCTTCGCTGCATTCTCTTCCCTTCCCCAACCATGATTGAAAAAGCCCCTATTCAGGAATGCATTCTGGGACCCTCCCCGGCCATCAAAGGAATGAGAGATCTGGGATCATTGGGCAAGAAGGCTCTCTACAGGTCCGTTGAATCGATCGTTTCACTGGAAGATGCAAAATGAGACAACGCCGAGAGAAAGATCCATTGGGCTCATTCAAATCCATGAGGTGGCCGGCGCTGTGGTCGCTAATCTTCGCCTTTCTTTGGTGGCTGCTAACCCTGTGGGTGTACCTAGCAGGGGTACCTGGGTTAAGGCCATTGGATGGGGAGCCCACGATCGGACAGGTATTTGACGATTGTTATCTTTGCTCCTTTCTCATCATTGTGTTGCTTGCGGTGGACACCTTGGCCATTGACTTCCACAAGGGCATCAGGGGCAAACAGCCTTTGGCAATCAACATGTTCGCACTTGTATTGCAGACATTCGTTTTGATTGGCTCTCTCCAGATGGTTTCCTACTCTCTCTGGTTGAGCAGCTAGCGGTAGGAGGGGTAAGGGCTAGGGTCGAGTCCGACAGACTTCCAACCCAGTCTCCTACCTGGCCCGAACGACGAAGGCGCCCCGCAGGTCTCCCATCTTGTATCCCGTCGCTTTGTCGTCGGGGTAGAGTCGGGCGAGCGTCTCCCTTGTTTGGGGGGCGATGTCGTTGGGGCCGCCGTGGCATTTGAGGCAGAGGGGCTTGGAGATGTAGATCGCGCGGAGGTAGACCAGTTTGCCGTTGACCGGCTCGAGGATGTCGGGGTTCGTGGGGGAGAGCTTTTGCAGGAGTTCCCGCTCATCGAGGGTGGGGGTTCCACTGTGGGGGTTGCGCACACGGGTGCCGATGCGATGGACCTGGATGCCGTCGGTGGAAAAGCGACCGGCGATCTTGGGGGCTTCTTTGGCGCAGACCTCGATGGCGTGACTGGGCCCGCCCTCCTTGAGGGCCGCCTTGAGGGCCGCCCCCAAGGTCTCGACGAAGGCTTCGGTGGTGACCTTGGCCTTGGCCCTGAAGGCCTCCCGCATCTCGGGGGAGAGGGGTTCGGAGTCCTTCGAGCAGGAAGACAGGGCGAGAGCTCCTGTAAGGACGGCGAGGAGGGAACAAAGCGATCTGGAAGGCATCGAAGGAGCCTCGCTAAAGTGCTTGGTACAGTGATGGCGGCCTGAGCGGAAGTGCCTATGCCATCAGGAAAAGACGAACAGCTGGGAGGATCCTACAGGTTTCCTTCCCATCTTTCTCCTGAATCATCGGGCGGACCTTCCGTAAACTGGCGATCACGTTCTCCCGCCCCGGATTGGAGTTTGGAATGAGAGACCCCCGAAGCGCACGGAAAATTCAATACCTGCTCGGCCTCGCTTTTCTGCTGGCCCTGGCTTTTGGCCTGCAGCAAATCCTGGTCGCCATGGGAGAAAAGGCGGGGAAGGACCGCTTTCCCATGCATGTTCTGTTCAAGAGCGCGCAGGGGATTCGACCTGGTTCCCAGGTCAAGTATCGGGGTGTTGTCGTGGGCAAGGTGGGTCGCATGCATCTCGACGAGGGAGGCGAGCGGGTGCGGGTGACCCTGCACTTGCTCCAGGAGGCCCGGGTCCTGATGTCCTCGCGCACCCAGGTCTGGATCGTTCGGCCGCGCATGGTCGGTTGGGCGGGGGAACTGTCGGGGCTCGACACCCTGATCCGGGAGAGCTATCTGAGGATCCGCTGCCCGGGAGGAGGAAAGCTGCTCCCGCAGGGTTCGGAGCTGCTCGGCCTGGAGCGTCCTCCCAAGTCTCTTGCGGAGAGCCGGCTCGAGGATCCCAAGACGGGGGACTTGCTGGCGACCGTGGTACTCGCGGAGTCTTTCGGGCTGCGGCCTGGGGTGCCGGTGCGCTTTCGCGGGCTCAACATCGGAGAAGTCCGCTCGGTTCGCCTGCAGGAGGGGGGAGGGGCGGTTCTCGTGGAGTTTCGGGTCTCACGGACCTACCGTCCGGTCGTCAAGGAGGACAGCAAGGTCTGGGTCGCCCGCCCCATCCTCCGGGGCAACCTCCTGACGGGCGCCACGGTGGACAACCTCGCCGCCATCCTCCAACCGGCGCTGGCTCTTGGGGGTGGCAGCCCCGGCTCCCTGCCCGCTTCGGATGGGCAGCGTTTTGTGGCGGAGACCGAGCCCCCCAAAGCCCTCCCCCGGATCCTTCCCCTCCCCAAGGGGAACCGGCCCGAGCCCCCCAAGGAGCTGGGCAAGTGGCTGGACCCTGTCGTCGAGGTCCGTTACCGGGCGGTGGAGAAGGATCTCTTCAAGGATGACCCCATCGAGGAGGAGGGGAAGGGGATTCTCTACCGCCGCGGTCCGGATCATTTCGTCCTCTGTCCCCGAAGCCTGGTGGACGGCAGCTACATCCTGGAAGGAAATTTTTTCGACAGCATCCAGATCGCCGAGGAGCGGATCCGGGTCCAACTCGGGGATGGGCGCATCCTTCCCGTCCGCCGAGTATGGGTGTCCCCCAAGGACGATCTCGCGGTCCTGGAAGTGCAGGGCGGGGGGACCAGGCTGCATCTCAAGAAACCCGCCCTCTACCTGGACTTCTCGACCAAGGTCAAACCTGCTTCCCTGGACCTGGATAAGCAGGAGAAGGGAAAGCTCCTGCAAAAAGGTCCCCGGTACATCGGCCTGATTGGCATGGAGAAGGCCAAACCGGGATCCAGGCAATGGGTGTCCTTTTCGGAGGTTCCCGAAGTTTTCAGGCCGGGCAAATGAAGGCCGCTCCGTCCGCCGTGGTCGAGGCGCGGGGCCTCTCCTTTGGATACCGCCAGGGGAACCGGGTGCAGTGGATTCTCGAGGAGTTGGAGCTGGACTTGTACCGCGGTTGTTTCTACCTGCTCGCGGGGCCGAGCGGGTCGGGGAAGAGCAGCCTCCTCAGAGTGCTTTGCGGGGAATTGGACCCCCAGGACGCGAGCTGGGCTCTCAAGGGCAAGCTCGAGGTCCACGGGCGGCAGGGCCGCAAAGCGGTCGTGATCACCGTGCACCAGGACGAGGGGCTCTGGGACGATTTGAGCGTGCTCGAGAACGTGGCCCTCGTCTGCGGGGGGGACGAGGAGCGGGCCAGGGAATTGCTGGACATGGTCGGGCTGCCCCAACCCCCTGAGTGGGTGTCCATGCTCTCCGGCGGCCAGCGGAAGCGGGTCGCCCTCGCCCGTGCCCTCGCCGGCAAGCCCGACCTCCTGGTGCTGGACGAGCCGACGGCGGGTTTGGATCCAGCCGCAACCGCCGAGATGCTCGACCTCCTCGCCCATCTCAGGCAGGAGAGCCGGGGACTCTGCCTCCTTCTGATTTCCCATGACCTGGACGCCTGCGCCGAGGTTGTGGACCAGGTCCTCCTGCTGGGAGGTGACGGCGGGATCCAAAAACTCCCAGCTTCCGACTGGGACGGCAAGCTCCCGGGGGGATCCCCTCGCAGTCTCCCCAAGCTCCGCATCCCTCCGCCCCTGCAGCGCCCCCTCCTCTGGGTGGGTGGCCTGTTGACCACGTTGTTCGATCTGCTTTTCGCCCTCGTCCCCGAGCGGCTCGGGCTCTGCCTCAAGGCGGCCGCAGCCCAGACCCTCCGCCTCGTCCCCTTTCTCGCCGTCGCGGGTTTCGGTCTGGGGGCCATCGCCCTCTACTTCGTCCAGCGGGAGGACCCCCTCCATGGCTCCCTGGACACCGTCCTCAAGCAAGGGGCCGGGACCGTGCTCCTCAGCGTCCTGCTCCCCCTTGTCGCCAGCCTTCTCTACGCGGCCCCGGCGGTCTCGGGCCTCCTGCTCCGCGTCGCCACCATGTCCCGGGACGGGCAGTTCGCGGCCTTCCGGGGGCTGCGTCGCTCCATCCGGGCCGAGTTCCTCTCCCCCGTGCTCTGGGCCAACCTGGTCGCCCTCCCCCTCCTCGTGGGCTTCAGCTCCATCGCCGCTATCTACGGGGCCTGGTTCGCGAACTGGTCCGTGCGAGGGGGGGACTTCTTCTCCTTCGCCCCTGTCTTCACAGGGGGCCTCGAGGTCGCCGATCTCACTTGGAACCTCGTCAAATGCCTGGGCTCGGCCCTCGCCGTCGTTTTCGTCCCCTGGCACCTCGCCCGTTCCGCCAAACCCTCCCCCCAGGAACTCGAGCGCTACGCCCTCTCCGCCTGGGTCCGGGTCGCCCTGGTCATCCTCATCCTCAACTGCCTCCTCCTCTTCCCCCAGCTCGGCTAGCCGGGTGGATTCGAGATCATGAATCCAAGGGGCTAAACTCTCCCCCATGGCTCCCACAGCGCAGACCGCGGAATCGGGGTACAAGGCCCGGGACAAGGCATGGGGGGACAGCCTTGTTTTGGGCCTCCTCTTCCTGGCGCTCTACCTGAGTCTCCGGCAAGAGACCTTTTATCTCTTCGACGGGCACAACATGGCCCTCCGCCTCGCCCGCTTTTCGCCCGCCTCCATCCTCCACCCCTTTCCGGACATCCTCGCCCAATGGCTGTCCCGCTTGCTCGCGCCCCTGGGGCTGCGGCCCTTTGCGATCCTCGGCGGGATGAGCGGGATCGGGATGGCGGCTGCGGTGCTGCTCTCTCATCGCTTTTTCCTCTCCCTCGGCCTGGACCGCTGGCGCGCTTCCCTCTGTGCCCTGCTTGTTGGGGGGACACCCAATGTCCTGTTCTTCGCCACCGTGATCGAGGTCCATGGCGTCTTTTTGCCCTTCGCGGTTCTTGGGCTCTGGGCGGCGACCTGGGCGGCCCGCGAGGGGGGTGGCGCACGCTTTCTCCTGGCGGCTCTCGCCTGTGGCTTCGCCTCCTTCGCCCATTCGTCCATGCACATCCTCATGCCTTTCTACCTCCTCTGGATGGACGCCTGGGCGAGGGAGCGGGACCTGGCCGATGGGCGCCGCGATGGGAAGCGGCGCCTGGGGCGGGCCATACTCTTCGGGATCGCCTACGGAGGGGCGGCGGCGCTGACCAGGTGGGGGTTTCGGCTTTTGGACCTCCTCCCCGCGACCCCTCCGGCTTCTCATCCCCTTTCCACGGGGGTCGGCTTTGTGGGCTTCGTCAAGGGCCTTCCCACCGGGCTCTATTGGGCCATGGAGCCCTTTTTGCGGCGCAAGCCGGAGGACATCCCCTATCTGTTTCTGACCCCCGTCAAGGAGTGGATTCTTCCCTCCTTCCCGGTCTCGCTCGCTTTCCTGTTCGCCTGGCGCGAGAAGGCCGACCGGCCACTCCTCCGCAGCCTCCTGGTCGGCCTGGGCCTGGTCACCTTGGTGACCTTCCTCCTCCTGGGCAGTTTCGTCGAGTACGGCGCCTACTTTCTCCCCTTTGTGATCCCCGCGGCCTACCTGGGGGGAAAGAGTCTCTCCAAGCGGACGCTGGGCATCCTTGTCGTCCTGGGCCTGGTTGGTGGGATCTCCTGGGTGAAGGTCCACGACAAGCGGCCCTTCCAAACGCAGGCGAACTCCCTCGGGGCGCTGGAAGCACAAGAAGGCCCGCTCCTCGTCCTGGCCGAGTGGCTTCCCGACCCTGTCTTTCTGGGTGGGATCCACGCTTTTCGCAAATCGCAGATTTGGTTCCTGCGAGAGCTGGGCCTCGATGCCCTCCCGCCCGACCAGGCCCTGGCCCTGGTGCAGCGCTTTCGAACTCAGACCAAGGGAGAGGCCTCTCCTCCCCCCATCCTCCTGAGCGAGGGAGGGCTCCGATGGCTGAAGGCCAAGGGCGCTCACCCTTCACGTGCTTTTTTCTTGAAAGGCTTGCGCCTTGGTTTTGACTGGGTCGAGGTTCACAATGGCTTCCTCCTCAGACCCAAGGGAAGGTAGGAAGGAAGGTTCGGATGAGCGAGACGGAAACAGCGCAAGAACCCTTTCCCAAGCGGGTTGCTTTTGAGAGCTGCCGGTTTGAGGGTGGGAACTTCGTCTTGAGGCCTTTTTCTCCTGTCCGAGACGGGTCGCGGCTCTTCGAGGCGGTCCAGGCTTCGCTCCCCGACCTCTCACCATTTCTGCCCTGGGCGGTGCCGGACTATTCCCTCGAGACAGCCAGGGAATTCGTCGAGGATGTTCCCCAGCTCTGGGATCAGGGCAATGCCTTTCACTTTGGGATCTTCTCCAAGGAGGATGGGAGGTGTCTGGGCGGAGTGGGCCTCAACATGGTCTCCCGGGCCTACCGCATCCTCAACCTCGGTTATTGGGTCGCAAGCGCGGAGAAGGGCACGGGTCTCGCTACCCAAAGCGCACGTCTCCTGGTCGAGTTCGCGTTCCGGGAGTTGGGTGCCCTGCGGGTCGAGGTCCTGGCCGCCGTGACCAACCGCGCGAGCCGGAGGGTCGCCGAAAAGCTGGGGGCCCAGTTCGAAGGCGTTCTCCGCAACCGCCTCCTCGTCCACGGCCGGCCCCAGGACGGCGCGATGGCATCCCTCATTCCCCAGGACCTCGACCCATCCTGAGGAGCGCTCAATCGCGCATGAGGAGATAGAGGATGGCCTTTTGGATGTGGAGGCGGTTCTCGGCGTTCTGGTAGACCTTGGAGTAGGGGGAGTCGATGACCTCGGAGGTGACCTCCGCTCCTCGGTGGGCGGGGAGGCAGTGCAAAAAGATGGCTTCATTCGCCGCCTTGGACATCAGCGCGGCGTCCACCCGGTAAGGACTGAAGATCTCCGCCCGCTCCTCGGTCTCGTCCTCCTGGCCCATGCTGGCCCATACGTCGGTGTAGACGCAGTCCGCTCCGGCCACGGCCTCCCTGGGGTTGTCCATGATGCGGATTTCGGAGCCGCTTTCCTGGGCCATGCGCATGGCCTGGTTGACGACGCGGCTGTTGGGCTCGTAACCCTCGGGCGAGGCGACGCTGATGTGGCAGCCCTGGAGGGCGGCGGCGTGGATCAGCGAGTGGCAGGTGTTGTTGCCGTCGCCGACGTAGGCGAAGCGGCGCCCCTTCACGGAGCCGAGAACCTCGGTCAAGGTGAAGAAGTCCGTCAGCCCCTGGCAGGGATGCAGGTAGTCGGTGAGCCCGTTGACCACGGGGATCTCGGAATGTTTGGCGAGGTCCTGGACGGTGCGGTGACGGTAGGTCCGGGCGACGATGCCGTGCATCCAGCGGCTCATGTTGCGCGAGACGTCTTTGATGGACTCCCGCGCACCGAGGCGGACCTCCTGGTAGTCGAGGTAGACCGCGCTGCCGCCCAGGTCTTGCATCCCCACGTCAAAGGTCACGCGCGTTCGCAGGGATTCCTTCTCGAACATCATCGCGAGGCGCTTGTCGGCAAGGCCCTTGGGGGCCGTGGCGCGGTTGGCCTTGAGGTATTCGGCCACGGTGTAGATCTTCTGCACGTCCTCCAGGCAGAGGTCGGCGATGGAGATCAAATGGGAAACGCTCAGAGCTTGAATTTCTTCTAGGTTCATTTTGGGCAAGGAATCAAAGGGACTGGTCCAGGAGGTCGAGGGCTTCGTCAATCTCCTCGTCTTGAACAATGAAAGGGGGGAGGAAACGAAGGGCTGTTTCGGCGAGGGAGTTCGCCAGGAGGCCGCTTTGGAGGAGGCGTTCGTTGACGGGCGCGGAGGGTTGGTCCAGGTCGATGGCGAGCATGAGGCCCTGACCACGAACGTCGCGGATCGTCTTGTGTTTCTTGGCGAGGTCCCTGAGACCTTTTTCGAAGCGTTCCCCGGCTTTTCGCACGCGGACCAGGAGGCCCCGGTCGAAAAGTTCTTCGAGGAAGAAGAGCGCTCCACGGCAGGCCAGGAGGTTGCCCCCGAAGGTGGAACCATGATCGCCCGGCTGCAGGCTCTCCCCGACTTCTCTCCGGGCCACCGTCGCCCCGATGGGGACCCCGCCGGCGAGCGGCTTGGCCAGGGTGACGATGTCCGGTTGGACCCCTGCCTGCTGGCAGGAAAGAAAAGAGCCCGTGCGCCCACCCCCCGTCTGGATCTCATCAATCACCAAAAGGGTTCCTGTCCCATGAGAGAGATTGAGCGCCGTCTCGAGGTAGCTCTTGGACAGGGGGTGGACGCCGGACTCACCCTGGATGGGCTCGAGGATCAAGGCTGCGAAGGCCTCGGTCGCAAGAGCGCCTTCCAGGGCGTGCACATCATCCGGTGGGACGAACTGCACGTCGGGAATCAACGGTGCGAAAGGGGCCCGGTAGGCCTCGTTCGCGGTAACCGAAAGGGCGCCCATCGTGCGCCCGTGAAAGGATCGTTCGAGGGCGAGAAAGGCTCTGCGCCCGGTCTCGCCCCGGTTGTGCTGGTAGCGCCTTGCCATCTTGAGCGCGCACTCGTTGGCCTCTGCTCCCGAGTTCGAGAAGAAGACCAGGTCGAGCCCGCAGGCCTCGGTGAGCCGGGCGGCGCAGCGGGCCTGCAAGGGCTCGTCGTAGAGATTGCTGACATGGAGGAGCTTGCCGGCCTGGTCGCGCAGGGCCTCTGTCAGGCCGGGGTGGGCATGGCCCAGGGCCGTGACCCCGAGGCCGCTCAGGAAGTCGAGGTAGGCCTTCCCCTCTTCGTCATAGAGCCGCGCGCCTTCGCCATGCGTGAAGCGCAGAGGGAGCCTTCGGTAGCTGGGGACCCTGGCGTCCGGCCCTGGGTTCCGCTCATGGACCCGTCTCCTTGCCATCTTGGGGCCAAGGTCCGCGTTTTTTCCTTTTTGTTCCTTCATGCTCGGACCTCGGTGCCTTTTCCCTGGTTCGCGGCCTGGATGGGGTCGGGCAGCTTGCCGGAGAGGATGCGCACGCTGGGGATCCCCGCATCCAGGGCGGCGAGGGCGGCCCGCACCTTGGGCAGCATCCCGCCGGAGATCACGCCCTTGTCGCAGAGTTCCTGGATGTGGGTGCGATCGGTGCGCGCGATGTACTCTTGGTCCTCCCCGCGGATCCCCTCGACATCGGTGAGAAAGAGGACGCGGTCCATGCCCGCCGCGGCGGCCAGGGGGCCCGTGGCTTCGTCGGCGTTGACGTTGAGGAGGGGGGCCTCGGGGTCGCCGCCCTTCTCGGGTCCCAGGGTGGCGAGGACCGGGACAAGGCCCGCCTCCAGGAGAGGGCTCAGGGCCCCTGCATGGATGTCCTCCTTGTGAAGCTCGCCGACGAAGCCGAGATCCACACCGGGGAGGCGCTTGCGCCGGGGGTGGAAGAGCCCCAGGTCGGCGCCGCAGAGGCCGACGGCGGGGAGCCCGGCCGCGACGAGGCTTCGAACCAGGGCCTTGTTGACCTCACCCGTGAGGACCCAGGTGGCGACGAGGGCCGTCTCGGCATCGGTGATGCGCAGGCCTTGGTGGCGCTTTTCTTCGAGGCCGAGCCTGGAGGCCAGCGCCGCGAGCTGACGGCCACCGCCGTGGACCAGGAGCAGGGTTTCACCCTCCTCCTTCGCCTTTTGCAGGGCCGCACCGATTCTCCGCCTTCCTTCAGCGGTCTCCAGGAGGGCGCCGCCCAGCTTGATGCAGGTCCTCATCGCCAGCCCTCCAGCATCGGCAGGGCGCTCCCCCGGGGGAGCCCCGCGCTCTCCTCCAGGCCCATGAGGAGGTTGAAGTTTTGCACGGCCTGCCCGGCCGCTCCCTTGATGAGGTTGTCGAGGACCGAAACAATGACGCAGCGCTCCCCGTGGGGGAGGACGGCGATCCGGCAGAGGTTGGTTCCCTGCACTTCGCTCAGGCAGGGGGCGCCCTCGTCCTCGGCGAGCACCTGGACGAAGGCGCTCTTTGCGTAGCTCTGGCGGAGCTTCTCCCGCAAGTCCCCCACTCCCAGGCCCGCGGCGGGCCGCAGGTGGATGCTGCTCAAGATGCCGCGAAAGACGGGGAGCAGATGCGGCACGAAGAAGGCCCGCTCCGTTCCCAGGGTCTCCCGAATCTCAGGCTCGTGCCGGTGCGTCCCGATCCCATAAGCCCGGAAATCCTCGTGAACCGAAGCAAAGTGCGTTCCCGGGCCGGGGTTCTTGCCCGCCCCCGAGACTCCCGACTTGCAGTCCAGGATCAGGTCCCCCTCGAGATCCACCATCCCTTCCCGGATCAGCGGCAGCAGCGGCAAGCAAACCGAGGTCACATAACACCCGGGGTTTGCAAGCAGGACACCCATTCTTTGCCCGGGGGCTCCGGCCTCCCCGGTTCCAGCCAGCTGCTGTGCGGCCTGGGCGAGGGCGGGAGCCTGCTCGCTGAGCCCGAAGATGGCCTTTTCCACCAGTGCGGGGTGGGGATGCTCGAAGCCGTAGTAGCGCGGGTAGGCGGAGAGATCCTTGAGCCGGTGGGCGGCCGAGAGGTCGATGGTGCAGGACACCCTCTCCACCAGGGCGGGGGCGAGCTGTGCGGCCCGCTCGTGGGGAGTCGCGAGGAACACTGCGTCGAGGCCTTCCAGGGCGGACAGGTCCAGCGGGGCCAGTGGGGCCTCGTGGAGAGCGCCCCGGAGCGCCACGGGGGGCCGCTCCTCGTCCCGGGCGCTCATGACCGCCGCGAGTTCGACACAAGGGTGTCCCTCAAGGAGCCGGAGGCATTCCTTTCCGGTGAATCCGGCGGCCCCGATGACGGCGACCCTCTTTTTGGGCGGAGACATCGGTCAGGCCGGAGGCCTTGTGGGTTGGTGCGAGGTCATGATGTTTTCTGGCTGGCTCGAAGCATCCGAATCACAGGGCGGATTCCTTCTCCAGCCTTTCGCAGAGTTGCCTTGCAGCTTCGGGGCTGGGGGTCGCGATAAAGACGGTGTCATCGCCCGAGACTGTGCCGATGATCTCCTCGAGCCCAAGCCGGTCCAGGGCGATGCCGGTGGGCGGGGCGAGGCCGGGAGGGGTTTTGACCACAACCATGTTGGCGGCATCCTGAATGCTCAAAATCATCCCCAAGCTGATCTTGCCGATGGGTCGGTTCCGGCGCAGCGCCGCCAGTTCGGGGAGAAGGTAGCCATCGGGGGTTTTCATCAGGCCCATTTCCCGGATATCCCTGGAGATGGTGGCCTGGTTGACTTCGATGCCTTCCTTGATGAGCAGCTGCCTCATCTCTTCCTGGTTGCGGATGGGGCCTTTTTCGAGGAATTTTCGAAGCAGTTCGTGCCTTGCAGTTTTATTTGGTGTCATGCGCGGGATTATGCTTGGGTGGGTTTTATATGCAAGCGCAGGTCCGGAAATTGCGGATTTTTTCTGGGTTAAAATGGCGTATTTAGGCGTTTTTCCAGGGAATTCCCCGGAAACCTCCGGGCTCTTCGGGGAGGAAGGAGGGATGGACCCCTCTCATTCCCTGGGAATTTAGGCGTAGATTCCGCGAAGTTTATGCACTGCTGCCACCCGCTCCACGGAGAGCATGTAGGCACCGATGCGGGCCGAGGTTCCCTCTCGGTCGGCCATCCCGCAAACCTCCTGGAAGGCGGTCACCATGATCTTTTCGAGGCGGTCATTGACGTCCCGCTCGTCCCAGTAGTAGCCGAGGCGGTTCTGGACCCATTCGAAGTAGGAGACGGTCACCCCTCCAGCGTTTCCCAGAATGTCGGGGACGACGAAGACCCCCTTGTCCTCGAGGATCTTGTCGGCGTTGGGAGTCGTGGGACCGTTGGCCCCCTCGACGATGATCTTGGCTTTGATGTCGGCCGCGTTCTTGCTGGTGATCACGTTCTCGGTCGCGGCCGGGACGAGGATGTCGGCGTCCAGGGTGAGTACCGCCTGGGGATCCAGGCGTTCGCCTCCCTTGAAACCCTCGAGCGAACCCCGGTGCTCCCGGAGGTGGGCCTTGAGAGCCATCATGTCGATCCCCTTGTCGTTGTAAATCGTCTGGTCGACATCGGAGATGGCGAGAATCTTGATCCCCATGTTGTAGAGCGCATCTGCCGAAACGCCTCCGACGTTCCCCGCTCCTTGGATGACGCCGGTGCAGGATTTGGGATCCATCCCTTGCCGGATCAAGGCTTCGCGGGTCATGAGGCCGACCCCGTAGCCCGTCGCCCGGACGCGCCCGTGGGAACCGCCCAGTTCGAGGGGTTTGCCGGTGACGATCCCGTACTCGGCGTGGCGCTGATGCATGGCGTAGGTATCCATCATCCAAGCCATGATCTGCGGATCGGTGTTCATGTCGGGCGCGGGGACGTCCCGGTCGGGGCCGATGATGTCCATGATCATGGCCATGTAACGCCGGGTCAGGCGTTCCAGCTCCCCTCGCGAGAGTTCCTTGGGGTTGCAGATGACACCACCCTTGGCGCCTCCGAAGGGGACGTTGACAGCCGCGCATTTCCAGGTCATCCAGGCCGCGAGGGCGCGGACTTCGTCCAGGTTGACATTGGGCGCGAAGCGGACACCTCCCTTTCCGGGCCCCCGCACGATGGAATGCTGGACCCTGAATCCCCGAAAGACTTGGAGGCTCCCGTCATCCATTTGGACAGGCACAGAGACGGTGATCTCCCGGTCGGGGATCTTAAGGATCTTGTAAACGCCGGGGTCGAGCCCGAGTTTCTCCGCCGCAACGTCGAAGCGATAGAGCATCGCCTCGTAAGGGTTTTCTTCGTTCTGAATCGTTGGCTGTGCCATCGCTACAGCGTCCTTCTTGTCCCCTCCAGGCATCTCGGTGCAACGATTTCTAGTACCGAAGGGTCCAGAGGTTTTTTGCTTTGGAAGTCCAGGGATTGATTTGAGGCGGGGTAATCTATCCACCTGGGATAAGGTCCACAAGCAGCTGAAAGAGGGAAAGTGAAAGGATCCGAAAAGAAGAGAGTCGAGGTGTCGGAATCTCCCTCCGGGCTTGTTTGCGTGGGGCCTATGGCAAGCGGACTTCGCACTCTCTCCGGTCTCCTGGATCCTGAGCGTCTTTTTTCGGGTCTGGGGGGCGAAGTCTTAAGGAGGACCCCTCACCGTTGGACGGAGAGAGCCGAATTGGAGGGCCTGGGGGGGGTGATCCTCAAGGTCTACGAGCCCTTTGCCGGTCGTGTGGGCAAGGTCTCGCGGCGCCTTGCCCCGGCGGCCGTGGAGTGGGACAGGCTCCAGGCCTTGGGGGAGGCGGGGCTTCCCGTGCCCGAGGGCCTGGGGGCGGTATGGACGGCGAGGGGAGTGGCGGGGCCATCGGCCTTTTTGATGCGCGAGATCCCGGGGGCAGCGCCCTTGGACGAACTGCTCCGTGCGGGTGACCTACCGCCCGAGCCCTGGTGGACCGGAGAGCTTGGCCCCCTCGTCCGCCGCCTCCACCAGGCCGGCTTCCAGCACCGCGACCTCTACGCCTGCCACTTCCTCATTCCCCCCGCCCGCCCATGGGGGACACCCATTCTCATCGACCTCGCCCGCGTCCGGCGGCCGCTGCGGGGGCGGCGGCGGGTAAAGGACCTTGCGGCCCTCGCCTACAGTCTGCGAGAATGGCGGAGCAGGGGGGAGATCCGGGAGCTTCTTCTCTCCTGTCTTGGGATGACCGAGGGTGCGGCCCCCGCTCGGCGTCTTCTCGCCCGGGTGGAGTCCAAGGTCCAAAAGATCTCGCGGCACCGCCCCAAATACGATGGACCCTTGGATGCCGAACCTTGAAATGAGTCTGCACCTCTTCACCCTCGCGCCGATTCTCCTGGGGACCCTCGTGCCCCAGGGGGGGAATGCTCGGGAGATGTTGGCCAAGTTGGAGAAGGGGCCGGGGTTTCTGGCACGCCTCGAGGCCGCGCGCTTCTTCGCCGGGCGGAGCGAGAGCCCGGGAGTGGATGTCCTGGAAGCCCTTCTTGCCGAAACCCGGCTTCAGGAGGTGCAAAAGGCCATCCTGGTCGCGGTCGGCGAGAAGCGGGGGGTGCGGACGTCCAAGCTGTTCCGCGAGGGGATGGCCCGCCTCCCCGCGCTCCGGCAGTTGGAGGTCCTGCGGCTGTTGGGAGGGGTGCATACCCCGCATGTCGCTGTGTTCCGGTTGCGCGCCCGGAAGGATGGTTATATCCCCCTCGCTGTGGAGGCCCTCCGGCAGGACGCAGCCCGCGGGGACAACGGCGCGGCCAAAGCCTTGCGCGCCCTGGGGAAAAAACGCGGTCTCCCAGGTGGGGTCGCGGGCTCCATCCTGGCTGCCCTGATTCCCGTGGCGCGGCCGGGAGATCTGGCCCTCTTCGCGAACCTTCTGGAGCGTGGCGGCCTGCGGGCCGAACTCGCCTGGGACGAAGGCCTCGCGGCGCTGCGCGCGCGTCCCGGGATCCTGATCGCGGCCCGGCAGTTGCTGGGCGCCAAGAGCGCCACCTTTCGATCCATCGCCCTCCGCATCCTGGCCTCCGAGGCGGCTGTCCTTTCCGAGCTGAAAAAAGCCCTGCGAGATCCGAGCCCCAAGCTCCGCCGCGTCGCCCTGCGCATCCTGGTCGAGCGAAAGGATCCCAGCGCCCTGCCCGTCCTCCTCGAACAGGCCCGTAGAGCAACCCTGAGCGACCGCCTCGACGCCTTGGAGTCCCTTGCCGCCTACGGCGACCGCGACCCGGGCCTCCGGCGAACCTTCGCGGCACTCCTTCACGATTTGGCCCTCAAGGGGCCGGTTCCTGTCCGCGTCTTCGCCTTGGACCTGGCCGCGCGGCAGCGCCTCGCCTCCTTTGGAGCCTTGATCCCCAACCTCCTCCGCGCCTCCGACTGGCGCCTCCGCATCGCAGCCTGCCGCCTGGCCCGTGGCCTCAGGCAGAAGGCCAGCCTCCCCGCCCTCATCAAGGCCCTCGCCAAGGCCAAGGGGCGCGAGCGGGAGGAGCTGACCAGCGCCCTGCACTCTCTGACCCGCCTCTTCTTCCTGCGTCCCGAGGGTTGGAAACGCTGGTGGGCCAAGGCCGGGGCGAACTTCGAGCTGCCGCCCCCACCCGAAAGGGGCCAAGATGCCGGTTCCAGCGATGCGACCAGCGCCCGTTTCTATGGCCTCCCCGTGAACAGCCTCCGGGTCTGCTTCGTCCTGGATGTGAGCGGCTCCATGCGCCAGGCTTCCGGCACCGGGCAAACCCGCATGCAGGTCGCCCGCCGCGAGCTTGCCGGTGTGCTGTCCAAACTCCCGGGCGAGGCCAAGGTCAACCTGATCTTCTTCGACAGCGAGGTGCACCCCTTCGCAAAACACCTGGTCCCCCTGGGAAAGAGGGGCGTCCGCAAAAAGCTCCTGGACTTCATCCGCGAGGCCACCCCCCTTGGCGCCACCAACCTGAGTGACGCCCTCGCCTTGGCCTTCGCCGACAGGGAGACGGACAGCCTCTACATCCTCAGCGATGGCGAGCCCACCACCGGCGCCGTCAAAGACCCCGTCCGTCTAAAGCGCGAGGTCGCCCGCTGGAACCGCGGGCGCCTCCTCCGTCTGCACTGCGTCTCCATCGGTCGGGACAGTCCCCTCCTCGCCGCCCTCGCCCGCCACTCCGGCGGCCGCTACGTCCGGAAATGAAGGCGAAATGAAAGCTAAAGGTCCCCTGGACGGTTCCAGTTGAGGAAGGCCTTCTCCTGCTCCTGGGGCAGCAGCTCGAACTCGATCGCATCCAGAAACCGCTGCAAGCTGCGTTCGCCCCGGTCGAAGAGGCGGGCCGCCACGGCGAAGGCCTCGGGCGTGTAAACCCCTGCCAGCACCTGCCTTCGCCCGGCCGCCACCGGGACCCAGGCCCGGGCGCCCTCGCCAGGAATGGGTGTCCCGCTTCGGCGGAGGAGGGTCTGGGCATGGGGTTTGGCGAAGTGGGGGAGGTCGCAGGCGAGGACGAGGACGCGGTCGAAGGCGGGAGCCTTGGGGGCGAAGCCGGCGAAGGCGGCGAGGGGGCCTTGGTCCTCTTCGGGGTCGGGAAAGACAAGGACCTCGTCGGGCAGAGTGGGGAGGACATGGTCCTGCGCGCCCCCCGCGACAAAGAGGGTCCAGGGCTCGGTCCCCAGGCGGTCCACGAGGTGACGGAGCAGGGGTTTCCCCTCAAACAGAATTCCCGTCTTATCCCTGCCCATGCGCCTGGACCTCCCCCCCGCCAGGATCAGGATCGCCCATTTGGGCTCAGTCACGGTCCAGCCCTTTTCCGGATTCCAGGGGCATGAGCTACCCGGTTACCTCTGGAGCTTGTCTTGGAGACAGAAGTCGAGGGCACGGTCCTTGCCCGAAAACACCTCCCGGGAGATGAGGGGGATTTTCACGTCGGGGACAAGAGAGTCCGGATCCCCGGGAACCCTTTTGAAGTGCTTGGTGGAGTAATACACCGTCAGCCGGGAGTTCTTGAGGCGGAGAGGTTGGACTTCCCCAAAGTGGTTGGGCTTCCCTCCGGTCGGCTCGCCCACCAGGGTTGCGCGATACTTTTGTTTCATCGCGGTGGCGTTGAGGAGGGCCGACGAAAAAGTCCTCCGGCTGATGAGGCAGTAACGTTTCGCTTTTTTGAGGATGGGGTTCACTCGGAGCTGTCCGAAGAGAGGGGTGATGACGAGGGAACTCCCACCACCGTTCCGCCGAAGATCCAGGATGAACTTGGAGGGTTTCTTTTCTCCGATTTCCTTGCGCATGGTGGCCACGAGTTTGGCGAAAGCTCGGGGGTTCCGGCAGCGGTTGTAGATGAAGTAAAGAGTTCTCCCTCCCTGCAGAAAGGAGTAGGAGTAATCCTTTTTCCGGGGACCCATGAAGGCCGGTACCTTGGAAAAAGACGAAGCGAAAGGAACCTTGGGCTTTTGCCGGAAGGGGATGCTGGGGAGGGCGACCTCGACCTTTTTCCCCTTGGCTTCGATCCCCACCCGGAGCACCTTGGAGTCATCTCCGATCCCAAAGGCTTGCAGCAAGCTGGGGATGGACAAGAAGTGCACCGACTGGGAACGGAAGATGGCCTCGTTCTCCGGTGGAATGAAGGGCCGAAGTCTTTTCAGGGCCTCTGCGATGGGAAGCCCCTGGAGACTCAGGACCTTGGCCCCCTTGAGCAAGGGTTTGTCCTCGGGAAACGCTGTGACGAAGATTCCATCGTCGAAAGAAAAGAAGGAAAGAGGAGCCTGGGCGAATCCCACCTGAGGCCAGGCGAACTGTGTGTGTCCATCCCCGATGGCCGAGCAGACCCGGAGCAGCTCCGCGGCGAAGTGGGGGATGTCCGTCTTCGGGCCGATGCGCTCGATGGACTCCTTCACGAGGGTCCGCCAATCCTTCTCCGAGATCCGAAAGAAGGCGTTCTTGTGCAGCTTTGGAAGCTGCTCCTCGATCTGTTTTAAGTCCTCCCTCCAGAGACGCCAGGCGGGCACCTTGGGCGGGGAGGATCTATGGGTTTCCTGTCCCAGGCAAAGGGAAGGAAGCAAAAAGGCGAGGAGGATAGAGGGGGGGGGACTTTTTGCTTTCATTCGAGATGGACCTAACCCACGAAGGAATCCCCGAACGGTCCGGGGTCTCCCTCGCTCTTCTTTTCTTCACCTTGAGGCAGGGGGGACGATTCGGGAGCGCCTTGTTCCGAGGTCTGTGCCCCGGCCTCGCTCTCTACCGAATTCCTTTCTTGGGGGGGGCCCTGGGTCGCGCCCTCTGCCTCGGGAGGAGTGGTACCCTGGGGCGTGCCCTCTGCCTCAGGTAGAGTAGCGCCTTTGGCCTCTACCCGTGGAGGATTGGCGCCCGGGGCCGCGCCCCCTGCCTCGGGAGGGTTCGCACCCGGGGATTCACTCTTGGACTCTGCGTCCTGGGCTGCGCCCTGTGGTACATCCTTGTTGGCGACCTTTTCTCCCTTGGGGCTCTCCTTCCCGGGGGCAGGACTCTTCGTCCCGGCAGCTTTGGTCTCGGGATCCCTGGAGTCGGTAGCTTTGGAGTCGGCAGCTTTGGGGTCGGAGGTCTTTTCCTCCGCTCCCTTCTCGTTCTTTCCTTTGAGCAGGGCGGCCAAGGCGCTGAAACTCGTGAGTTCCCCCTTGAATCCGCGTTCCTCGATGATGGCCTCGTCGAGGTTCTTGCTCTCGACCGTGATCGGACCCCGGGGTTTGCCCGTCCCCCGACCTCCACTGCTTCTGCGGTCCCAGGCTTCTCTCCGGCTCCCCCGTTCCTCACGCCCACCGGGCTTGCGGGGACCACCTCGCCCACCGCCCTCCCTGCGGCCAAAACCACCCGCGGAGGCGACGCGCGAACGCCCGCGCCCTTCTTCTCTCCGGGCGCTGCCGGGGGAGACGACTTCCGCCCCCGGGCCCTTCTTGCCGGCTGCGACATCGCCCAGGGTGCGTTGGATCTTGCGGATCTCCCCCTGCTTCCTGGTCAGCCAGATCTCCCCCGTCTTCGGATCGACGTCGAGGATCCGCACGTCCAGCACCTGCCCGATGTGGAAGAAGCGCGAGGGGTTGCGGATGACCTCGCGGGCCATCTGGCTTCGATGCAAAAAGCCCGCAGGCGCGGCCCCGATGTCGAGGATGGCCCCGGTGCTCGTGAACCGCAGGACCCGTCCCTTGACCTCGCGGCCCATGACCAGGTCCTCCCTGCTCTTCAGGTCCGGAGGGAAGTCGATCTTGACGAAGGGCTCCCGAGGATCCTGGAAGGGTTTACGCAGCTCGTGAACGATGAAGTCATAGATGGGCTTGGGGAGATTCTCGCGATCGAAAGCTTCCCTGGGGATCCGTGTCAGGTTCTCCGGCGACATGAGAAGTTGCCCCCTGGTGAGCCCGATCGAAGAGGCGATCTGGTCCACGATCCCGAAGAGGGAGGGAGGGATGCGCGTTGCGTCGAGAGGCTCTTCGCCTCCGGCGAGGCGGACGAAGGGCGCGGCTTGCTCGTAGTCCTGTTCGCTCAGGATTCCCGAGTCGACGAGGCTGCGCAGAGTGGAGATCCCCTCCTGGGAGGTTCTCATCTTGGCGATGGCGCTTGCGCTCTCGCGGTTCAGACCGCTGATTTTGGAGAGGATGCCCACGGGCGCGGTCCTCAGGTCCACACCGACCTGGTGGAGGTCGCGCTCCCGGACGTCGTCGAGGATCAGGGTGAGAGTGCTGGGCCGGACCTCTTCCTGGGCATAGCCCAATGGCACCTTGTCAGCCTCGAAGCGTCCCCATTCGGTGAGGGGGTTTTGCACGCGACGCGCGAGAATCGCCGCCTTAGCCTTGGGGAGGTCGACGCCTTTGAACTCCCTGCGGGCGAGGACGGCGGCCTCGTCCTCCGCGACCGTCAGGAACTGGGGCCGCTTGTCCATGCCGAAGACCGCTTCCATCAAAAAGGTCTCGGCCTCGCGGCAACCGGGCCCCGAACCCACGGCGACCACCTCGACGCCGTGTTCTTCGCAGAATGCGCGGAAGTTCTTTTGCGCCTCCTCGCGAAGCTCGGGTTTGGCGGCCTGGAGGCTCTGCGCGCCCAGGATCCTCCCGTGGGGGTCGATCGCCGTGGCGCGGAGGGGTTTGCGCATCGCGGGGAGGACCCCCGCGATGACTGTCCCGGGGATGGGGGGGGCCATCAGGATGCGTTGGTAAGTCTGGGAGAAGATCCTAGCCGCGGTCGCGTCCGCTCGGTTCTTGAGGCTCCGGTGGATGGCCGTGAGGAAAGGACCACGCAGGTGGCTCTCCCAGGCTTCGCGGAGCAGGGCGTCCCAGAAACTGCGGAGGGGGCTTGCAGGATCTCCGAGGTGGGGGACGAAGTGCTTGGTCAGGACGAGATGGGCCCGCTCGTCGGGCACTCCGAAGAAGAGTTCGATAAACCCCTTTCGGCTGGCTTTTTGGAGGAGGAGGACATCGTTCCAGGAGACCTGGGAGGCCGGTTTCTCATAGTTTGCGAAGCGGGCGAACTCCTTGGGCGCTTTTTTCTTGCTGAGTTTCTTGGCTCGGACGATGGCGGTGCCGAGAAGCTCTTCGAGAAGGCCGGGTTCCAGGAGGACCTCTTCGGTCAGGATCCCTTTGGCCAGTTCCAGGGCGGTCTTGGCGTCGGGGACACCGCTCTCTGGGTTCACGAACTCGGCCGCGAGGTCCAGGGGATCCTTGTTCTCCTCGGTCTCCTTGGACTTGAGTTTGGCTGCGAGGGGAAGGAGCCCTGCCTGGCGCCCCTTGGCTCCGACGGTTTCCTCCTCGCGCAGGAGGGAGGAGAACAGCGCGTCGAGGAGGTCGATGTCCTTGAAGCTCAGGATGTGCGCAACGAGCCGATCATCGGCGATCCCTAGGCTCTTCGCCTTTTCGACCAGATGGGTCTTGCGTTCTTCGAGGAGGGAGATGTCCCTGAAACGCTCGCGGATTTCATACATCCGCTTCTCGTTCATTCCTCCCAGCTCGTGTTTGCGGAAGCGCGCGAGGTAGGGGATGGTCCAACCCTCCTTCAGCAGGGAGAGGAAGGCCCCCATGGACTCCCTGGGGCTGTCGAACTCCTGGGAGAGCCTGTGAGAGATGCGTTCTTCGGTGGAGGGAAGTTGGAGAGAAGATTCGTTGGAGGAATCGTTGGGAGAAATGCTGGTCGAGTCGTGGGCCATGGAAAACTTGTCGTTTCGAGGCGAGCAGCCCATTGCTTGGAGGATCTTCCTCGAAAGGCGAGGCTGCAGTGGAAGCGGGAAATCGTTGAAGGAGGGATCTTAGCCACTCCCTGGCCCCCTGGGAATACGCTGCGACGATCCATCTTGGCGAAAAGAGCGTGAACTCGGCCTCGAATCCGTGGAATTCCCCGGATGGTTCGAGTTCGGGAAGGTTCCAGGCTAATCTTCGAGGGATGAAGAAGTGGAAGGCGATCCGCAAGGTCTATGTCCGGGCTCCGAACTGGTTGGGGGATGTCATCATGGCCACCCCGGCCTTCGCGAGGATCCGGGCGCATTGGATCGACGCCGAAATTGTCTGCGGGATCAAGAAGGGGCACCTGGGCATCATGTCGGGCTCCAAGTCCTTCGACTCCTACCTGGAACTGCCCTCCGCCCGGGGCTGGAAGGGGCTCTGGGCCGAGGCCAAACTCCTGCGCCAAGGCGGATTCGACCTCGCCTTTCTCTTCCCCAACTCCCCTCGGACGGCTCTCGCCGCGCTCCTGGGAGGGGTCCCTCATCGTGTGGGTTATATGCAGGGGCGACGGCTGCTGATGACGAACGGCCTCGTGGCGAGGCCTCCGAAACGCAAAGACAAGAAACGCTGGGGACCGAGGCGTGAGCCCCATCCCATGATCGATTACTGGTTCGGGCTCTGCGATCTGTTCGAGATGCCCCGGGTCGGCCCCAAGCCCATCCTCCGGCTCTCGGGCGAGGAGGAGGAGAGGGGAGCGGCGCGCCTATGGGAGGCGGGCCTGGACCCCACCCGGCCCTTCGCCGCCCTGAACCCCGGCGCCGCCTTCGGCCCCACCAAGCTCTGGCCCAACTCCCACTGGGCCCGTCTCGCCGAGCTGCTGTCCGAGCGCTTCCCCCGCATGCAGCTCCTGCTCACCCCCGGCCCAGGGGAGGAGGAGATGTCCGAACACATCCGCCGGGCATCGGGGACAGCCATTCACGTCATTCGGGATCCCGTCCTTTCCCTTCCCGAACTCAAGGCAGTGCTCGCCCGGGCCGCCCTCATGGTGACGACCGACTCGGGTCCCCGGCACATCGCAGTGGCCTTCGACACTCCCCACCTGGTCCTCATGGGCCCCACCCACCCCGGTTACACCAACCGGAACCTGGACAAGGCCTACATCCTCAGGCACGACCTCCCCTGCGGCCCCTGCCATCTCAAGACCTGCCCCCTGGGCCACGAGTGCATGACCGAGCTGCTTCCGGAGGAGGCGGCCGCAGCCGCCGAGCGCTTGCTGGACTAGTCCTCAATCCTGCAATCCCTTGTTGGTCAGACAAAGTTTTGCAAAGAAAAAGGGTTCTTTTGGATTCTCACAATCTCCAAGGACCCCGAATAGGGGGAGAGGGTTGCTATAATCGACCCGAGAGACGATCTGTCTCTTTGAGGACCGATGCAATAGGTTGTAAAATGAGTTTTCCGGATTCGCACAAACACTTTTTTGCACGTAGGTTCGCGAAATCTTTAAAGGCTTTGCTTTAGCTTTTTTTGTAAATCGATGGAGCAAATGAGCACCTTTCACAGGCCAACAATTGTGTTTTTTGGTCGGAAATCATAGAGTTTTCGAAAAGGGGGAGTTTCGAGCTAAAAGGTAGAATTTCAAAGGAAGAGCCCCTTGGGACAGATCAAATGAAAAAAAGCGTATGAGGAAATGAAAAAAATCATCTTTGTGATTGTTGCCATTGGACTGCTTCTCATAGGGACCTTTGGGTTTATCCATGACCAGGGGGGAGGAGAGGAGGAAGCCTCGGTTCTTCCTAATGGAATCAAAGGGCAATCTTTAAAGCCGGAAAAGGGGAGGTCCCTCAGGGCTAAAACCCTGGGAAAGAGGCAGTTGGGGGACAGAAAAACCTTGAGGAGGGATTTGAAGGGAGATGGTGGGGGAGAGTCGATTCTTACTTTGAATCTCGATGGCTTAGGTTTGGGGGACCGCGCAAGGGCCTTTTTTGTTCGAGAGAGTCGGGGGGTGAGAGAAGGATTTTCTGCTTTTTTCT
>DROQ01000077.1 GCA_011321845.1 Planctomycetota bacterium | reverse complement strand
GGGGGACGAGGCGGGGGGAGGCGGAGCAGGCCTTCGCCGCCCATGGGCTGCACGGTCGCTTTTTGGGGCTGCCCGACGGGAGGCTGGGCAGGGTGGAGGGCTGCGGAACCAGGGACCTGGAGCGGATCGTGGCGAAGGAACTGCGGCGCACGCGACCGGGGTTGCTGCTGGGGCCCCACGAGGGGGACAGTCATCCCGACCATGCGGTGGTGGGGCGGGTGCTGGCGGCTTTGGATCTTGGGCAAGTGGCTTGCCTGCATTGGCTTGGGGCGGAACCATCAGGGCGCCCCAACTTCTTCGTGGGGGTGGTGGAGGTTTATGAAGCCAAGCGGGCGTGGATCCGGTTCCACGCTTCCCAGCTGCCGGGGCCGGGAGGATCCAGGGGGCATCTGCCCCGGGGGTTGGATCTGCTGGAGCGCGCCCGGGCTCGGGAGGAGCGCTACGGCAGGGCCACCGGCCTCGGTCTGGCGGAACCATTCCTGGCCAAAGCCCGCCCGGAGCGGGTATGCTCCCTGCTTGGCGGTTGCCTATTTACCGGGGAGGACGTTTGAAGCGCATCGCGATCATCAACCAGAAAGGCGGGGTCGGCAAGACGACCACAGCGGCCAACCTGGGCGCGGCCCTGGGCCGGCTCGGCAAACGGGTGCTTCTGATCGATCTGGATGCCCAGGCCAATCTCACCTTGCATCTCTGCGAGGAGGAGGGCTGCGATCGGAGCGCCTTCGACCTCCTGGTCGAGGGCGCCGGGGTTGCCGAGCTGCTGCGGCCGACGAGCGAGGAAAGAGTTACTCTGGTGCCGGCTTCGGAGGAGATGGCCGGAATCGAGCAGGCCCTCTCCCAGACCATCGGCCGCGAACTGCTGCTGCGGGACGCCCTGGCGGCTCACGAGGAGGCGGTGAACAAGGATCCCTCCCTCCCCGGTTTCGACATCGTCTTGATCGACTGTCCCCCTTCCCTTGGGGTGCTCTCCCTCAACGCTCTGGCCGCGAGTGACGGGCTCCTGATCCCACTCCAGACGGAGTTTTTCGCTCTGCAGGGCATGACCCAGCTCCTCGAGGTCGTGGATCTGGTGCAAAGTCGCCTCAACCCCAGGCTGGAGGTCCTCGGCATCGTTCCCTGCATGGTCGATCAGCGGACCAACCTCACAACCGAGGTCCTGGCCGAGATCGAACGGCACTTCGGCTCTCTGCTTTTCAAGACGCGGATCCGGAAGAACGTCAAGCTCGCCGAGGCCCCGAGCTTCGGCAAGAGCATCTTCGCCTACGCCCCCGATTCGAATGGGGCGTTGGACTATGCAGCGCTGGCCCATGAGCTTCTGCTGGGGCGGGGAAAAGAAACTCCCGAATGGAAAGTACCGGCAGAGCCGGTAGAGCCCGCAGATTCCGCAGATTCCGCAGAGCCCGCAGAGCACGCAAGACCCACAGAACCCGGCAGACCCGCAGGACCTGCAGAACTCGTAGAACCCAAAGTCCCAAGCCGCCTCCCCGCGCCCATCGATCCTCCTCCTCTAGAGAGGGAAGAAGGGCAGAACGGAGTTTGACCGTGGCTTCGGGGGTGGACCTGCTGCGGAACCAACCACCCAGCCCAGGAGTGAGGGCAAGGAGATACCCGGAGACCTTTTTTCTTTTTTGGGCCCTTTTGTTCCTTTTGGTCTTTCTTGGACAACAGGCCTTTTACAGGGTCGATGGCCAGGGCCTGGTCGTCTTGCTGGCGCGCGGCGAAGGGGAACATCCTTTGCATCCACTTTTCCTGCCGATGGCCCGAGTGCTGACAGCTTTGCCAAGGGCCTTGGGGATGTCGGCCTTTGGGGCTTTGGAGCTGTTGTCGGCTTTTGGCGTCGCCTTTGGGGTGTTTTGCGCCCACAGAGCGGCCATCAGCGTTTTCGGAGGGGAGCGAAAGCGCGCTTTCGCGGCTGCCTTGCTGGTAGCCGCTGCGCCGAGCCTTTTCTTCTTCGGGACCGTGGTGGAGTTCCACGGTCTCTTCTTCGCCTTCGCCGGGCTCTTCTTTTGGGCATGGGTTTCCGCAGCGGAGTTGCGGGGGTGGTGGGTGCTTGTTCCCTTGCTCAGCGCCCTCGGTGCGGGCGTTCACGCGACCGGGCATCTCCTTCCTCTCTTTGTGCTCTTGAGGCTCCCAAGGACCGAAGCCCGTCCCAAGAGGAGGGGATGGGTCCTGCTCCTTCATGTTCTCTTTTTCGCTCTCCTCGGCCTGTCCCTTGGGAGCTTCTCTCCGATGGATTGGGGGGATTCCCTCCAAAGGTCGGCTGCCGCGGTATGGGGTCCCCTCCCCTCTCTGGATAAAATCTGGACGTTTGTCAAGGAGGAGTGGTTTCTCCCACTGTTTCCTCTCTCTTTGTTGTTCGTCGTAGGGTTCCTGGCGGGACGCTGGAAGGAGGAAGCGGCCTTTCTCCTGGTCCTCTCGGCCTATCTGCTCCTAAGCTTCTTCATCCTGGACAACCAGGTGGAGCAGGGTGCCTACCTGCTGCCTCTCCTTTTTCCC
>DROQ01000076.1 GCA_011321845.1 Planctomycetota bacterium | reverse complement strand
GGATCGGGTTCTGCGCGGAGCACGCGGCGGTGGCCGAGATGCTCAAGAACGGGACCACCCGGGTGGAGATGATCGTGGCGGTCTCCAAGGGGAGGATCCTTCCGCCCTGCGGGCGCTGCCGGGAGCTGCTCGCCCAGCTCGATCCCGAGAACATGGATTGCCAGGTGATCCTCGGGGAGGACCGCGTGCTTTCCCTGGACCAGCTCCTTCCCGAGCACTGGCTATGAAACCGGGGGAGCTTTGGTGATGAAGCCTTGGGGGAGCCTTGGTTGAGCTGACCTTCGCCATTCCCTGCCACGATGGCGCGCGGCATCTGCCTGCCCTCCTCGAGTCCCTGCTGGAGCAGGAGGGAGTCCGGCCCAGGCTCCTGCTCGTGGACGACGCCTCGACGGACGCCTCGGTGGAGATTGCCCGGAAGGTGGCCGGGGATCGCCTCGAGGTCTACCGCAACCCGGAGCCCTTGGGCATCCCGGCCAACTGGAACCGCTGCGCCTCTCTGGTGGAGAGCGAGTTCTTCTGCCTGGCGCACCAGGACGATGTCTACCACCCCCGCTACGGGGAGCGGCTGCTGGGGGCGCTCCGGAGAGATCCCGAAGCGGTTTTCGCACACTGCCGGGCCCAGGCCGTGGACGAGGAGGGGCGCTCACTCTCCTCCCGGATCGAGGAGCGCAAGGCGGCCTATTTCAAAAGGGCGGGTAATGGTGAGGGACCCCAAGCCCTCGCCCTCCTCTTCGGGGGCAACTGGATCAACTGCCCCTCCATGCTCTTTCGGACGGAGGTATTCCGGCGGCTCGGGGGCTTCGATGAGCGCTTCGCCTTTGTGCCGGACTGGGAGTTTTCCTTCCGGGCTCTCCTGGAAGGGGGGCGTGTGAAGGCGATCCCCGAGGCCCTGGTCCAGTACCGGCGCCATGGGAACCAGGCCACCCGGGGGGCCATCGAGGACCTGGCCCGCTACCGGGAGGAACTGCTTCTCCTGGACGAGGTCGAGGCCAAGGCCCATGAGCGGGGACTGGGAAAAGTTCTGCCCAGGGGCCGGAAAGCAGTGCGCAACAACCTGCTCTTCGATGTCTACCAGGACCTCCGGGAAGGGCAACCTGCCCTGGCCAAGGCCAAGCTCCGCTTCGGCTGCGAGGAGATCCCGGGCTTCGGGCGGGACCTGCTCGCCCTCGGGACCCGCGCCCTCGCCCCCCTGGGGCGCCCCGGGGCGAGGATGCTCGGGCTCGGCCTGGCGTTGCTCCTTCGCCTTCCTTCCTTCCGCCGCTGAACACTCTTTTCAGGCTTCCTCGCCGGAAGCCCGAACCGCCGCCTTGGCGGAATCCAAGCGTTGGAAGTCGATCACCTTTTTCAGGTTTCCTCGGCCAGAGGCCAGATCCGCAGTTTTGGGGAATCCAAGCGGTGGGGGCTGAATCCCCTTTGCAGGCCTCCTCGGCCAATGGTCCGATCGGCAGCCTTGGCGGAATCCAGGCGATGGGGGTTGAATCCCCTTCTTAGGCCTCCTCGGCCAGGGGGCCGGTCCTCAGCTTTGGCGGAATCCAAGGGGTGGGGGCTGCTCCCCTTTGCGGGTCTCCTCGGCCAGAAGCTCGTGGAGCGTCGAGGGGAAAACTCCAAGCTTATTCTGACAGATGTTTTCTTAAGCCCTTATTTAATCATTCATTAGGGGCGCTCCTCCCTTGGGGGAAAGCTTGTGGAAAACCTGTGAATAAGCTCCCTCCCCTGGGCTGAGGAGCGGGGAATGCCCATGCCATGGATTCTTCCTCTGCAGTCACAGCAGGGCCACCTAGAAGCTGGGCCCAAGGAAAATTCCTGAGAAGGAAAAGATGAACTTCCTTAACCTCTTTATTTGCAGGTAGATGACTATGATAACTCCGATTTCAATTGAAAAATCATTTTCCTTGCCCGGATTTCTGCCGATGGTATTCTTGTGAGCAACTGGGGGATAACGGTGGTTTTTGGTGCCTAGTGGGGGAATTTGGAGAGAGGCTTTTGGGTATAGATTTGATTTATAAGAATGGGCGGAGCGGGATTGTTTAGGAGCGGATCGAAGCGGCGATGGAGCTATCGGGCGAAAAGCTGGGGAAGGTGGACAAGAACGGAAGGTTCATCCTCCCCCGTTCCATGCTCGAAGAGCTGGAGACCACCTTGCCTCCCCAGAGGAAGGGAGAGGAAAAACCTCCTCTCAAGCTCTGGCTCGCCCCTTCGGTGGATCCCTGTCTCTGGATCCTGGATGCTTCCGAGTACCGGCGCATGCAGAAGCGTCTCCGGATGCAGGAGTTCGGAAACCGGGAGCTTCGCAAGCTCCAAAGGAAGTTCTCCATGCTGACGCATCCCGAAACCCCCGACAACCAGGGCCGCGTCCTGATCCCGCCCCGGCTCCGCGAGCTGGCGGGGATCACCGACCAGGTCCTCATCATCGGGACCTTTCATCGGATCGAGCTCTGGGATCCAAAAACCTTTGAGAGATTCGAATCCGGGGACATGGACATGGACCTGGGTCAACCCAGCAATGCCTGGAAATACGATTTGGAACGAGTCCTCCTGGGAGATCGGCAATGAGGAACCGGAACCTCATGAGTCGACCCACGGCGCAGGGGGGGAAGACCCCCCTGCGCTTCTCCCACTTTTCGGGGGACATGCAGCTTTTGTCTTGTTCTTGTGTCTGGCGCTTTCCGGAGCCTCTCTTCGAGAGGCCCTGGTGAGCCCTTGGCTTCTTCCGCAGGGGAGTGGCCGCATCAACCGGTTCTTTTGCAACAAGTGCTCGAAGGTCTCGACCTTCGGGAAGGCATGGTCGTCATCGACGCGACCGTGGGCGCCGGAGGGCATTCTGAGGGGATTGCCAGCCGGCTGGGAGAAGAGGGTGTCCTCATCGGGCTCGATGTGGACACCCAGATTCTCGCCCACGCGAGGCGGAGACTGAAGGACCTCCCTCCCCGAATCGAGCTGTTCGAGTCTTCCTACCGACACCTGGACTCCGTCCTGCACGGCCTCGGCTTCGAACGCTGCGACCGTGTCCTGATGGATCTGGGTGTCAGCTCCCTTCAGCTCGACAGAGCGGAACGGGGTTTGTCCTTTCGCCTCGACGGCCCTCTCGACATGCGCATGGATCCAAAGTCCGAAACGACTGCTTACGACCTCCTCTCTCGGTCCTCCGAGGAAGAACTGGTCCGCATCTTTCGGGACTATGGCGAAGAGCGCTACGCGCGGAGGATCGCGGGCGAAGTCGTTCGTGCGCGGAGGCAGGGCGGTCTGCCACGCACGACGACGGCCTTTGCCGACTTTGTCGCCCGGATCGTTCCGGGAGGCGGAGGACGCAGGCGCATCCACCCCGCGACGCGTGTTTTCCAGGCGCTTCGCATCGCAGTCAATCGTGAACTCGAAGCCCTGCGAGAAGGACTGGAGAAGGCGGTCCAGGTGCTCCGCCCCGGCGGACGTCTGGCGGTCATCTCCTTCCACAGCCTGGAAGATCGCATCGTGAAGAATTTCATCCGGGATCGCATGACCCGGCTCCACCGCAAGCCGCTGACGGCGGACGAGGCGGAGAAATCTGCGAATCCACGCTCCCGGAGCGCCAAGCTCCGGGTGGCTGTCCAGGAGGGAATGGCTTCCGATCCAGGGATGGCCGCCCAGGAGGACATCCAATGAGGTGGGGTGGGGCGGTCTGCGCCTTCCTCCTCTGCCTCGGGGTGTGCCTCCTGGTCGTTCATTTTCGCGTGCAGGCTCTGCGCCGGCGCGCGGAAGCGGCGCGGGTCTACCGGGCCGCACTCCGCCTCCAGGCGGAGAGGGATGGCTTTCTCCGGGAACTCCTCGTGGAGTCCCGGAGGGGGACCCTCGAACAGCGCCTCCTCGAGACCTTCGGGGATCGGCGCGATTAAACATCGATCTGTGGGGGGCCTCCTATGGGGGCACCCTTGGCTTTACGTTCTTTTCTCTCTCGTCGAACCTTGAAAACCAAAGCCTCTCCCAATCCGTCTCGTCTCTTCCTGATCCAGGGGATGGCCCTGGCCGTTCTGCTGCTGACCGCCGTTCGGGTGGTCTGGGTGCACCTCGTCTGGGAGGGGAGACTGAGCGCCATGCCGACGAAGCCAAGGGGGCGCAGTCTGGAGGGGCCGCGGGGGAGCATCCTGGACCGGGATGGGCGCCCCCTTGCCCTTTCGACCCTCTCCTATGACGTCGAGCTGGACTGTTTCGCGGACCGGGATTTTCCACCCGAGCTGGGGGAGGAGCTGCTCTCGGCGCTGAGCCTGGACCACCGTTGCAGCAAGGCGGAGGCCCGTCGGGTGCGCGACCTCTTCCGCGTCCCAAAAAAGGCCCGAAGCGACCGCGGCGAGGGAGTGGTGCCTCGCTATGTATGGACCCGCGTTCTGGCCAAGGGCATCCAGTCCCGGGAAGCCCTCGAGGCACTCCTCGCGATCGGTAAGAAACGTTTCGGCGAGGGGCGCTTCCGCCTGCGCTTTTTGGAGCGCTGGAGGCGCTCCTACCCGCTCGGCAGGGCTGCCGCCCAGGTCGTTGGTTTCGTCGGTTCCCGGGCGAACGGGGCACGGGTCGCCACGGGTCTCGAAGCCCAGCGCGTCCTGAACCGCCTCGGCGAGCGTCGCGAGATCCTCCGCAACGGCCCCGGGGGCCGGAGCTACGTCGTGGGGAAGCAGCCGCTGGCTCTTCCGGTCGAGACACCCACCGCGGGGATCCGAACCACCTTGGATTCGGGTCTGCAGGAAGCCGCCTTCCGGGCCATCCACAAGGCTGTCCAGACCGCCGAAGCCGACTGGGGCATGATCTTTCTCGCCGACCTCAGGAGCGGCGATCTGCTGGCCCTGGCCGCCGCCCCCAGCTTCGACCCCGAGCATCGAAGGAGGGGGGACCGCTATTATCCCTACACGCACTACGCACGCTTCGAGCCGGGCTCCTGCATCAAACCCCTGGTGCTGGCCCTGGCCCTGCAGCGCGGCCTCGTGCATCCCGGGGAGATCATCCCCTGCCACGGGGACGGGGCGCCCGGCTCCAAGGTCTATCGCATCCGCTCCCTGCGTGGCCGTGGTCGTGTGCGGACGATCACCGACGACCATCTCGTGGGGCCGGTGCCCCTGGCCCAGGTCCTCGTCCAGTCCAGCAATATCGGTGCGGTGCGCATCGGGATGCGTGGGGGGGTGGCCTTCCACCGCGAGCTGCTGACTCTCTTCGGCCTGGACCGGGTCCCCAGCCTCGGTCTCCCGATCAACAGGAAGAAGGACAGCCTGGGCATGCCCGCTCCGATCCGGGGCAGCCTCCCCGACAAGAGCCAGTTCCGGGAGCCCTCGCCCTACCACCGTTTCACTGGGCCATCGCTCAGCATGGGCTACCAGTACCTGATCTACCCCCTCACCTTCGGGGAGGCCTTTTGCACAGTCCTGACCGGGCGCGAGTTTCGCTTCCGCCTGGTCAGCAGTTTGGAGGATGTCAGCGGAGAGCGCATCGACCTGCCCCAGGCGGGTCCCGGCAAGCGCGTCCTCCGCCCCGAGGTGTCCCGCTGGATCCGGGACACCCTGCTCCAGGTCGTAGGTCCCCATGGCACCGGGCGTTCGATCGCAGGGCCGGGGGTCACGGGGGTAATCGGGGGCAAGACCGGGACTTCCTTCCGGCGGATGGGGGAGGAGCGTTCCTACACGGCGAGCTTCGCCGGCTTCGCGCCGGGGGCGGACAACCCGCGCTACTTCGCCTTCGCCCTGCTGCAGAAGAAGCCCGCTTACAAGTTTTACGGGGGCAAGTACGCCGCCCCCGCCGTGCGCGATCTGCTTTTGGCCACCCTGGAACAGGAGGGGGGAGCGGAGGAATTCCCCCAAGAGAAAGGAGAGGAGGATGGGTTTGATGTTCGGGTTCGATAGACTGGTGGGCTGGGCGGTTCGTCCGGGGCGTTCCCGGGCGCTCGCTCCCGAGACGGGTGGGAGCGGGTTGGTGTTGGAACCCAGAGAGACGGAGAGGGAATTGGATCGCATCGTCGATCTCGCGGATCTTGCTCGGGCGCTCCCGAACGCGGAGCTGCTGCGGTTCCCCGGGGCGCGTCTCGCGGAGGCCGAAGGGGACGCCCAGGCCCAGCCGAGTCTCGCGGCCACCACGATCAAGGACATCTGCCACGACAGCCGAAAGGTGCGTCCCGGCTCCGTCTTTTTCGCCATCCCCGGCATCGACCAGGACGGGGCGGTCTTCGCCTCCGAGGCCGTGGGCCGTGGAGCCGTCGCCGTCGTCGCCCGCCGCCCCCTGCCCGTCCCCGTTCCCTTGCTGGTGGTCGAAGACGTGCGCGCCGCCCTCTCCCGGGTCGCCTCCATCTTCTATGGCCAGCCCTCGCGGGTCCTCCCGGTCGCGGGCATCACGGGCACGAACGGCAAGACCACCGTCGCCCAGCTCCTGGCCGCCTGCTTGCAGGACACCCATGGTCCGGTGGGGGTGCTCGGCACCCTCGGGGGTCGCCTCGGCTACGACAAGCAGGGGAAGGAGGTGAGGGTGTCCCTCGCCAACACGACCCCGGGCGCCCTCGAAATCCATCGCCTCCTGCGGGAGATGATCCAGAACGGCTGTGGCAGCGCGGTCCTCGAGGCCAGCAGCCACGCCCTCGACCAGGGGCGGGTGCGGGATGTGCGCTTCCAGGCCGCCGTCTTCACGAGCCTCAGCCAGGACCACCTCGACTACCACGGGAGCATGGAGGCCTACGCCCGGGCCAAGGCCAAGCTCTTCGGTTTGCTCGAAAAGGGCGGGGTGGCGGTCCTCCCCGCCGACGACCCGGAGGCCGCGATCATGCGGAGCCAGGTTCCGCCCGGGATCCGCCTGGTGACTTGGGCCTTGGACAAACCCAAAAACCCCGCCCCCTGCCACCTGCAGGGCGAAATCCTGAGCCAGGGACCCAAGGGGACCCGCATCCGCGTCCACGCGAGGGAGGGCATGACCGACCTGGACCTGCCCCTGATCGGGGTGCACAACGCACGCAACGCCATGACCGCCCTCGCGGCGGCGATGGCCTTCAAGGTGCCCCTTCTCTTCGCGGTGGACCGGCTCTGCCAGGCCATCCCCGTCGCGGGGCGCCTGGAGGAAATGGGGGGAACGGAGAGGGGGCTGCCCATCTTCGTCGACTACGCCCACACCCCCGACGCCCTGGAAAAGGCCTGCCAGGCCGTGCGCTCCCTGCGTCCCAAGAGGCTGCGCCTCGTTTTCGGCTGCGGTGGGGACCGGGACCGGCTCAAGCGGAAAATCATGGGCAAGATCGCAGCCCAGTGCGCGGATCACATCGTAGTGACCAACGACAACCCCCGGACGGAGGACCCCGAGCGCATCCTCGAGATGATCCTCGAAGGGGTCGAGGCCCGGGAAGGGCTGCGCGTCGAGGTGTGCCTGGATCGGCGCGAGGCCATTCGGCACTGTTTGGACCAGGCGGAAGAGGGGGACGCAGTCTTGATCGCGGGCAAGGGACATGAGCAGGGACAGGTCCTCGGCAAGGAGACCGTCCCCTTCGACGACAGGGAAGAGGTGAGAGCGTGGCTGCGACGAAACTAGGCGGGTTGGAGGGTCCCCAGGCGGCGGGTCCGGGTCCCGTCGACAGGAAGGCGGCCGAGCACTTCGCCGTGGTCCACTGGGGCCCCGAGGATGTCGCGCGGATCACCGGTGGGGAGGTCCTGCGGGGTTCGGGCCTGGTGCGCGGGGTCTCCATCAACAGCCGCACCTTGCGCCCGGGCGAGCTGTTCGTCGCCTACAAGGGGCCGGTGCACGACGGGCACTGCTTTCTCGAGGACGCGCGCCGCGCCGGAGCCGCGGGACTGCTGATCACGAGGGTTCCCAAGGGAGGTCTTCCCAAGGACTGCTTTGTCGTCCGCTGCGAGGACAGCGCGCGGGCCTTCCTCCAGTTGTCCAGGGCCTACCGCGAAGCCCTCCCCGCCTGCACGGTGATCGGGATCACCGGGACTTGTGGCAAAACCTCCATCAAGGATTTCGCCAGGCACCTGCTCCAGGCGCGCCGCGTTCTGGTCGCGGCGGAGAAATCCTACAACAACCGCTTCGGCCTTCCCCTGACTCTCTTTCGCGCCGACGAGCGCTGTGAGGTCCTGCTCTGCGAACTGGGGACCAACCACCCCGGTGAGCTGAAGGAACTGGCGGAGGTCGCTCAGCCCGACATCGGCCTGATCAGCATGATCGGCCGGGGACACCTCGAAGGCTTCGGCGACCTCGAAGGCGTTTTCGAGGAGAAGGCCAGCCTCATTGAGCAGATCGCCCCGGACGGTCTCGTGGTCCTGAACGCCGACGACGCGTTTTACCCGCGCCTCCTCGAGCGGGTGGGGGAGCGGCGCGTGCTGAGCTACGGGGTCACGCACAGGGCGGACCTGCAGGCGGGCGCGCTGCGGCCGCGGGCCGACGGGGTGCATTTCGAGCTGTTCGACCAGCGGCCCGGGGTGGAGGGAAAGGCACAGGTCCATCTCCCGCTCTATGGTCTGCACAACGTCCGCAACTTCCTGGCCGCCCTGGCCCTCTGCGCCGCCCTGGGCGAGGACCCCAAGGATCTCTGCGTGGAGGCTGCGAGCTTGCTCCCCAGCCCTCGTCGCCTGGAACTCCGAAAGGGGATCGCCGGCGCCACCATCCTGGACGACAGCTACAACGCCAACCCCGAGTCCCTCATGGCCGCCCTGGCCGTCCTCGACTCCTGGAGCGGCGCCCGCCGCAAGATCCTCGTCCTGGCCGACATGGGCGAGCTGGGGGAGGATTCTCTCTCTCTGCACCAGGCCCTCGGGCACCAGCTCAAGGGGCGGGTCGATCTCCTGCTCACTCTCGGCCCCCTCGCTGCGGCCAGCGCCGAGGCCTTTGTCGAAGAAGCCCCCCGGCCCGACATGGCCCGGGCCTTCCTCCAATCCGAACCCCTCGTCCAGGCCCTCCGGGACCTTCTGCACGAAGGGGATCTCGTGCTGTTCAAAGGCTCCCGCATGATGGAGCTGGACTGCGTGGTAGACCAGTGTTTGGCCCAGGACTCGGGCCAAGGCCCTTCGAACTGACTGCATGCTCTACGCCCTCTTCCGCTACCTGAACGAGAACTTCGGCTTCCCCCTCCTGGGGATGTACCCGAGTTTCCGGATCGGGGCGGCCTTCGCGACGGCCTTCGTCCTCTGCCTGATCCTGGGGCCTCGCTTCATCGCCTGGCAAAGGAGGCGCAGCATCGGAGAGGACTTCTCCAAGATGGGGGAGGCGCGCCGGGAACTCGTGGATCAAAAGAAGGAGGGGACACCCACGATGGGAGGTCTCTTCGTGGGCGCTGCCCTTCTGCTCTCCATCCTCCTCTGGTGCCGCCTGGACAGCGGCCTGGCCTGGACCGGGATCGTGGTTTTCCTGGTGTTCCTCGGCATCGGGTATTTCGACGACCGCCAGAAACTCTTCCATCCCACCAAGCACGGCCTCTCCTTCAGGACCAAGATGCTGCTCACGGGGGTCTGCGCCACCCTCCTGGGCCTCTGGCTCCAGCAAGGGCTCTGGTCAGGAGACCTCAGCTACCTCCAGTCCCTGGTCCTCCCCTTTCTCAAGAACGCCAACCCCACTGACGCCATCTTGCCCTTGACGGCCCTGGGAGGGATCGGCTTTATCGTCTTCCTCTTTCTCGCGCTGGCGGGCACGGCCAACGGGGTCAACCTCGCGGACGGGATGGATGGGCTGGCCATCGGCTGCGTTTTCTGCACGGCTTTCGCCTTGCTCGGGGCGACCTATATCGTGGGGGACCTCAGGATCGCCTCCTATCTCTATGTGCTCCACGTTCCAGACTGCAAGGAGATCTCGGTCCAGCTCGGCGCCCTCCTCGGAGGCTCCCTCGGCTTTCTCTGGTTCAACGCGGCCCCGGCCCAGGTCTTCATGGGGGACGTGGGGAGTCTCTCTCTGGGGAGTCTGCTCGGCTTTTCCGCCATCGCGAGTCGCATGGAGCTGTCCCTCCTGATCGCGGGTGGGGTTTTCGTGGCGGAGGTGCTCTCGGTCATCCTCCAGGTGGGCTCCTACAAACTGAGGCGCAAGCGGATCTTCCTCTGCGCTCCCATCCACCACCACTTTCAAAAGATGGGGATCCCCGAGACGAGGATCGTCACCCGTTTCTGGATCGTCTCCGCCCTTTTGGCGGCCTTCAGTCTTCTCCTCTTCAAGGTGCGTTGAACCTGATGCCTTCGCCCACCAAAGCCCTGACCAGCCCAAGCGCCTCGACGGAGCGGCTCGCGTTCTGGAGGGAACTCCTCCTCTTCGCGGTGCTGGTTCTCCTGGGGATGGGGCTGGTCGTGGGGCTGGGCCTGGACACCGCCATGGCCAAGGGGCCGCTGCTCCCTGTGCTCCAGCGGCGGGCCTTGCCGATGTTCCTGGGGCTGGGGCTCTTTTTCCTGTTGCAGTTTCTCCCCCTGTCCTGGATGAGGAAGGGCGCGCCCTACCTCCTGGGCCTCGCCCTGGTACTCTGCCTCCTGCCCAAGTTCTTCGGCTGGAGCGGCAAGGGGGCGGCCCGTTGGATTCCCGTGGGGAGGATCACTTTCCAGCCCGTGGAGATCCTCAAACCGGCCCTGGTCCTCTCCTTCGCCTCGTTGCTGGTGTTCTTCGGGCGGCGCATCGAGCGGGGCTTCTCGGAGATCCTGCAGGCGGTGGGGTTCCTGGGGCTCGCTTCGCTGGTGCTCATCCTCCAGCCGGACATCGGGAACGCCTTCTTCCTCTTCGTGGTGGGCGGGGTCATGCTGGTCGCGGCCGGCATGGGCTGGCGGGCCATCCTCAGCCTGCTCGCGATGCTGGGGACGGGCCTCGTGCTGCTGTTGACGCTGGGCTTCCACCACACGCAGGCGCGGCTGGCCGATTTTTTCAGCGAGACGCCGGGCTACCAGATGAGTCACGGGCTGGGGGCCTTTGCCGAGGGGGGGCTGGGGGGGACGGGGCTCGGTCGATCCTGGTCGAAATTCTTCATCCCGGAAGGACGGAATGATTTTGTCCTGGCGGTTTTGGGCAACGAGTTCGGGGTGTTGGGCAGCTTGCTGGTCGTGGGGCTCTTCGCCCTGCTCCTCTACGCGGGGATCCAGATCGCCCGCCAAAAGAGGGATAGCTGGGCCAGCCTGGTCAGCCTCGGGCTCGTGGTGCAAATCGTGGGACAGGCATGCTTCAACATGTTGGGTGTCACCTATACAATCCCCGAGAAGGGTATCGATCTGCCCTTCATCAGTTCGGGTGGAACCGGGCTCGTTTTCGCGCTCGCGACCGTGGGCCTCCTGGCCCGCATCGCGCGGCCGGACGAGGACCCGCCATGGGATCGAACGAGGTAGGCGGCTTTGCCAGGGAGGGTTGGGCCATGAGTTTTATCGAACGCTTTGGGCTCGGGGCGCTGTTCGTGCTCTGTGGATTGATCCTGATCGTCGGGCTCTTCGGAGAGGATGATGTGGCCGCCAAGACGCGGGGCGAGGGGAGGAGCGCCCATGCGGGCTTCCACAAACCCAAGCCCCGCGAGGGGGGAGAGGAGTGGAACAACCTGAGACCGGTGCCCTCGGACGGATCCCGGACCAAGGGGCCCAGGACCAAGATCAAGGTTGTCCCGCAGCCGAAACCTAAGATCCTCCCGAAGCCTCGGCCTGTTCCTGCGCAAAGGACCCGTAGCTGGAAGGTCCGCCGCGGGGACAGCCTCGCCCGGATCGCCCAGCGCAGCTACGGCCGCCAAGGCCCCAAGGTCCTGCGCTTTCTCGCCAGGGCCAACGGAATGAAGGTCCGGGACATCCTGAGCCTGGGCCGGGTTCTCAAGGTTCCACCTCTTCCGGCTTCGCTGGCGGGGACTTCGAAGAAGAAGCCAACCCGGAAGGCCCAATGAGCCGGCTGCGGATCCTTTTCGCGGGGGGAGGATCCGGGGGGCATCTCGTTCCCGCGCTGGCGCTGGCCGAGGCGCTGAGCGAGCGGGGAGACGAGTTCTTCTTCGTCCACGGCGACCGGGAGATCGAACGGCCCTTTTTGGCGCCTTTTGCCGAGGGACGTTCCCACGCCCTCCCGGTCAGCTCGTCGAGCATTGGCTTTGTCTTCTCTCTCCGCGCCAAAAAACGGGAGGCCCAGGGGGTGCTCCGCAGTTTCCGCCCGCAGGTGGTGGTGGGGCTGGGGGGGCGGACTTCGTATCCGGTATTGGAGGCCGCCAAGAGCCTGGGGATCCCTGTCCTCCTCCTCGAGCAGAACCGGGTGATGGGGCGGGCCAACCGGAAGTTCAGCCGCTCGGCGGCCCGCATCTGCCACGCCTTTCCGCTTTTGGGCCAGGCCAGGCTGCCTTCGCTCCGCTGGACGGGTCTGCCACTTCGCAGGCACCTGATGCGGCTGCGGGGCGGGGGGGAGATCTCCGACTTGAGCATTCCGGACGAGGAGCTGGTGCTGCTGGTCCTGGGAGGGAGCCAGGGTGCGGAGGTTCTCAACCTCCATCTGCCGCTGCTGCTGGCGCGCCTGGGACCCGAGCTGCGGGAACGGCTGCACGTGATCCACGTGGCGGGGCCCGGCAAGGAAGGGGCCTGTTTCAAGGCCTACCAGGGGACGGGGCTCAGGGTGCATGTGTTTCCCTTCCGGGAGGATGTGCCCAGCCTGCTTCGGCGGGCGGACCTCTGTGTCCTTCGGGGTGGGGGGACGACCCTTTGCGAAGCCGCGGCCCTGGGCAAGGGCATGCTGGTCGTACCGATTCCCTGGCATCCCGACAAGCACCAGGTCAAGAACGCGGCTTTTCTGGCGGAGCAGGGGGCGGCGGAGCTGCTGAGTCAGGAGGAGCTGTTGCGAGGGGAGGGGCTCGAGAGGATCGAGGGCTTGCTCTTGGACAAGGAGCGGCGGGAAGGGATGGGGGCGCAAGCGCGGGATGCCCTTCCCCGGGATGGGACGGAGCGGGTCCTCGTGGAGCTGGAGGCCCTGGCTCGGCGTGGAGCGTTGCTGCCACGGGGTGGCAGGCTGGAAGAAAAAGAGAACGAGGCGGTGCGGCCATGAGCGAGAGCAAACTACCGATAGAAGTCGCCCATCTGATCGGGATCGGAGGTTCCGGGATGTCGGGCCTGGCGAGGTTCCTCCACGGGATGGGGGTGAAGGTCAGCGGCTCCGACCACGTCGACTCGGACTGTCTGGAGGAGCTGCGGGAACTGGGGATCGAGGTCTTTCTCGGTCATAGCGCCAAGAGTGTGAACCTGAAGGGCTTTGAGAAGGGTTGGGTCGTTCGTTCGGCCGCCATCCCCGAGGACAACCCCGAGTTGGTGCGGGCGCGGGAGAAGGGCCTGCCCTGCTTCCTCTACGCGGAGGCTGTGGGCAAACTCTCGGAGGGCTTGCGCACCCTGGCGGTGGCCGGGACGCACGGCAAAACCTCGACGACGGCGCTCTGCGTCTCGGCGCTTCGCGCCGCGGGCCTGGATCCCTCCTACCTGATCGGAGGGCAGGTCCCGGGTTTCGGAGGGAACGGCCGGGCTGGTTCGGGGGACCTCTTCGTAGTGGAGGCCTGTGAGTTCAACCGCTCCTTCCACGCGCTGCGGCCGACGCATGCCGCCATCCTCAACTTGGATCCGGACCACTTCGACTGCTACCCGGAATGGCGGGATCTGGAGATCGCTTTCGCGGGTTACGCCCAGAGTCTGCCGCCGGGGGGGCGCCTCTTCGTGCACGAGGACCTCTCCCAGCGGGTGCTGGACGCGATCCCGGGGGACACGGATGTGTGCAGGATTGGCTCGGGGTTGTTCGCGGATCTCCGGGCGATCGAGGTGGAGGAGGAGAAGGGCTGTTTCTCCTTTACTCCCATGCACCACAACGAGCGCTACCCGAGGGTGCGGCTCCAGTTGGCGGGGGGCTTCCAGGTTTTGAACGCGCTCTTCGCCCTGGGCCTCGCGATGGCCGCGGGGGCAGATCCCGAGAAGGCGGCCTTGGGACTTTCCTCCTTCGCGGGGGTGAACCGTCGTTTCCAGATCCACACCGGTCCGCAGGGGGGGAAACTGGTGGACGACTACGCCCATCACCCGGCGGAGATCGTGGCCGTGCTTCGGGCGGCGCGGCAGGCGTTTCCCGGACGCAAGCTGGTCGTCGGTTTCCAGGCCCACCAGTATTCACGCACCAAGAACCTGCTCGACGAGTTCGCCCAGGCCCTTGCCCTGGCGGATCACAGCATCATCGCCGAGATCTACCCGGCCCGGGAGGACCCCACCCTGGACCACGGGGTCGATGGCCGCAGCCTGGCCGAGGCCGTGCGCGAGGCCGGGGGAAAAGCGGAATATGGGGGGAGCCCACTGGATCTCGCGGATAGACTCCTCCCGCATTTAGAGGCAAGCGACGCAGTCCCTCTGATCTTGGGGGCGGGAGAACTCGATGGATTGGTCCAGGAACTGGTTCGAAGGATTTAAGGGCGTCCTCCGCGAGGGGGTGGACCTCAGCCCCTTCTCGCACATGCGGGTGGGGGGCAGGGCCGCCGTCCTGGTCGAGCCCTGGTCCGAAGAGGACGCAGCCCTCTTCCTGCGGGTCTGCGCCGAGAAGGGCCTGCCCTACCACGTCCTGGGCGGCGGCAGCAATGTCCTGATCCCCGACGAGGGGGTCGACGCCTTCGTCTTCTCCATCCCCCAGTGGAACCGGGTCGTGCGCGACGGCAACCGCCTCGTAGCCTCCGCCGGCGCAACCCTCCCCTCCCTCATCCGCAAGGCCAAGGACCTCGCCCTCGAAGGCCTCGAGACCCTCGTCGGCATCCCCGCCCAGGTCGGCGGCGCCGTCCGCATGAACGCGGGGACCAAGGAGGGGGAGACCTTCGACCATCTCGTCTCGGTCCGCGTCGCCGACGAGAGCGGCGAGCTTCGCGAGATCCCCCGCGAAGACCTGCACCCCAAGTACCGCGACGGCAACCTGGGCAAGGTCCTCATCACCACCGCCACCTTCGAACTCAAACCCTCCAACCGCCTCCTCATCCAGGAACGCATCAAGGAATACCTGACCTACCGCAACCGCAGCCAACCCGTCACCGAAAAGAGCCTCGGCTGCATCTTCAAAAACCCCCCCGGCGACGCCGCCGGCCGCCTCATCGAAGCCGCCGGCCTCAAAGGCGCCCGCGAAGGCGACATCATGGTCTCCGAAAAACACGCCAACTACTTCGTCAACCTCGGCGCCGGCACCTCCACCCAAGTCCTCGACCTCATCGCCCGCGTCCAAGAAACCGTCCAAAACGAATTCTCCCTCCACCTCCACCCCGAAATCCAAATCTGGCCCCCCCAATAAAAACCCCCTCCCCGCGTTTCACTTAGAAACCCCTAGTAAAAAACCCCTCCTGGGTTTTTGCGTATTAAAACCGTTCCTGGTTTTACCTAGGAAACGCCTCCAGGCGTTTCCCCACCCCTTGCTCCCCAACCAAAACCATGCTCCAATCACCCCCTACCTGGGACCACCAAAGTTCCCGTCCCATCCCCCCAACAGACAACCCCTAGAAACGAAAAACCAATGCCCTTTCCCCCCTCTCCTTTTTCCTCCCCCCTCTTCCCAACAACAAGCATCTCGACCCTTGCGAACACCCCCCTGACCAACGGAGCGAGTTCCCTTTATCCGGACGGCTGGGAAGGGGCCAAGCCCAACCCCTATGTCCTCAGTGGGAATTCCTGGCAATAGGAGGGTGAGATGAGGATCACCTCAGTTT
>DROQ01000075.1 GCA_011321845.1 Planctomycetota bacterium | reverse complement strand
GTCTGCATCCAAGGCCGCCCCCGGTCATAGACCCGCAGGATCGTCTTCTTCCCCTCCCGGATCAAGGTCCGCAGCCGCGAAGGACTCCGGAAGGAGATCTTCGCCTCCAGATCCACGTTGGCCTTGGGATCCCGGATGGTCAGGCGCGTCCTGGCGATGAAGCCTTTGAGCTTCTTGGGCGCGTTCCTCCGCACCAGGGCCTCCTGCAGCCGGGCGAGAAAGGCGCGGGTGCTCTCGATGGGCGCGGGGCGTGTGGTCCCCCCGGTTTTCTCCACAGGCTGTCCCTGGGACGGACTTTGGGGGAGCCAGAGCAAAGCCGAAAGCAGAAGTGGACCTCTCATTTCCCTATCTCACCCGATCCCGCCGGAGCGGTAAAGGAGGAAGCTGAGGGCGAAGGAGAGGATTCCCAGCAGGGGGGCGATGAGGGGCTTGGGGAGGCGACGCTCCAGGAGGTGGGCCAGGTGGCGGCGGTCGCCGATCCAGGGGGGCCTATGCTCGAGGAGGCGGACGAGGGAGACCTGGAGCAGGTCGGCCAGGGGGAGGAGCTGGACGCCGAGAGCAGCGAGGGAGAGCCCGCCCAGGTCGAAGACGAGGAGGCCCATGGTGAGGCCGACGAATTGCGAGCCGGAGTCGCCCAGGAAAAAACGCGCCCGAGGCCAGTTGAAGGGGAGGAAGCCCAGCAGGCAACCCAGGAGGAAGTAGGGGATGGGTGCGCCGGCCAGGGCCAGGCCCAGGAGGCCGAAGATGGCGACGAAGGCGAGGCAGCCGTCGCTGTTGTCGAGGTAGTTCCAGGCGTTCATCAGGAGGACGAGCAGGGGGAGGCTCAGGGCGGGGGAGACGCCCGGGAGGCTGCGCGCGGCGAGGTAGGCGATCAGGCACTGCCCGAGCAGCTTGGGGACCCAGGGGAGGTGGCGGTAGTCGTCGAGGAGTCCCAAGGCCAGGGCTCCGAGGAGGGCCCAGTTGCGGGGGAAGCCCAGGCCGCCTCCGTCGCCGAGGACGAGGCCGGTGGCCAGGAAAGCCAGGAGGATGGCGGGGCCGCCGGCGATGAGGGTTTTGCGTGGGTGTCCCTTGTGGGCCTGGGAGCCGGGGAGGTCGGCGGGGAGGAGGCTGGGGGGGCGCAGGGACCAGAAACCGAGAAGGCTGGCGCAGAGGACGAGGGCGAAGAGGCTGAGGAGGATCATGGGGGCTCAGGACCGGGGGCGGTAGAGGCCCTCCTTTTGGATGAAGGCCAGGACCTGGGGGGCGACCAGGCCCTCGACGCTCTTGCCCGCCTGGAGCCGGGCCCGGACCTCGGTGGAGGAGATGGGGGGGGCTTCTTCGGGCAGGACGCCCTGGAGGAGGTCTTCTTTTTCCTTGTGGGTGAGCCCCGGCAGCTCTTGGATGGCCTTGGGGTCGAAGCCGGGCCGGGGGACCGTTAGGACCCTGGCGAGCTGGAGGATTTGCCGCGGCTCCCGCCAACCGGGCAGGGAGAGGGTCGAGTCGGAGCCCATGAGCAGGTAGAGCTGGGGGCGCTGGTCGGGGGGCAGAGCGCGCAGCCCTTCGGCCTGGGCCCGGAGGGTGTCCACGGTGTAGGAGCGGCCGGGTCTCAGGCACTCCTCGTCGCTGACCCGCAGGCCGGGAAGGTCCCCGAAGGCGAGGCGTGCCATCTCCAGCCGCAGCTCCGCCGGCCGGACCCGGTCCGGATCCTTTTGCGGCTGCCACCCGGCGGGAACCACCACGATCTCCGCCCCCGGGAAGGCCCGCCGCGCGATCTCCAGCACCGCCCGGTGCCCCAGGGTGGGCGGGTCGAAGCTCCCCCCGTAGAGGATGCGCGCCCTCATGAGTCCCCGCCGGAGCCCTCCTCCTCGGCCTGGAGCGGTTCGGCCAGGATCCGCCGCAGCTCCACCTGCAGGTCCCCGTCGAGGGGGAACTCCTCCTGCACCGAGCTGCGCATGTCCCGCACGAGCACCACCCCCCGGCTGCGCTCGTCCTCCCCGAGGATGAGCACCAGGGAGGCTCCCCGCCGGTGGGCCGTGCGCATCTGGGCCTTGAGGCTCTTGCCCTCGTAATCGAGGTCGGCGCAGAGCCCGGAGGCCCGCAGCTCCTGGGCGAGGACGAAGGCGCTGGGCCGGTCCGCCTCCCCCGGGCTGACCAGGTAGATGGGGCATTCCCTCCAGCCGAGATGGGCCTCGCAGAGGCCCTGTTTCTCCATGGCGAGCAGGGTGCCCGTGACCCCGAGCGAAAAGCCGATGGCCGGGATCTCCGGCCCCCCCAGCTCCTCGACGAGATGGTTGTAACGCCCCCCGCCGATGATGGTGTTGCGCGCCCCCAGGCTCGGCATCTTGAACTCGAAGACCGTGTGCGTGTAGTAGTCGAGCCCCCGCACGATGGCGGGATCCACCTGGAATTCGCGCCCCAGGGCCTCGAGGGAGGAGCGCAGCTCGTCGAAGTGGGCTAGGGACGCCTCGCCCAGATGGTCGAGGAAGGCCGGCGCGTCCTTGTTCAAGGCCACGCAGCCCCGCTGCTTGCAGTCCAGGACGCGGAAGACGTTCCGTTCGAAGCGCCGCCGGCAGTCCTCGCAGTATTCCTCCAGCTTGGGCCGGATGAAGGCCGTGAGGGCCTCCCGGTAGCGGTCCCGGTCCTCGCGGTCCCCGATGGAGTTGATCCGCACCTCGAAGTCCTTGAGCCCCAGCCCCTCGAGCAGCCGCGCCCCCAGCTCGATGACCTCCGCGTCCAGCCGCGGGTCGTGGGAACCGATGGCCTCGATGCCGATCTGCTCGAACTGGCGCTGCCGGGCCGCCTGGGGCCGCTCGAAACGAAACATCGGCCCGATGTAGTAGAACTTCTGGAACTTCTTGCTCTTGTGCAGGTTGTGCTCCAGGTAGGCCCGGACCACTCCCGCCGTCGCCTCGGGGCGGAAGGTCACCGAGGTGTCCCCCCGCTGGCAGGTGAACATCTCCTTCTCCACGATGTCAGTGGTCTCTCCGAGGGAGCGGCTGAAGAGCCGGGTCTCCTCGAAGAGGGGCGTGCGGATCTCGGCGTAGCCGAAGCGCTCCAGGACCGCCCGGCAGCTCTCGTGGACGAAATTGTAGAGCGGGACGCGCTCGGGGAGGAGGTCTTCGGTCCCCCGCGCTGCCTTGAACTTGCTCATGTAGGTCTCGATTCCCTTAGGGTTTAGCCCCATTCCCCCGTTTCGCCCCAGAACGTCGGGGGGGCGGAGGGCAGGAGGGGAGAAAACGGTCCGATCATAACGAATCCGCCATAAAAGCCTATGGATCCCTGCCCCTCCTCGGGCTAGGATCTTTCGTCTGCCCTGGGGAATCGAGGTTTGCTTCCCCTTTTCGGAGACCGCTGGCGGCCCCCGCTGGAGTCTTACAGCTATCGCTGCTTTTTTCAGGTGCTTTCGGAGGACCGGATGCGCATCACGATTCCTTTTAAGCTTTCTTCCAAGCTCGCCCTCGTCGGGCTCCTGTTCGTCTGTGCTTCTTGCGAGACCTTCTCCTGGACGGGTTCCGGGAACAAGGTCGACCCCGAAGCGGCCGCGCGCGGAGTCAAGGATGTCGCCACCCTCAAGAGGGATTACGACAGCCAGAGATACTGGGCCTTTTGGCGGAAGAATTGGGACGGGACCTGGGAGACCATTGGTCGCGACCTTCACGAGTTCCACCGGAGCTTCGATCGGCACGCTCTCAACTACGATTGGGACGATCCAACCTTAGGATACTGATTCGTCCTTCGGGACGAAACCGCATCCGGGGAGTCCCCGGGCGCGCGGGACCGGGGGTTGGGTGTTGTTCGTCCTCCCCCGTCTTTCCCGGGCACGACCCGGGATCTGGGGGGGAGCCTCCAAGCTGCAAGGCGACTGAGGGGAAACATCCAAGCCTCCATTCCTGAGGGGGGATGCTCTCGAGGAGAGCCAGGGGCACTTTCCGAGTTTCGAGGGAAGTCTCCCGAAGCCATTGTGGTGGCGTAGCCAAGTGGTAAGGCAAGGGATTGCAAATCCCTGATTCACCGGTTCGAATCCGGTCGCCACCTCCACCTTATGGCCTGATCGAACAGGCGTTTCGGAGGCTGGACCCGAGGGAATCTCCCTCGGGTTCCGTCCTCCTTAGACTGGTAGCGAGTTCTCTTGAAAGAAATGAAACTCAGAATTCATTGCGCTTTTCCTCAGGCGATCATCCAGGAGCCCCTTCTTTATTTGATTGGGAAGAACTTCGACGTGATTCCCAATGTCCGCGGTGCCTCCATTTCCGAGGAAGAGGGGGAGATGGAGCTCGAGTTGGAGGGAGAGAAGGATGAGCTGGATAAAGTCCTCAACTATCTCAAGGAAAAGGGCGTCCGGGTGGAGACGAGGGAGGAGGGCTAGGGCCCAAGGCGGGGAGGGGGCGCAGGCCCAAGGGGGGAAGGGTTCTTTGCCCCAGGGGAAGCTTGGCGTTTTGTTCCAAGGGGAGCAGGACGCTTTGTCCCAAGGGGAGCATGGCGCATTGCCCCAACACGGGAAGGGTGCTTTGTCCCGACGCGGGAATCGTGGTTTTTCCACGCACAAGCATGGTGTTCTGTCCGAAGGGATAAAGGGGGTTTTGTCCCAAGGCGGGGGGAGGGCGCGGGGAGCTTGGGCTCCTCACCTCCTGTTCCTGGCCCTCGTCTCGCTTTCGCCCCTGGCCCTCTCCGCCGGGCGAGGGACCTGGACCCCAAACGACCAGCGGGCGACCGGGACCCGCGGGGCCGTGGTCTCCGCCCATCCTCTCGCGAGCCAGGTCGGGCTCGCCGTTCTCAAGAAGGGCGGGAACGCGGTGGACGCCGCCGTCGCCACCGCCCTCGCCCTCGCCGTGGTCCATCCCCAGGCCGGAAACCTGGGTGGGGGCGGCTTCATGATCCTTCACCTCAAGGACGGGAGGAACCTCGCCCTCGATTTTCGGGAGATGGCGCCCCGCAGGGCCCACAAGGACATGTACCTGGACGCCAAGGGTCGGGTGCGCCCCGGGGAGAGCCTCTGGACCTCCCGGGCGGCGGGGGTGCCTGGTTCGCCCGCGGGGCTCTACCACGCCCACAAGGCTTTCGGCAAGCTCCCTTGGAAGGCCCTGGTCCAACCCGCGATCCGGCTGGCCAAAGAAGGTTTCCTGGTGGACTCCTTCCTCCACCGCTCCATCGCCGCTAAGCAAAAGCTCTTCCGCCGCTGGAAGGCGACCGCCGCGATCTTCCTTCCCGGAGGCAAGCCCCTGGCCCTCGGGGCCCGGCTGCGCCAGCCCGACCTCGCCAGGACCCTGGAGCGGATGGCCGCGAGGGGGGGGATCGAGGGCTTCTACCGCGGCGAGACCGCAGCCAGGCTGGAAGCCTGGATGAAGGAGAGCGGGGGGCTGATCGACCGCAAGGACCTGGCCGCCTACAAAGTCGTGGAGCGCGAACCCATCCGGGGGACCTACCGGGGTTATCCCGTCCTGTCCATGCCCCCGCCCAGCTCGGGTGGGGTCGCCCTGGTCCAGATGCTCGGCCTGCTGGAGAAGAAGGACATCCGGGCCATGGGCTTCGGGAGCGTGCCCAAGCTGCACTGGATGATCGAGGCCATGCGGCGGGCCTACGCCGACCGGGCCAAGTGGTTGGGGGACCCCGATTTCTATCCCGTCCCGGTCAAGGGCCTGATCGCTCCCAAGTACCTGGACTCCCTGGCCAAGGGGATGCGCGAGGACAAGGCGACGCCGGAGATCGAGGCGGGGGATCCCAAGGCCATGATGAGGGAGTCGCGGGAGACGACCCACTTCTCGGTCCTGGATGGAGAGGGAAACGCCGTCTCCTGCACGACCACCTTGAATTCCTCCTTCGGGAACAGTCAGGTGGTGCCGGGCCTCGGCTTTTTCCTGAACAACGAGATGGATGATTTCTCGGCCAAGCCGGGGGTCCCGAATCAGTTTGGCCTCGTGGGGGCGGAGGCCAACGCCATTGCTCCCAAGAAGCGCATGCTGTCCTCGATGACTCCGACGATCGTGCTGGATCGGGCGGGGAAGAAGCCTTTTCTGGTCCTGGGTTCTCCGGGTGGGGGGAGGATCATCAACACGGTGCTGCAGGTGATCGTGAATGTCGTGGATCACCGCTTGCCGCTGCATTTGGCTGTGGGGGCGCCGCGGATCCATCAGCAGTGGAAGCCGAGGGAGACCGCCTGGGAGCGGTTGGCGTTGGTGCCGGAGGTGCGGAAGGCTTTGGAAGCCAAGGGGCAACGGTTTGCCCGCCGCCCCCGAGTCATCGGCCGCTGCCAGGCGATTCTCTGGAAGGGTGGTCGCATGACCGCCGTCGCGGACCCCCGCAGCAATGGCGCTGCTGGAGTCTGGTAGGGAACGCCGTAGGGAACGCCTCCAGGCGTTTCATGTAGGAAACGTCTCCAGACGTTTCATGTAGGAAACGTCGGTAGGGAACGCCTCCAGGCGTTTCATGTAGGAAACGTCTCCAGACGTTTCATGTAGGAAACACCTCCAGGTGTTTCCCTGAAAAGCCTGGAGGCTTTTCCTACCCAAAACGCCTGGAGGCGTTTTCTACTAAAACACCTGGAGGTGTTTTCCACATGAAACGCCAGGAGGCGTTCCCTACAGCGTTCCCTGCCGACCTTACTTCATCTTCTTGCGGCGGGCCTTGATGAAGCGGTCGAAGGCTTCCTTGTCCCCGCCGCCGATGTTTTCCCACTGGCGCATCCAGGTCCGAACACACTTGGCGTTCCACCAGGCCACCTCATCTTTGGGTTTTCCCTGGACCAGGTTGAAGCCGACATTGAGCCCGAGGAAGATCTGGCTCAGGCCATCATTGATGAGGGCCGCGTTGTCCGTCCCCTCTTCCGTCGTGTAGTCGATTTCCCGCAGGGCGTTGATCAGGACGGGCACTCCCTTGCGTCCCATTTTGATGATCTTGTCGCGGGCCTTGCGTCCAGGGAAGCCTGTGTCTTCGAGCATCTTCTTGGCCCAACGCTTGAGGTCGGCCTTCTCTTCTTCCGTCGTGTCCTCGGTGAAGGGGAGCGGATCGAGAGATTTCGCGTCGAAGGGGGTCGAGCTTTCGCCGTAAACGGATTTCTTTTTCTTCTTGGCAGCCGGTTTCTTGGCGGCCTTCTTGGGGGTCTTCTTCGGCTCCGCGGTCTTGGCGGCCGAGGCCTCGGCCGCCTTTTTGCCACTGGTTTCATCCTTGGAGGCGAGGGCGTTGGCGGTTTTCGCTCCTCTCTTCCCCGGGTTTTCCTCGGAAATCTCCTTCTTTGCGCCCTCCTGCGTGCTGGCGACCTGCTCGGTCGCCTTCTTGGGAGCAGTCTTGTTCTCCGAACCCTTGAAGAGGAAGAAGGCCGCGATGGCCACGGCGATCACGCCCCCGCCGATCCCGAGATACATCGGGGTCTTGCTCTTCTCTTCGGGAGCGTTTTCACCCCGCCCCCTTGCGCCGCGGCCTCCCCGGCCTCCACGGGCCCCACGCGACCCGCGGGCCGCTCCCGCGGTCCGGGCGCCGCGGCTCCGGCCGGCGCGCTTGTTCGTTCCTTCTTCTTCTTCGCCTCCCCTGCTCCGACCGCGGGTCGTCCGGCCGGACCTCGACTTGGAGGCGGCCCTGCGGATGCCCTCGCGGGAGGGGTTCTTCTTGCGGGCGGAGACGGGGATCTCTACATCCTTTTCCACGGTCTTTTCCGGGGTTTTCCCCGCTTCCTTGGGCTTGGGAGCGGGGGCAGGCTTTTGGGGTGCCGCCGATGCCGCGGGCGCAGCGTGCAGCTGGGCCTGGATGTCGATGACCGTGCCGCATGCCTTGCATTTGGCCCGGCTGGCCTTGGTGTCTTCGGGAACCTTGTACTTTGCGCCGCAGTTGGGGCAGGAGATGGTCTTGGACATTGTTTTCTTCCTGAGGGACGTATTTTGCTAGAAGTCTAACCTTTCCTGGCCCCACTTGCACGGTGTCAAGCCTTGCCGGAGCCTCGAAATCCACGTTTCGGACCCCCCGGTTCGACCGGGGGGAAGGGGAACCTGGATCCGGTCCGGGGAAGGAAGGAATCCTATTTGCCCGAACCCCCCGTGCCACGAGGCTTGAGGCCGCGGCGCTTGGGCGGGGGAGGGAGCTTCTCCTCCTCGTCCATGGTGCGGAAGGTCTTTTTCTTGAAGTTCATGTACCAGAACGCGAAGGCCTTGCCGATGGCCACCTTGCGCAGCTCCTCCGGGGAGCCGAAGTTGGGATCGTCGGGCCGTCCGGGGGTGTAGACCAGGCCCGCCCCCGTGATGTCATTGAAGACGTCGATCAGGAGGCGCAGGGCCTCGCGGTCTCCCTGGCTCGTTCCCTTGTTCTCATACATCTTGGTCAATACCCGGGGGACGGCGGGCTTGCCGATCTCGACCAGGCGCCTGCGCGCATGGCTCATCTTCTTGAAGGGGGCCGAGGGATCGATGAGGACGTCCAGGAGGTCGTCGATCTCCTTGCGCAGCGCGGCGGGGGTGGACTCGAGGTGGGGGAGGGCCGTCGGCTTGGAGACCGCGACCTTGACCACCTGTTCCCCGATCTTGACCGTCTCGACCTTGGGCCGGGAGATCTTGGGATGCCGTCCCTTGCGGGTGTTTTTCTTGGGGCGCGGCTTCTTGGGCACGTGCAGGACCTTGAAGGAGGCGACCTTCCAGATCCCGTCCTTTTTTACCGCTTCGATCTGGATCTCGGACATGCCGGTCCATTTCTCGTCGCGGGGGCTCCCGGTGGCGACGAAGCTCACTTTCTTGGCGTCGGCCTTGATGGCGACGGGGGTCGGCTCCCCTGTGCTCATGTCGCGGAAATAGGCTCCCTCCTCGCCTTCGAAGAGTTTTTTCTGGACCTGGAGGCGGTAGGCCTCCTGCTCCCGCTGCGGGGTCAGGGACCAGATCGAAGCGCCGGTGGGTTTGTCCCTGTCCCAGCTCGATTCGAAATCAAAGCGGGCGGCCAGGGTGACGGAGTTCTTGTCGGCCACCGCGTTGTGAAACTCCTCGTAGGCGTGCCAGGCGGGATGGGAGAGGTCCAGGTTGACCATGCTGGGGCGGGAGGCCACCGGGTGGAGCGGCTTGTCGTTCTTGTTGCCCCCGCTGTTGAGGATGGCCAGGAGGACGAAGAACAGGACCACCACTCCGCCGAAGATGAGGGGGCCCTTGGCGGGGTTGGTCTTCTTCGTTCGACCGGGCCTCGTGAGGACCGTCTTGGGGGTGAAGACGCTCTTGCAACTCTTGCAGGTGATGCGCGATTCGAGGTGATCCTCGGACACCGCGTAGGTCGTCCCGCAGTTGGGGCAGGAGACCCGGTAACGCCCGTCCCGGTCGGGTCTCAGCTCCCGCTCGGCGCCTCCGCGCGCGCCCCTCGCTCCACGGCCGGAAGAGGGCGTTTTCGCTCTGCTCGTCGGGGTCTTGCGACCTCCCCTGCCCGAAGCCCTGCCGGAATCCGCCCGGCTCTCTTCGGAGCGAGCAGAGGGGGAACGGGATTTCTTCGAATGCCGTGCGGCTCCTTTGCCACGACGCCTGCTTGCCATAAGATCTCCTTGAAAGGGAAGGGCTCGAGGGGGGACGCGCGAGCCGGCGGGACCGGGAGGCAGTGATCCTGGGATCGATGTTCCAGGATACGCCCTAAAGCAGCTGGGGAAAACCTGTAATTCTCCTCGGAATCGTCCTAACGGAGGCGGGCAAAGGAAGTTCATGACAGTCATCAGAGAGGGAGAGCGGCCGTTTCGCCTGGTCGCGCCGCATGAGCCGGCCGGTGACCAGCCCGAGGCCATCGAGGCCCTCGTGCGGGGATTTCGAGCGGGCAAGGAGGCCCAGGTCCTCCTCGGCGTGACGGGTTCGGGCAAGACCTTCACCATGGCCCAGGTCATCGAGCGGCTGGGGCGGCCCACCCTGGTCATGGCCCCCAACAAGACCCTCGCGGCCCAGCTCTACAATGAGTTCAAGGAGCTGTTTCCCGAGAACGCGGTCGAGTACTTCATCTCCTACTACGACTACTACCAGCCCGAGGCCTACATCCCCAACACCGACACCTACATCGAAAAGGACGCCTCCATCAACGACCGCATCGAGCGCCTGCGCAACGCGGCCACCGCCTCCCTGCTGACCCGGCGGGATGTCATCATCGTGGCCTCGGTCTCCTGCATCTACGGCCTGGGCTCGCCGGAAGCCTACTCGCAGATGGCGGTCCCCCTGGAGAAGGGCCAGGAGATCGAGCGGGACGACCTGCTGCGGGCGCTCGCGCAGATCCAGTACAAACGGGCTATGCTGGATTTCGTGCGCTCCTCCTTCCGGGTGCGGGGGGACGTGGTCGAGATTTTTCCGGGCTACGAGGAGAGCCGGGCGATCCGGGTGGAGTTCTTCGGGGATGAGATCGAGAGCATGTTCGAGGTGGACCCCTTGACAGGGGAGGTCTTCGGCGAAGTGGAGAGGGTGCGGATCTTTCCCGTGTCCCATTACGTGACGCCGGAGGAGCGGCTGGCCCGCGCGGTCGAGGGCATCGAGGCGGAGCTGGAAGAGCACCTGGTCCACCTCAAGAACCGGGGCAAACTGCTCGAAGCCCAGCGCCTGGAGCAGCGCACGCGCTACGACCTCGAGATCTTGCGGGAGACCGGGTTCTGCTCCGGCATCGAGAACTACTCGCGCCACCTCGACGGGCGGGAGCCGGGGGAGCCGCCGGCCACCCTGCTCAATTATTTTCCGGGCGACTTCCTCACCTTCCTGGACGAGAGCCATGTCATGGTCCCCCAGATCGGAGCCATGTACCGCGGCGACCACTCGCGCAAGTCCACCCTCGTCGACTACGGCTTTCGCCTGCCCTCGGCCATCGACAACCGGCCGCTGCGCTTCGAGGAATTCGAGGAAGTGGTGGGGCCGACCGTCTACGTCTCGGCGACCCCCGGCCCCTACGAGCTGCGGAAGACGGACGGCGCCTTCGTGGAGCAGGTCATCCGACCGACCGGGCTTGTGGACCCCGTGATCGAGATCCGGCCTGCGCGGCACCAGGTGGAGGATCTCCTGGGCGAGGTGCGCAAGACCACGGCGGCGGGGTTCCGCACCCTGGTCACCACTCTGACCAAACGCATGGCCGAGGAGCTGACCGAATACTTCCAGGAGGTGGGGGTCAAGGTGCGCTACCTGCACTCGGACATCGACGCCCTGGAGCGGGTCGCCATCCTGCGGGACCTGCGGATCGGGAGCTTCGATTGCCTGGTCGGGATCAACCTGCTGCGCGAGGGTCTGGACCTTCCGGAGGTGGCGCTCGTGGCGGTCCTCGACGCGGACAAGGAGGGTTTTTTGCGTTCGCGGACTTCGCTC
>DROQ01000074.1 GCA_011321845.1 Planctomycetota bacterium | reverse complement strand
CGGGGCCGGGGAGCGCGGGCGCCACCTTTTGGCTGTCGCGGCAAAAGAGGGTGTCCTGCTTCGCGAGCTGCGGAAGGAGCAAGTGGCGGGGCGGGGGAGTCACCTTCTCTCGCTGGAGGAACTTCGAGCGGCCTATGCCGACTATCCCGAGGCGCTCGAGGAGGCAGAACGAATCGCTGTGGCCTGTAGCCTCTCGCTCGCCAAGCCCCGCCCCTTGGTGCTGCCCGTTCTGGACGAGGGGCGGAACACCGCTGACGCCGCCGCGATCCTGGCAGCTCGCTGTCGCTCAGGCTTTGAGCAGCGTTACGGCCGATCGAGCGAGGTCGATCGCGCTCGCGCCCGGGCTCGCCTCGACCGTGAACTGCGGGTCGTGCGCTCCCTCTGCTTTGACGACTATTTCCTGATCGTCGACGAGATCGTTCGCCTGGCCCGCCGCGAAGGCATCCCCGTGCTCGGCCGGGGCTCCGCCGCCGACAGCATTGTCTCCTACTGCCTGGGATTCACCGACGCCGACCCCCTGCGTTACGGGCTCTGTTTTGAGCGCTTCCTCAACCCCGCGCGCTTCGAGCAGGGCGGCCAGGTCGGCCTCCCCGACATCGACTTGGACTTTTGCTGGCGGCGCCGCGACCGCCTCCTCGAGCTGGTCCGGGATCGTTTCGGCCGTGAGCGCTTCGCGATGTTTTGCACGCACCCCTCCCTGGGTTTTCGCGCTGCCTACCGCGAGGCCGCCCGCTGCTTCGGTCTAGGCCAGGCCGAAGTCGATCGCCGCTCCCGCGGACTCCCCCGCAAGCTCCCGGGCGGCGTCGATTTTTCCCGCGAGGGGCTGCGCCGCCTCTTTGCCGAGACTCCCATCCTCCGGGCGCGCCTCGCGAAGCTGCCCGGCGGCGAGGCTGCGCGGATCCGCGAACGCCGGATCTGGTGGGGGGCCTTCGCGCTGACGGGCCTTCAGCGTTGCCTCGGCCTCCATCCAGGCGGCACCGTCCTCTCTCCCGTCCCCATCCGAGACCTCGCCGGCGTGGAGCGATCGGCCAAGGGCCTGCCGGTCCTCCAGTGGGACAAGCGCCAGGCGCCGCACATGGGCCTCGTCAAGATCGACCTCCTCGGCAACCGCGCCCTGACCATCCTCGAAGATGCTCGCCGCGAGGTCTTTCGCCTCGGCGGCGACCCCGAGGAGGACGGGGGACTGGGCCTCCCCGGCTCCGGTTTCCAGGCCGAGCTGCCGACCGGGGACCCGCACGCCGAATCCCTCCTGGCCCAGGGGAGAACCCTCGGCGTCAGCCAGATCGAGTCCCCCGGCATGCGTTCTCTTCTCATCCGCATGCAGGCGAGTTCCCTCGATGATCTGATCCAGGCCATTGCCCTGATTCGTCCAGGCCCCGCCGGGAGCGGCATGCTCGACCGCTACGTGCGCCGGGTCCGTGGCGAGGAGGCCATGCCTGAGCTGCCCCCGGCCCTCGCGGGCATTCTCGCCGAGAGCAAGGGTGTCCTGCTTTACCAGGAGGACGTGAGTCGGGTGCTGGCGGCGTTTTGCGGAACGGACCTGGTGCAGGGAGATCTGCTGCGGAGGCGGGTGGAGGAGGGGGATCCCGGCGCGCGGCGGGAGTTTTTCGAGGCGGCCGCCCGGCGCGAGGTCCCCCGCGCCCTGGCCGAGGAGTTCTGGGCGCAGGTCCAGCGTTTCGCCGGCTTCTCCTTCAACAAAGCCCACGCCGTCACCTACGGCCGCCTCTCCTGGCGCCTCCTCCGTCTCAAGGCCCGTCACCCCGCGGCCCTCTTCTCCGCCCTCCTCGCCAGCGAGACCGGGTATTACTCCCCGGCCGTCTACGTCGAAGAGGCCAAGCGCTGCGGCATCACGATCCTTCCTCCCTGCGTGAACCGCAGTGCCGCGACCTTCAGCATAAGTCCAGGCTCCACTGGACTTAGCGCCGTCGCTACCGGGGGGCGAAATCCAGGAATGGGTGTCCCCCCATGGGGGAGGGGGGCGATTCGGGTGGGGTTGGGGGAGGTGCGGGGGATGCCGGAGGGGTTTGTGCGGGGGATCTTGGAGGAGCGGGCGGAGGGGGGACCGTTCTTCTCGGTGGGGGGCTTTGTCGAGCGGATGGGGCGCCGGCGGGCGCGGGCAGTGCGGCGCACGACCGGGACGGCCGCGCAGGACCTTGCGGTTCAGGAGGCCTGGGTGGAAGCCCTGATCCTCGTCGGCGCCTTCGACCTCTGCGAGGGCACGCGCGGGGAGAAGCTCTGGCGTTTCCGCCTCGAATTCCAGGACCGCCTGCGCGCCGCCGCCCAGGCCGACGAGCCCGCCCTCTTCCCCGAGGCCCTCGCTCCGAGGACACCCATTCTTCCGAGCCTCCCGCCTTTCACGCGGGAGCGCCGCCGGGAGATCGAGGCCCGCCTGCTGGGCTTCTTCTGTGGGAGCGAGCCCCTCGAGGATATGGCCCGCGGCCTCCTGCCGCTCTCCGACCTCCATCCGCAGGTCGGGCAGCGCGTCCGGGTCCTCGGCCACGTCGCCGCGCTCCGAGGACACCGGACCCGCGACGGGAAGCAAATGTGTTTCGCGACGCTTGAGGACGCGACCGGCATGTTGGAGGCCGTCCTCTTCCCCGAAACCTGGCAGCGCTTCGGGGCGGTCCTCGCGGAGGCTCCCGTTGTCTTCCTCGAAGGGCTCCTCCAGTCGCGCGAGGGCGCCCTCGTGCTGGAGGTGGAGCGGGTGGACCGCGTTGAACATGGATGATTCCTATGCAGAGAAGCGAGGCCCGCGGTCATCCGAGGGATTCTCGCCCCACTACCTCAAGGGCGTCCAGCCAGCAGAAGGAGCACCCGTCCACAGAAGGAGGGCCAGTCAGCAGACAAAGCGTCTCGTCAGCAGAATTACCGTCCAGCCAGCAGAAGGAGCATCCCGTCCACGGAAGGAGGCAAGCCAGCAGAAGGAGCATCCCGTCCACAGAAGGAGGCCCAGTCAGCAGACAAAGCGTCTTGTCAGAAGAATTACCGTCCAGCCAGCAGAAGGAGCATCCCGTCTACAGAAGGAGGCCCAGTCAGCAGACAGAGCGTCTTGTCAGAAGAATTACCGTCCAGTCAGCAGAAGGAGCATCCCTTCAACAGAAGGAAGGGCTAGCCAGCAGCAGAAGCGGCAAGAAATCAAAAAAAGCAAGGAGTCTTTTTCGCCAACCAGCCCAAGTCCTTTATGCTCGTCGCTATGGGAAGCAAGAGACTCATCGAACGTATCCTCGTGCCCACGGATCTCAGCAGAGATCAGTACGAGTTTCTTGACTACGCCATCGCGCTCGCGGGACAGCTGGGGGCCGAGGCGCTGTTCTTCTCCGTCATCGATTCGCCCACCATGGTGCGGTTGATCGAGCGCCACCCTTCGGTCAAGAAGGGGAGCAAGGAAGGTTTCCAGGAGCGCCTGATGGCCGACGCCAACCTCCTCCTCCGTCGCATGGTGGATCGGGCCTCCTCCGAAGGCGTCGCCGCCACTGGTCACGCGATCCTCTCCGAAAACCCCGCCGAAGAGATCATCCGCGAAATCGCCAAGCGCAAGGCCGACCTCGTTCTCGTCGGGGTAGAGGGGCACCCCTCCGTCCTTCGCTTCTTCATCGGCGACTCCACCGAAGACCTGATGGAGCGCGCCCCCTGTCCCGTTCTGACGTACCGAAGCCAACAGATCTGATCCGCTCCGCCTTCCATGCTCCTCGACAACCAAAGGCCGAAAAAAGAGGAACCCGCCCGAGGTTGCCGCCCCTTTCTTCTTGCACTCCTCTTCGCTTCCCTGCTGGCCTCCTGCTCCAGCACCCAAAGGATCGAGAGCCCCCGCGCAGAAGACTTGATGGAGTTTTCCCGGCTGAACGCCCCCATCCCCATGGACCAGGGCGAAGGCCGGATCGGGATCGTCGCTCGTCACCACCCCGGCACGGAGACCAGCTTCAGGACCCGGATCCACTTCGCCGCAACCGACTCCATCTACGCCTGGTTCGACCTTCCCTTGGGGAGCAGGGTCCATCGCCCAGGCGGGATCCGCCGCTCCGGGACCGGTGACCGGGTTTTAGGTTTGGAGCTTCCCCTCCAGGCGAGCGCCCCCTCCATGAGCAGCCCCTTCGCTCTCTCCCTCAACCTCTTCACAGTCCTTCCCAACGGCCTCTCCAAGGACCCCGTTCGTCCGGGTATCATCGAGGGAGAGCATGGAACCTTCGCCAGCCTGGATCTCGCCCTGGTCCACGACCCCGTCATCTGGAGTTTGGAAATGGGAACCGGTCTTGCCGGAGAGCCGGGAACCCCCGCCAAGGGGGGACGTATCTTCGCTGGAACGAGCCTCGGTTTCCGCCTCCCCGGCACCGGCTGGGACTGGTCCACCGAATCGAGCCTTCTCCAGATCGAGGCCAATTGGGTGGAGGATCCTGTTTTCGACCGCAGCTTTCAGGACCTGGGCCTGTCCCTATCCTTTCCCATTGGGACCTGGCGTATCGAGGCCGGGTATCGAAGGGATTTTGGCTCGGATCGCAGAGCGGGAGTTTATTATCTAGGCTTCTCCACCGGCCTTTTTTGATCCATTCCTGGGACTCCAAATGAACGCCCCATCCTACGAACCACTCCCGCTTGATCGTTTGCGCTGGACTTGCCCCAGGATCGAAGAAGAATCCGATGAACCCACTGCGGGGACCATCATCGGCCAGGAGAGGGCTTTGTCGGCTCTTAGAACCGGGATGGAACTCTATGGCCCTGGGTTCAACATTTTCGTTTCCGGGCTCAGCGGCACTCGGAGGGCGACCTCGATTGCATCCCTGCTCAAGGAGATCCAGGGTTTCTGCTCACCCGTTTCCGACAAAGTCCTGGTCTACAATTTCGAGGACCCACACTGCCCTCTCCTGGTGGAGCTTCCAAGGGCCAAGGCTCCCGAATTCGCAAGAGATCTCCAGAGGATCGCACAGACTGTGTTTCTACGGCTTCCCAAGGCGCTCAACGCCCCAGCCATGAAGAAGCGGCTCCGAGCCATCCAGGATGAAGGCCAAGAGCAGGAAAGGGAACTCTTCTCCGAACTGCAGAAACTCTCGGAAAAAGAGGGCCTGGTCCTGGTGATGACCGAGGGGGAAAACGGGGAGCAGGGGGGCCAAGACATTTTCCCCAAAGTTGAAAACGCGCCCGTACCCCCCGAGGCTCTCGCCTCGCTGGTTTCCGCCGGCAAGCTGGACAAGGAGAAGGCCGAAGCCCTGTTGGCCGCCCGAGAAAAGCTGCTGGACCGGCTCAGCGAAGCACAGCGCCATGCCCAAAGGATTTATGGAAAGGTGCAGGACCAGATCATGGCCCTCTGGCGCAAAGCTGGCTCCGGTCTCCTTGCAGGGCAATTCTCCGACATGTCCGAGCGTTGGGGGGAGGGGTTATGGACCTATTTCCAACAGCTACAATCGTTCCTTCTCGACCAGATACCCTCCCTTTTGCTCTATGCGGAGGAGAACCATGTGGACCCCAGCTTGCAGGACAGCCTCCCTCCGCAGTTGGGTTTCAAAATCTTGCGAACCTCCCATGAGGAGGAGGATTGCCCCGTTCTCTTCGAAGCCTCGCCCACCTGGGAAAACCTCTTCGGTTCCATTCTCCCAGGCAAGGAGGGCAGTCCCGCCCGCCTGAGCCAGGTGCAGGGCGGGAGTCTTCTCAAGGCTGATGGAGGGTATCTCGTTCTCCGCCTCGCGGATGTTCTGACGGAGCATGGGGTATGGAATTCCCTCAAGCGGGTTCTCAAAACCGGCCTTCTCGAGATACGGGCTCCCGAGAGTCCCGTCATGGGTGTTTCAAGCCCCCTCAAGCCCATGCCGGTCCCCTTGCGGGTCAAGGTGGTCCTGATTGGAAACCGGGGGACCTACGACGCGATGAGCCAGGAGGACCCCGAGTTTCCCAAGATCTTTAAGATCCACGCCCAGTTCGAGGCCGACATGCCCCGGAACGGGAATGCGCTTCTTCGCTACTCTTCCTTTATTTCTTCCATGGTGCAGGAGGAGCAGCTACTCCCTTTTTCCAAGGAGGCGGCCGGAAGAATCGCCGAGATCGGTGTCCGGCTGGCGGGGAACCGAAACCGGATTTCCACCCGGTTTGGGGATGTCTCGGATCTTCTCCGGGAGGCTTCCTACATGGCCCAGAGCGCGAACAAAAAGGAGGTGGACCGGGAATCGGTCCTGCAAGCCGAGGAAGCCCGCCGAAGGAGACACTCCCTCCCCGAGGACAAATACTTGGAGATGGTGACAAACGGCTCCTATTTCATGAACACCGAGGGGAAATCGGTGGGGGAGATCAACGGGTTGGTGGTCCTGGACTACGGAGTCTTTGTCTATGGGCATCCGATTCGGATCAGCGCGCAGGTCGGGGTGGGGGCTGCAGGGATCGTGGACATCGAGCGGGAGGCGGAGCTTTCCGGCCCCATCCACCTCAAAGGGGTTCAGATTCTCGTGGGCTGGCTCACGGGGACCTTTGCCCAGGATTTTCCCCTTTCGCTCTCGGCCCGGATCTGCTTCGAACAATCCTATGGTCCCGTAGAGGGGGATTCGGCTTCCGCGGCGGAACTTTGCGCGCTCCTCTCCGCGCTCTCCGATGTGCCCCTACGGCAAGATATCGGGATGACCGGATCCGTCGACCAGAAGGGGCGGATCCAGGCTGTGGGAGGGGTCAACGAAAAGATCGAAGGTTTTTTCAGGACCTGCCGGGCCATGGGCCTTACGGGGACTCAGGCAGTCATCATCCCCAAGAGCTGTGTTCAAAGCCTCCAACTCGCTCCCGAGGTCCTCGAAGGCGTCGAGGCAGGAAACTTTCGGGTCTACTCCGTTTCCCATATCAAGGAGGCTCTCGAGATCTTGACGGGAAAGCGGGCGGGCAGCCCGTCGGACCCGGGTAGTATCCTGGGGGAAGCCCAGTCCCAATTGGAGCGTTACGCCGAGATCTGCCGGTTGTTTCGGGAGCCCTGAGTCGACCATGGGGGGATTGCGGCGATTTGTCCTGTTCCAGCCTGGATGCTCCGAGATCCGGAATAATGCGGGCTAGCCGATGGATGGATGCAGGGACGGTGGCTATGCTTTTGCACCATTCTTGCCGGCAGCGCCGGTTGCCTCGGAATGGGTCCGGGGAGTCTTTCATGTCCAATCTTCCATGCCTCACAACCGAGGGGGTATGGATTGTTCCAAGGGGGAACATATGACTACGGTCACTCCTGACGGATCACCGACCGGAAAGGTCGAGATCCTCGAAGAAGCCGTTATCCGGTTCGCGGGCGATTCGGGTGACGGGATGCAGTTGACAGGGAACCAATTTTCCGACAGCGCCGCGCTCTTCGGAAACGATTTGGCTACTTTTCCCGATTTTCCCGCCGAAATCCGCGCACCCATTGGGACCCTCGCCGGGGTCAGCGCTTTTCAGGTCCGGATCTCGAGCAACGACATCCACACTCCTGGTCACCTCCTGGATGTTCTGGTGGCAATGAACCCGGCCGCCCTCAAAGTGCATCTTCCCGACTTGAAGCACGGGGGGATCCTCCTTGTGAACACCGGGAATTTCGGCAAGAGGGACTGGGAGAAGGCCGGCTATACCTCCAATCCTCTGGAGGACGAGACCATTGTGGAGCCTTACCACCTGGTCCAGGTGGATTTGAACCACCTGACCAAGGAGACTCTCAAGGATACGAATCTGGACAACAAGGCCATCATGCGTTGCAAGAACTTCGCGGCCTTGGGGATCCTTTTGTGGATGTTCAACCGGGACTTGGAACCTACCATCCGAGCCATCAAGGAACGCTTTGGCAAAAAAGCCCCCGAAATCGCCGACGCGAACGTCGCTGTCCTGGTGGCCGGGCGGAATTACGCCGAGACCGTCGAGCTTCTGGACCACACCTTTCAGGTGGACCAGGCCGAGCTGGAACCTGGGATCTACCGCAACATCATGGGGAACCAGGCGACCGGCCTGGGGCTTCTCGCGGCCTCCAAACTCACGGGAGTTCAGCTGTTCCTGGGATCATATCCCATCACACCCGCCTCGGACATCCTTCACCAACTCTCCAGCTATAAACAGGACGGGGTCATCACCTTTCAAGCCGAGGATGAGATCGCTGCGATCTGTTCCACGGTCGGAGCCGCCTATGCGGGAATGCTTGCTGTCACCACGACTTCCGGTCCGGGGGTGGCCCTCAAGACCGAAGCTCTAGGACTTGGTGTGATGGCGGAGTTGCCCTTTGTGGTGGTGAACGTTCAAAGAGGGGGACCCTCGACCGGGCTCCCCACCAAGACGGAGCAAGCCGATCTCTATCAGGCCATCTGGGGGCGTAACGGTGAATGTCCTCTCCCTGTTTTGGCGGCAGCCTCTCCCGTGGATTGTTTCTACATGGCGATCGAAGCCTTCAGGATCGCGACCAAATACATGACCCCGGTCCTGTTGCTGACCGACGGTTATCTAGCCAATGGGTCCGAGCCCTGGAAGCTCCCCAAGATTGAGGACCTTCCCAAGTTCGAAGTCCACTTCGAGACCAATCCCGAGGGCTTCCAGCCCTACAAGCGGGATCCCGAAACCCTCGCGCGTCCCTGGGTCCGACCGGGGACCAAAGGGATGCAGCATCGTATCGGTGGTCTGGAAAAAGAAGACGGTTCCGGGAATGTGAGCTACGACTCGGAAAACCACTTCCACATGGTCAAGACCCGGCAGGCAAAGGTTATGGGGATCGCAAAAGATATTCCTGCTCCCGAGCTTCATGGGGATTCGGAAGGGGACCTCCTCGTCCTTGGTTGGGGATCCACCTATGGTTCCATCTATGGAGCCGTCGACAAGGCCCGGAAGGAGGGCTTCAAGGTGAGCCAGCTGCATTTGCGGCATGTCTTTCCCCTTCCCGAAGGGGTGGACAAGATCCTGGCCGGATTCAAACGCATCCTGGTCCCGGAGATGAACATGGGGCAGTTGACCAACTATATGAAAACCCAGATCTCTGCGGATTACATCTCGTATCCCAAGGTAACGGGCAAACCCTTTTACAACGATGAAGTTCTCCGGAAGATCCGGGAGGTGCTGGCATGACCGCGACCCAAGACAGCCCCAAGGGCAAACTCAAAAAGACCTTTTTCAAATCCGACCAAGAAGTCCGCTGGTGCCCCGGCTGCGGGGATTATGGGATTTTGAATGCGGTCCAGTCCACCTTTGCCGAACTCGGCTTGGAACGGGAAAACATCGTCATCGTCTCGGGGATTGGATGTTCCAGCCGCTTTCCTTACTACATGGAGACTTATGGCTTCCACTCCATCCATGGGCGAGCGCCTGCGGTTGCCACAGGAGTCAAGCTCTCCCGACCCGAGCTGGAGGTCTGGGTGATCACCGGGGATGGGGACGCGCTCTCCATTGGTGGAAACCATTTGATACATACCCTTCGGCGCAATGTCGGTCTCAAGATCATCTTGTTCAACAACAGGATCTATGGGCTGACCAAGGGGCAGTTCTCTCCCACCTCCGAGATCGGTAAGGTCACAAAGTCTTCCCCCTATGGCTCGGTGGACATGCCCTTCAATCCCCTCTCCTTGGCATTGGGTGTGGGGGCGACCTTTGTCGCCCGGACCATCGACGTGATGGGCAAGCACATGCGCGAAGTTCTCAAAGCGGCCCACGAGCACGAAGGGACAGCGTTTATCGAAGTCTTCCAGGATTGCAATATTTTCAACCATGGGGCATTCGATCCCATCGTGAAAAAAGAGGTCCGGGATGACCGCCTGGTGGACCTTCGTCCCAACCAGCCCCTTGTTTTCGGCCAAGATCATGACAAGGGGTTGATCTGGGACTGTAACCAGCTCCGCGTGGTCAAGCTCGGAGAAGCGGATGAAACAGGCAAGGTCTGGAAGGAAGAGGACCTGGTCGTTTTTGACCCGTCCAATCCCAACCCCTCGCTCGCCTTCGCCCTGAGCCATCTCAGGGAAGTGGACGAGCCCACTCCGATTGGAGTGCTCCGGTCCATCAAGCAAGCTTCCTATGAAAAGATGGTCCATGGACAGATCCAAGGGATCCAGGACAAAAAGGGGGAACGCTCTCTCGAAGACTTGATCTACGCGGGCAAGACCTGGGAAGTGAAGTAGGATCCTAGCGACATCCATGCTGCTTTGGCCCTGGTGGTTTGCTTGGTGCATCACCAGGGCCGATTCATGGATGGATGTGGGGGACCCGGTCCGTTCAAGAGGGGTCCCTTCTTCCGAGGACCTCTTTCCTGGGAGCTGCTCGGAAGTCCCCCGGTCTTTGGAGGACGTAGGTCTTTGGAGGACGTAGCGGGGTTTCCTCGAGGGGGACCCTAACGAGGAGATTTGAGGCGGAGGAATTTTAACCCAAAAACTTTGGCCTTCATGCGGTCTACATACCCAGGGAGGCTCTCTTCCCGGACTTTGGGAGCCGTGGAATGTAAGAAATGGGGCTCTCCTCCTGGACCCCTCACGAAGAGCCCGACATGCCCAACCCAGCGACCCTGACCTTTGCCTTTGATGACCTCGACAATGTCCCCATTTTGCAAATGGGGGTAGGCCGATGTGAGGGATTCTCGGGGGATATAAACGAGGGGAAAGATCTCCGTGGGGATCTTGCGGTCGATGCCGAAGGATTTCTTGAGCATGCGAGCTCTGTCCACCCGCATTTGGTACGTCTTGGTGGGGGCACCTAATTTCGCTGTCCAGTCCTCGAAGAGCCAGGCATTGTTAGGATTCCAATCCGCCGCGGTGTAATGGTTTCTGGTGGCGACCGATATGATCCCCTCTTTGTAACGGATGCGTATGAGCGTATGAAAGAAGCTGGGCCAATCCTTGGCGAGGGCCATGGAATACATATGCTCGGTGAAGGTTACGCAATCACTCCGATCCAAGCGGTAGAGAGGGTCCGGGTCGTAAAGTTCAAAAGGGAATTCTCCCAGGCAATAAATCTCGTAGGGCTGACCGAGGTTTTTTCGTGCCAGAAGAACCAGGCGTTTGAGTGGATCCTTTTCCCGCTGGAAAAGGTCTCTGAGAAACAGGTCGACCTCCCTTTCGTTGAATTGGTAGAGGGGGGTTTTTTGGAGAACTTCGAGGGAGCGGGGCGGGGAGAGATGAAGGACGACCGGGTCGTAGGGCTTTTGTCTCGGGACTCGCCCCGAAGGAGTTTGTCCCAGAGGGGGAAGGGGAGCCCTTTGGCTTTGGCAAGCCAGGGGCAGGAGAAGGAGGACGGGGAGGAGGAAGAGGCTTTTCATCTTGGAGTCCACTTCGAAATCATGGGGGGCTGGCTCCGTTATTTCAAAGCAGAAAGAAAGGCCGCGAGACGATGGGGACTGGGATCCGATTCGAGAAAACGTCCATCCAGGGAAAAGAGAATGGATCGGGGGATTTGAAGAGGAAAAAACCTCTTGAGGGCTTTTTGGAGTTGGGGAGGGAGGAAAAGGATGTTGAGCCCGGTTTGTTTCTTTAATACGCGCATGCGGGCCCTAAGGGTTTTGTCCAAATTTCGTGGGTTTTCTGCAAAAGCAAGGATGAGGAGATGCTTTTTCTTCAACTTCTTCGCCAAACGTTCTCCGGACTCGGATTCCATGAAGTCGGCGGGTGAATCCCTCAGGAGAAGGACCAATTGTTCTCCATGAGGCCGGACTCCTTTCCCCGAGAGGTTTTGAAAGTGGAGGGGGAGCCGAGGAACAAGGATCGATTCCTTTTGCCTGGAAAGGGATTTGTAGATGAGGCTCGTTTGTTTCGCCTGTTTGGCATAAATCGTCCCTGGGCAGCGAGTCTCAACGGAGCGGAGGACTCCCAGAGCCTCCGTCCTTCGCCCAAGGGCCACAAGGGCCTGGCCCTTGCCCAGGAGAGAGCGACCCAGGAGATCGATCATTCCCCCTTCGATGGATTTCAAGGCGGTCTCAAACGTTTGCAGGGCTTTGGAGGGCTCTCGACCGGCGAGGTAGAGCATGCCTAGTTGCGTTTGAAGGAGTAGACGCGCCTTGTTGGGGAAATGGGGATACATGCTGGAATGGATGGCTTTGATGAGGAGACGAATTCGGCTTCGGAGGGGATGCTCTCCCATGCGGGAGAAGCGAAGAATGGCAGGGACTTGGGAAGGCCGAAGCCGCGTTGGGGCCTCCTTGGGTTTTTGGATCTTTGGTGGGGCCTTTTGTGTCGGCCGACTCTGTCCTCCCCCCTCCTGGTGAAGCCAAGGGATGGAACCAAGGGAGATGCCCAGGAGGAGCCAGGGAAGGATCATCATAAGGTCTCGTCCTGTTTCCAGCGGAGCCTGGCCAGAGCTTCCTTCCATCGCCGGGGAGAGATCTGGGATGGGGGGGGTGGAGAGATTCTTCTCCACTCCTCTGGAGAAGGTAACCGGGAAAGGGCCGGACCCAGGAGCTTCCTCCATTCCTTCTCCGCCCTCCGGAGATCAGGTGCTCCGAAATTGGCCGAGAAGAAGGGAGCTTCCTTTCCCCATTTCCGAAGGACGTTTGCCAGGCTTCTCGCG
>DROQ01000073.1 GCA_011321845.1 Planctomycetota bacterium | reverse complement strand
TCAAAGAAAAGTTGTTGGGGTCCACAGCCCACCCACCGTTGACCAGCGGGTTCACGACCGTGGTTTTGATCAATGAAAAGTTGGCTTGGTAGGGGCCCACGCCGGGTGCCAGTCTCAAATCATGGGGAGAATAGTCGAAATTGCTGACACTGGAATTGTTTTGGCCCCACCAATAGAGGAGATCGGCAACGAAGAGGATCCCTCTTTGCCCAGAAGTCCCGTTGTTTGGGTTTTCGGTGTAATCCCTGATATCCAGGTTTGAACTCGGTTGTGGAGTCACCCCTCCACTTAGTGGATTTCGAGGCTTTGTTTTTGGAAAGGGAGGAAAGGCAATATTCCTGTCAAAGCGATCCCTTAGGGGAAAAGGAGAAGTTGTATTCCTTGGATAAGCATTGAAATTCCCAAAGGCGCCCCCACCGAGTAAGACCAAGAGATCGTCGGGGTGGATGCCCTCCATGGCAGTGTTGGTCCCCAAAGGATAGTGCCCATAGTTCGTCAGATTGTTGGTGGAGGGAGGAGGATTCAAATCGAAAATATTGTTGACCAAGATCAGCTTGGAGTATCCGATGTGGAAGCCCGAGGAATCGGGGGCTTTGCTCCCGTTCCAGATGCCAAGCTTGTTGTAGGCGAAGGTGTTGTTGAAGATTTTGGTTCCATCGTGGACCTTGCCCGCGTTGATGTCTCCTTCCACCCCGATTCCACAAACGTTTCCATAAAAGAAGCAGTTTGTGATCGTGGGAGAACTAGCAACATTGGGAGATAGATAAATGGCTGAAGCGTCTTTTCCGACACCATCGTCTTTTAATGCCCCATAAATCGCGATGGAGTCAATGAAGGTCCCCTCCCCCGTTGCGTTCCCCGTTCCAAATTCGAAGGCGGGTCCTTTACCGGAGTTCTGCCCATCCCCCAAACAGAAGACGGTATTCAAGGCGCTGGTCCCTTGAATGCTCACGCCCTTAGGTAGATGAATGGGAAAGACTTCTCCGTTGGGTTTTAAGCCATTGTCCGGGTTTCTCGGACTGGAACCAAAGGCGTTCGTTCGTGCATAGAGACCGGGCATGAGATGGATGATGACATAGCGGGTGGTCACGCCCGTGACGGGGGAGGTATAGGGGAGACCTCCCGAGGGGATGGAGGCCAGGGCTCCGTTCGGGCCATTGATGGTCTTGAAGGGCCAGGGGTTGTTGCGAAGGACAGCGCCCGATTGCAGGGCGACGTCGACGGGGTTGCAAAGGTTGGTCGCAGTCGAGCAGCCGTTGGTGCAGCGCGGGTTGTTCCAGGGGGCACCGGGGGAGTTGCCGACGTTCGAATCACTTCCGTAGTGCGGGTCGACGTAAAAGTGGGTGACGAGTTCGGGAGAACTCTGAGCCGCCAGTGGGGCAGCCGCCATCAAGCTAAGAGTAGAGTAGAGTAGAGTAGAGAGGTGGGATTTCGCCTCTCGCTCCTTGGGTTCGAATGAGAACGCATGATGTCTCCTTGTCGGGAGTCATTGGGGACGGGTCCAAGCGCTGGGTATGGGAGATTGTGTCGGCTCAAAAGGGGATAAGGGACCCAGCGCTTCTCAGAACTTCAGCCTATGGTTTTGGAACCGGCCCGCAAGGGGAGGCGGCTAAGTTTTTTCAACTTTTTTTCCGGTGAAACCGGAACCTCTGGAAAGGAGCCATGAGTTCTTCCCAGGAAAAACCCAAGCGGAGTCAAAACAAATCGCTGTCGCCCAGGCAGTAGAACCAGTGCTGGTCGAGCCAGGCCTGGTCGAGGCCGGCGGTCCAGTCGCGGGAGCCGAGGCGGCGTTCAAGCCAGTGGGCGGAGGGTTCGCTGCGGAAACCGAGGGACCGGTAGCTTTGGTGGAGGGGGAGGTTGGGGTTGGTGACGGTCATGAGCTGGGGGCAGCCGTGGGCGGTGGCGAGGGTCTGGGCCTGGCCGAGGAGGGCGGCGAGGGTTTCCTGGTCTTCGGGGTCGACGAGGAGGTCGCCGAGGGTGGCGGCGCCGGGGACGAGGGCGCCTTCGGTCCGGAGGACGGCGAGGCCGCGGGCCTGGCCTCCTTGGTGGGCGTAGAGGAGATGGTACTGGGCGCCGGGGCAGGCCTGGTAGCGCCACTGCAGGTAGGCGCGGTCCTTGGCGACCATGCAGGCGAAGCGGGGGCGCAGGCGCTGGTAGAGGGCGTCGATCTCGGCGGGGAGTTCGTGGATGTGTTCGACCTGGAGGGCGCCGGGGTCGCTGGGGCTCGGGGCGCCGGCGAGGTCGAGGAGGAGGAAGTCGAGGTCGCGGATCTTGCGGTAGCCGAGGTAGCGTTCGCCGATGCGCCAGGCGGGACGGACGGGGTAGCCGAAGCCGAGGTCGAAGGCCTTGCCGCCGTAGGTCTCGAAGTAGGCCTCGGCGATCTCCAGGAAGAGGGGCCGTTTTTTGAGGCCGCGGCGGAAGTCGGGGTGGACCATGGAGTCGACGGCGTGCATGAAGACGAGGTCGCGGTCCTCGGCGCCGAGGTGGACGCGCATGAGGACGCCGGCGTATTGGGCGGCGACCTGGCCCTGCTCGGTGACGGCGAGGTAGGCGAGGGAGCCCGCGGGGTTGTCGAGGTATTCCCAGCGCCACTGCGCGCTGCCGCGGTCCACGTAGCCTTGGCCGCAGACCTGGCGGAAGGTGAGGTTGAAGGTCTCGAGGATGCGCTCCTCGTCTCCGGGCTCGAAGGGGCGATACTGCAGCTTGGCGGTGGGCACGGTGCTCTTACTCCGGTCGGTCAGGGGTCGAGGGTTTCGAAGGCGAGGAGGTCATACGAGGTCGGTGTCTCCGAGGGTGAAGAACCAGCGGTCCCGCAGCCAGCGCACGTGGAGTTTGTAGGTCTTCATCCCGAGGAAGTGCGTCGGCGGGCCGACGAGGAAACCGGTGCGCTGGAAGCGGAGGAAGCGGGGATCGTTCTGCGCGAAGACGGCGACGAGGACGGGGAGGCCCTTGGCTCCGGCGCGGCGCTCCATCTCGGAGAGGAGGGCGAGGTCGGCCTCTTCATCCTCCCTGGGGACGATCCAGTCCACGATCAGGCCGCCCTGGGGGACGACGTAAGCGCCGCTGCGGAAGACGCCGAGGCCGCGGGGGTTGCCCTGGGGATCGCGGGCGAGGAGGAGGTCGTAGGCGACGCGGGGGTGATGGAGGTAGCGCCACTGGAGGTAGGCGGCGTCGCGGACGACACCGAAGGCGACCTCGGGCGCGACCTTGTTCCAGACCTGGTCGAGGACGGGCAGGAGGGAGGGGTCGCCGGCGGGGACGCGCTCGACGGTCCAGCCCTCGGGGAGGGGCAGGGGCCGGAAGGAGGGCACGGCGATCTCGCGGAAGAGGACGTCCAGGTCGCGGACGATCTCGCCGCCGAGGTAGCGCTGGGCCATGCGCCAGATCGGGACGGGGAGGCCGTAGAAGAGTTCGTGGCCGGGCTGGCGGGCGCTGGCCCGGGGGCCGCCGTAGCTGTCGTGCAGGTGCTCGGCCATGTGGACGATGAGGCCGGGGCGGCCGCCCGCGCGCCGATGCTGCGGGAGGACGAAGGCGTCGACGAGCTGGCCGAGGCTGATCTCGGCCCCCTCCTTGAGGGCGCGCATGGGGAAGCAGGCGTACTGCCCCACGATCTCCCCGTCCACCAGGCCCACGCCGATCTCGGGGCCGCCGCCGGGGTTTTGGAGGTAGGCCCAGCGCCACTCCTCGAGGGTGCGCGGGGCGCTGCCGTCCTGGGAGGGGAAGATGGCGTTCCAGGTGCGGACGAGGGCCTCCTCGTCGCCTGGTTTGTAGCTTCGAATCTCGATTTCCGCCATGCTTTCTGTCACCCTTGCGCGCCATGAACCCGGAAACGCAGTCCCAGGAGGAGAACCCGAGGCCGGGGCTGCTGCGCCTGGCGCTGGCGCCGGTCCTCACTCTCCTTCTTCTCCTTTCGGTCCTTTTGGCGCTTCACCATAGCGGTCTTCTCCAGGGACTGAAGGATCCGAAGTCCCTCCAGGCTTGGATCCTGGATCGGGGGCTCTGGGCGCCGCTGGCCTTTGTGGGGGTTTTGGCGCTGCGGCCCTTTACGCTGGTTCCGAGTCTGCTCTTTTCGCCGGTCGCCTTTGCGCTCTTCGGGCCTTATCTGGGGACGGTCTACAAGGTCCTGGGAGAGACGACGGGGGCTACGTTGGCGTTTTTGGTGGCGCGGCAGGGGTTTCGGGGGAGTTTGGGAAGGGTGGTTGGGAGGAGGGGGGAG
>DROQ01000072.1 GCA_011321845.1 Planctomycetota bacterium | reverse complement strand
TTTATGTTGGTTGATGCCTCTTCCGCCACTTCTAGAGGAAGTATTTTCGATAGCGGCTTCTTTAATAGTGGAGGCCATTTTTCCCATAGCGTTACCAGGAGTAGTGCTCAAGCATGGGAATTGATACCAGTTCTTGGAACTGGGGAAGGAAATGAACGAACCGGGGTCGGATTAGCGAGGTTTCAAGGGGGGCATTTTTCTCAAGAAACGTCGACCAGGGCCTTTGATGGACCAGCAATGGCAAAATCGGTTGTTTCACAGCATGTATTATGTGTAATCGATAACAGAAAATTTGAGGGGAAAGGAAACATTGGAGCGGTGTCGGCTACAGACTCTACTCTTGTTGGGAACTTGCAAATTGGTTTAAAGTGGGTTTCCTTTTCCATTCCAATTGTGATTACTACAGGGGCTGAAGCCACTTCGCAAAACGAATCGGGGATCCTTTCTTCTCCTCAAATGGAAGCTGGATGGGTAGGCCTGAAAAGGGATACCTACCATTTTGTAGAGATCAAAGCTGATGATCCTTTGGGATCTGCATCTGCTACGGAAGCAACCGACGCCTCAGAAATTGATGGAATTGAGTTAGACAGCAAATGGAAATGAAATGGTTTATACCCGTCATAACCCAAGAAAGAGGAATAGGAATGGACCTATGCGAAGGTTCCTGTTCTTTTGTATGGGGCTAGTTTCCCTTTCGATTCTGTTCTTCTTTTTCTTTTCCAACAAAGCAAAGGAACCCAGCTTCCAAAAAAGTGATCGTAGAAGACCAAAGGTCCAAGACAAAATTCCTTTTCCACTTGAGAAAGGGGATACTTTGGCTCCTTCCCTCCTTGGGGTCCCTTTGCAGATTGAGAAGCAGCGAAAAAAAGAAGAGGGATTCCTTGTCCTTAAAGTGCTGGGAGAGGGTGGGGAGGCTGCTACGAATGAGCCAGTATCCTTTGTCCATGTGGATTCTCTTCGTAAGGACCAAGGCTGGACGGATCGAAAGGGTGAATTCAGGGTTTTCTCTAAAGGAGTTTTTGTTTTTCAAATAGGAGGAAGGCGATATGTCCGCAAGCTCATTCCTCCCCTACTGGTCTCTGAAAAGAGGGATAAGCCACCTTTTCTTGTAAAATTAAAAAGAGGAGGGACTCTTCAAATCCGTTTGACGGTGATCCCAGGAGGAACCCCTTTTTCCGGGTCGAAGGGACTGTTGTTTTTTGGAGTCTCCACCTTTGGGCGACCATCGATCCATTGGAGGGTCCATGGTCCTTATTCCTCGGATGGCTTTCTGGAGTTTCTTAAACAAAAGCTCCATGCTTCGCGTAACTCCTCGGTAAGCAAAGGTTTTGGTCCAAAGGAATGGATTGGATCCGTCCGGAGCTTTATGGAATGGACAGGTATTTCTGATCCAAGATGGGTTCCCTATGCATCCAAGGATTTTTTTCAAAAGGATCCCAATCCTTCCGGTCTTCTGATTTGGGAAGGGCTTCCTGCCTTGCCCGTTCGATGGGGCCTGCAGGACAATAAAATCCCACTCCAACCAAGCCCTCCCTTTGAAAGAAAGGAAGTTCGGCAAAAGAAAAAAACAGATGGAACGAATATGTTCCTTTTTAAGGGGAGATTCCCTACAGATCTTTCAGGCCCGATTCAAGTGAATCCGGGGGAAAGAAAAACGTTTCCTGCGAAGGTTTACACGGGAAATGGGGTCCTCGTTCATATTCCTCTTCCACCCGGCTGGGAATTCCAGAGAAAACCAGTGTTGTTGTACGTGGATCGGCAGGGGGATCCACATCATGGGGGGGCAATCGTTGTATGGAAGGGGGAAAGGAAGGGAGTCTTTCAGGATGGGAGGTACCTCTTTAAAAACCTCCGACTTCATCAAGAAAAGCAAGTGTTTTGCTGGATCCGAAACCGAAAAGGAACAAAATTTCAACTCCTTCGTTCCGATCCCTTTCGTTTTGAAGGAGGATGGGTGGATCTTGGCTCATTAAAACCCTTGAAAGGCGATGATAGCCAACTGGAACTCCTTTTGGATGGAGCAGAGGGGCTGGTAAAAAAGGAACTAACCTCCCTTTTTCCCATAACTATTTCTGTGATTCTTGATTCTTTCCCGATGGGAAAGATCAAGGTTCGACCGAACCAGTCAATCGTTTTTCTTGGGGCTAGGGGAAAGAGTGTGTCCTTCGTGGGGAATCCTTCTGGAAATCTTTTTCCTGCACATGGAGAAGAAAAAACGAAAAAGTGGGCTTTTGTCAAAAAGAGACCTAATGAAATCCTGCCCGATATGGGGTATTTGAGACATCTTCCCCCTGAGTTTTTTCTCCATTTAAAGAGAGTCGTCAATCGAAATGTTTATTTGTCTGCAAGAGTCGTTGAAGGAACTTGGCCCAAAGGAACGGATGGTGAATTTGAATGCCAAGTGTTTCCCCATTTGAGTGGTTCCTTGGGCGTCAACCTTATCATTAAGGGTGATTCAAAAAACAAGACGATTCGAACCACGATTTCCGAAGATTCGGAGCTTCTTCATAAAATCGTGGTTGCTCAGCTCCGCTTTCCCAAAGGGAAGGGGAAAAGACCTCCTCGCGTCTTCAAAGGGTTTACTACCCAAAAAGGGGAAAATCTGTTTATTCCCTTAAAGCCAAGCTATCGAATCAAAGTTTTTGGCTTGGGTAGCACAAAAACCCTTTTTTTTCTGCAACCTGAAAAACTCTTCAAGCTAGGTTTGCCCATTCGATATGGAATGTGTTCCGATTTATTAAAGGAAAAGGACGGCTTTAAAGCTCGCATCCCTCTTCCTCTTCCGGGAAGGTATGTGTTACTCAAGGATTCTGGGGATGGGCAAGGCTTACATCTCGTGAACACCTTTTATTTAACACCTTCCAATCCCGAAATCGACTTGCGTTAAATCGCGCAATACAACGGCCCGATTCTTTGGAGGATTCGATCCGGGCGGAAGAAGCGAGAGCTCCAGCTTAAGATCTGCCCAAGATCGCTTTTCTCTAATTGCCCATAGGTTATGTTGAAACCTCAATACATGGACGGCGGGAAAGGGGAACTTGATTTCGGAGGGTGGAGTTTCGGCCTTAGAATGCGGGTTCCACAGTGAATAGAGGGGGGGCGGAGAGAGGGGCGGATGGTTTTGGGCAGCATTGCGAGTGGGGGCTCTTTCGGTCCTCTGAGAAAAAAGTTCCCATGCGCTTGGCAGTAGATCAAAAGGAAGAGCCTGAGCCCTGGGTGTTACTTGGGGGAACCGCTTCGGTGTTGATTGGTTTTGGAATGCCGAGATTACCCGCTCCACGGTCTGGAGAATGAAATGGGAGATGTCGTCTTTGGGAGTCCAAACGCGAAGGCCGGGAGGAAGAAGGAGAAGTTGTTTGTGAATTGCTTTGACGATGGTGGCCAGGAGGGACTTTTTTGGTCGAGGGGGGCGCCAGCACGGAAGGTTTGCGATGAAGTCGAAATCCACCAAGGGCTTTGGCCGACTTCGCCGAAGGCGCCTGAGGCCAAAGCCCTTGGTGGATTTCGAGCCGAGCGGGGAAAGGGAGTGCCCTGGCGGGAAGGGAAACAAGGCTCATGGTGGGCTGTCGAGTCCGACAGGTTCCTAGCTGCAAAAGATGGGGCGCAGCTCTTCTCTGTTCTCCTCGATCCAATCCCGGATGGCGGTCACGATGTCCCGGACGGAGTGTTGGGGGCTCCAATCGAATTCCTCTCGCACCCTGCGGGCGTCGCTGAGGTAGATGCGGACATCCACGGGGTTGGTTTTGGGGCTGCTCCCGATGGGGATCTCCTTGCCCGTCGCCTGGCGGCAAAGACCGGTCAGCTCCAGGAGACTGGCTGAGACCTCGAGGCCCCCGCCCACGTTGTAGACCCGCCCGTCCCAGAGCTCGGGGCGGGCCAGCTGTTTCTGCAGGAGTTGGAAGAGGTCCTCGACGTGGAGCATGTCGCGAACCTGTTTGCCCTTTCCTCCCCAGCCGGTGTATTGAAGGGGGATGCCGAAGATGTGGCGGGCGACCCAGAGAGTCACGACACCCTGGTCGACCTTGCCCATCTGGCCGGGGCCCGCGAGGACGCCACAGCGGTTGATCAGGGCTGGCATTCCGAAGCTGAAGACATATTCCTGGAGGAGCAGTTCTCCGGCGAGCTTGGTGCTGCCGTAAAAAGAACGGGCACCCTCCAGGGGAAAGGCCTCGCTCGTCCCTTCCGCCGAGAGGCCGGGGAGGTCCTGCTCCTCCTCCAAAACGAAGCGCGTTTCTCCCTCGTGGACGCGGGCGGCGTTGAGCGCGGCGATGGGGTAGACCCTGCTGGTGGACAGAAAGAGCAGGGCGGCCCCCCGTTCTCGAGCCGCTTCCAGGCAATGAACGGTCCCGCCGAGGTTGAGGTTGATCAAGCCAAGGGGCGAGCCGCTCTGGCCCGCGTGCACCGAGGGCTCGGCCGAGCACTCGATCAGAAGGTCGAAGGGGGGGAGGTTCGCAAGATCCTCCCGGCATCGGATGTCCCCATGGACGAAGACCACTCCCGCTTCCCGCAGCTTGGGGAGGTTCAGCTCGCTGCCCCGGCGGAGGAGGTTGTCCAGGACCAGGACCTCGCGGTCGGGATGCTCCTGTTTGAGGCGCTGGGCAAGATGGCTCCCCACGAAGCCCGCGCCGCCCGTCACGAGAATGCGATCCAGGTTCATTTCAGTTCCAGGTTCCTGTTCGTTCCAGATTCATGTTTGTTCCAGGTTCATGTCGGTTCCAGAATCAGCTTTGTTCCAGATTCTGGTTGGACCCTTGCATCCCTGCACCGAGGCAAGGTTCAAGGGGTGCCCGGATCCTCAGACCCGGGACCGCAGCTCCTCGTGGATCTCCTCCAGGATGTCGCGGATGCCGTATTGGAAGTCCCATTCGGGGTAGTGGCTCTTGAACTTGCTCACATCCGAGATCCACCAGATGTGGTCCCCGATGCGGTTGTTATCGGTGTAGCTGTAATCCATCTTCTTTCCGCTGATCTCCTCGCAAAGCTCGATCGCCTCCTTCATGGAGCAATGGGAGTGGCGGCTCCCGCCCATGTTGTAGGCTTCGCCGCAGCGGGGATTCCTGTGAAAGTGGTCGAAGCAGGAGACCAGGTCGCTGCAGTGGATGTTGTCGCGGACTTGCTTGCCCTTGTAACCAAAGACCGTGTAGTGCTTGCCGGTCATGGCGCACTTCATCAGGTAGGAGAGGAAACCATGCAGCTCCGCCCCCGAATGCCCCGGCCCCGTGAGACAGCCCCCGCGAAACAGACCCGTTTTCATCCCGAAGTAGCGCCCATACTCCTGGACCATCACATCGGCGGCCACCTTGGAAGCGCCGAAGAGGGAGTGTTTGCAATGGTCGATGCTCATGTTCTCGTCGATCCCCTTCTCGTAGTAGGGGTGGTCCTCGGCGATCTCCCAACGCTTTTCCAACTCCACGAGGGGGAGGCGGTTGGGGGTGTCCCCATAGACTTTGTTGGTCGAGGTGAAGATGAAGGTGGCCTCGGGGCAGTGCTTGCGACAGGCCTCCAGGAGCACCATGGTCCCGGTGGCGTTCACGCTGAAGTCCGTCATGGGCTCCTTGGCCGCCCAGTCGTGGGAGGGTTGGGCCGCCGTGTGGATCACGAGGTCGATGTCGCTCCCGTATTCGGCGAAGAGCCGCTCCACTCCCTCCTGGTCCCGGATGTCGAGGCTGCAGTGCCGGTAGCCTGCAAAGGACTCTTCGAGGCGCTTCTGGCTCCAAGAGGTTGAGGCGGAGTCCCCGAAGAAATATTTTCGCATGTCGTTGTCGATTCCTACGACCTCGAAACCCTGCCGGGCGAAGTGGCGGACAGATTCGGCGCCGATGAGACCGGCGCTCCCTGTGACGATGCAGATCCTCATGGGTTGTTTGCTTCCTGTTGTTGGAGAGGGGGATTGGAGTCTTTCAGGTTGGTGATCATGACGTCCGCGCTGCCTTGGACATGATGAATCCTGTCCAATTTCTTGCCGTGCTCGGCCATGAGGTCGTCATGAATGAAGAGGCGTTCCGCCCAGAGTTTTGTCATGGTCGCGAAGTAGCGCCTTCCCAGCTCCCGGATCTTGAACTTGGCCGAACCCCAGGTGCGTCCATACCAGTTGATGGGGATGCGGGCGATCTTGAATCTGCGGATCATGAGACCCACTGAGATCTCGATGGTCAGATTGAAGTGGGAGGAGAAAAGGGGGAGGAGGGAGCGTATGGCGTCGGCCCTGTAGGCCTTGAAGGCGTTGGTCAGATCGTTGTGCTCGGTCCAGAATAGAAGCTGGAGGAGCTTGTTGCCGAGGCGGTTGGCCAGGAGTTTGATCTTGGGGTAATCCCTGACGACGGAGCCTTTCATGAAGCGGGAGCCGAAGACGGCGTCGTAGCCCTCCTCGATCTTTTGGTAGTAGCGGACGATGTCCTTGGGGTCGTCGCTGAGGTCGGCCATGACTACGACAACGATGTCTCCCCGGAAGTGATCGAGACAGGAGCGTATGGCTCTCCCGAACCCCCCAGGGGGGCTTCGCCGGATCATTCGGATGGGATGCCCTTCTTCCATCTTCTGGAGGATGACCTCCTCGGTTCGGTCCTGGCTGTTGTCATTGGCGATGACGAACTCATAGGGGACTTCCGCCGCTCGCAGCTCCCGGGAGATCGCCTCGATGGCTTTGCCGATGTTCTCCTCCTCGTTGTGGGCTGGAATGCAAACCGAGAGGAGGGAGGGGGAACTTCGTTGCCGGCTGGGATCTTCGTGCTGAGGGTTCATGGGGAGTCTCGGTCGTCCAAGGACTAAAGAGGATACCATTTTATTTGCTTTGTTTGGGTTCGAGACTCATCTCCGTCCAAAAAGACCAGTCCCAGGAGTCGGTGGGGCCGGGGAGGGTCTCGAGGATCAGGGCAGCCTCTGTCTCGCATGCAATGGAAAGGTTGAGCTTTTGAAGTCCCCGATCCTCGGCCCGGGTTTTCGGTTCGAGCCTCCGCTCGTAGAGGATTTTGGGGGGAGCGCTTCCTTTCCTAAGGGAAATCCGGAAGGTCACTCCGTCGCTCATGCCCTTGCCCGTGTAGCTTCCCTTCACCATTCCGTACCCGGCCCGGAAATGAAAGCTGCCCTTGGGAAGCTTGAACACGAGCCTGCTCCTTGGGTGGGCCAGAAGGACCTTCTTCTCCTCGGCACCCGTGTTCCAAAAATGTTTCGGCGGTTCCATGGAAAGGGGAGGGAGAGGAAGGAGGGGAAAGGCAAGTTTCCAGCGTTTCTTGCGAAGGGACTCGGGAATCCCCTTGCTGCTGGGGAAC
>DROQ01000071.1 GCA_011321845.1 Planctomycetota bacterium | reverse complement strand
GGGAAGCATCCCTGGAAGTTCCGAGGCAAACACAACTCCATGTACCAGGCGGAGCATGACGCTCTTTTCGCGAGCATTCGAAAGGGAGAGCCCATCAACAATGGGGATTACATGGTCAAGAGTACCCTGATGGCGATCATGGGGCGCATGGCAGCCTATACGGGAAAGGTTATCACCTGGGAAGAGGCTTGGAATTCCAAGGAAAGGCTCGGTCCCGAAGTTTACGAGTGGGGGGACTATACTCCCAAACCTGTGGCCCGCCCGGGGATCACTCGATTCTTCTGAGAAAGAAGTTTTTGATCCAGAGGTAGGGCCCCCTCTTGACCCTGCCTCCTCCGTGGATCTGGAAACCGAGGGCCCCCGTCCTCAGGGCCCTGCTCGCCCCCTTCTTCTCCAGGGCGAGGAGATCCAGGTCCTGGATGAGCCTTCCATTGAGCCGGAGATGGAGCCTTCCTCCTTGGTACCGGATCTGATAGCTGTTCCAGGCTCCCGGAGGGAGGAGGGCGGAGAGGCGAGGGGGGGAGACTCCGTATAAACTCCCGCAGTGCTGCCATGCCTTGAGCTTGGCCTTGTGGTCCTTCTCCCAACTCCAGTCGTCGAGGATTTGGATTTCATGGGAGTAGCGGAATCTCCCTGATGGGCCGGGGCTCCCCCCTAAGAAAATGCCGGAATTCGCGGAGGGACTCAGTTTGAAATCCAGGCGCAGTTCGAAATTCTTGAAGCGCTCCCGTGTCCAAAGGTTCTTTCCTGCGCCCTCGGCGAGGAAGCTGAGGACCGACTTGTTCAAGAGAAAGGGGGAGGGCTCTTTTCCTTCGAGGATCCAAGCCTTCAGGTTTTCAAGCATCGGGGTCCAGCCGAGAGCCTTTCCTTTGGGGGTGAGGCTGAGCCGCCCCGTGGAGTCCAGCTGGAAGTGGAGGGGGTTGTGGGATGGCAGTTCGCGCAGTTTCAGGTTCTTGAACCGAACCTTGTTCTTCCACCAACTTTTTCGGGCTCCATGGACCTGGATGCCGATGCGCCCGATGGGGGCGAAACCCTCTTCCCCTTTCTCTTGGTGATCGAGGATCTTGGTTTTTCCCACCCAGACCTCGATCCTCGGAGGGAATCCCCGAGAGCGGACGATCACCTGGTTCCACTCATTTTTTTTGAAGGCTTTTTCGCCTCCGGGGTTGTGGCGCAACCAGCCATCCGAATAGATCCCTCCGATCTCCCCCTTGGGACGGTGGTCCAGGGTGACTTGCCACCCGCGGCGCCCCTGGGACCGGGGTTCCATCCCCAGGAAGATCCCTGAATCGAAGGGGTAGTCGATTTTGACCTCGCAGGCGAAGACGAAATCAGCGTAGGGCCGTTGGGTATAGAGCAAGCCTCCCTGCCCCTTGGGGCCGACCTGGCCGACAATGCAACCCTCCCGGACTGTCCACCGAGCCTTTCCGTCATACCTGCCTCCCACGGTCGTCCAACCGGAGAGAGACTTGCCGTCAAAGAGAACCTTGGCTCCCTCCAGGGAGGGGGGGCTGTCCTGGCTGTGAAGGGGGGCGAGAGCGAGGCCGGTAGAAAGGCAGAGGACCAGGCTGGTACCTGTGACAAATGCGCGCATACAAAGGCTCCTAAGGGCAAATATCAAGGTTAAGAGGGGGCGAAGAGGGGTCAAGGCGGAACTGCGACAATGGGTGCCGTCTTGGTGCCTTGAAGGTCTTGGGTGTGGGGGGATAGTGGCCGATCCAAGAGACGCCATCTTTCCTCTTCGGGAAAATGGAAAGGAACATCCGGATGGAAAAGAAGGAAGGGAAGGCAATGCAAGCTCACCTGAATACCGCTGATCCCAACCCCGGGAACCTCGGCTGTGAAAGGGGCCGGGAGGATCCTATTCCAGCGGAGGGAGAGTCCCAGGTGAAACCCAGTTATGTGGTTGTAGGTGTTTTGTGCAGAGTTCATCCCCCCTCGATGGAGCAGGTCTGTGCCCTCATCAATTCCATGGATGGGATGGAAACATTCTCTCTTGGAGAGAGCGGAAGAGTAGGGGCTTTGATCGAGGCGGAGAGCTTCGACAGGGCCCATGAACGACTTCAAGAAGAGCTGCTTCAGATCGAAGGCGTTCAAGCGGCTTGGCCCGTTTCCACCCAGTGGGAATGAGCAGTGGATTCAACAATTTGAGGACTTCCCCTTCGGAGAATGAAAAATGGCAATGAATCGTCGAGACTTTCTTAGAACCTCCGCGATGGCGGCGGTCGCATCAGTAGCGGAAGGCAAGGCTCTCGCCTCCTCGCCTCTCGCCTCATCGGAAGTCACATGGCATAAGTCTGTTTGTCGCTTCTGCGGAACAGGCTGTGGAGTCATGCTTGGCATCCGAGACAAAAGGTTGGTGGCACTTCGGGGTGATCCCAAGCACCCGACCACCAAGGGTCTGGTTTGCGCCAAATCCCTCTTCCTCCCCAAAATTGTTCACGCTCCGGATCGCTTGAAACATCCCATGATTCGCAAGAACGGCAAGTTCGTGCGTGCTTCTTGGGACGAGGCGATGCAATTGGTCGGCGAAAAATTCGCCGAATCGATCAAAAAGCACGGGCCCGACTCCGTGGCCTATTACGGTTCGGGCCAGGCTCTCAGCGAGGAGAGCTATCTCGCCAACCGGATCTTCAAGGGCGGCATTGGGACGAACAATGTCGAAGGAAACCCCAGGCTCTGCATGGCTTCTGCAGTGGGGGGCTATGTTTCGACCTTTGGGAAGGACGAACCCATGGGTTGTTACGACGACATCGATCACGCCAAGGTCTTCTTCCTGGTGGGGTCGAACACAGCCGAATGCCACCCTGTGATCTTCGACCAGATTCTCGCCCGCAAAGAAGCGCACAACGATGTCCTGGTCATTGTCTGCGATCCCAGGAAGAGTCCTGTGACATCCATTGCGGATATCCACTTGGATCCGGTCCCGGGCTTTGACCTCGCGGTTTTCCACGCCATGGCCCACGTGATCATCAAGGAGAAAAAGCACGATCCCGATTTCATCGCCAAGCAGTGCCAGTTCAAGATTGTGGAGAACGGCAAGCCGAAAAAAGTGAGCTTCGAGGACTATGTCAAATTCTTGGATCAATACAGTCCTGCCCAGGCCGAGCTGATCTCGGGGGTTCCCGCCGAGAAGATCGAGGAAGCGGCCCGCCTCTTCGCCAATGGGCCGACCATGACCTTCTGGACCATGGGCTTGAATCAGCGGACCCGGGGGGTTTGGGCCAACAACCTGATGCATAACCTGCATCTGATCACCGGCCAGATCGGAAAGCCGGGGATGACCCCCTTCTCCCTGACCGGGCAGCCGAATGCCTGCGGGGGAGTCCGTGACACGGGCTCGCTCTGCCACATCCTCCCCTATGGGCGAGTAGTGAAAAAGGCCAAGCACCGGAAGGAGATGGAAAAGATCTGGGGCTCCAAACCGGGGACCATCCAACCCAAGCCGGGTAAGAATACGATTGAGATGTTCCGGGCTTTGGGGCGGAACGAGATCAAGGCGATGCTGATCCTCACGACCAACCCCGGTCAGTCTCTTCCCAACCTCAGCCGTTACCGGGATGCCATGGGCAAAGAGCGCTCCGGCAAACCGTTTATCGTCGTTTTGGACATCTTCCCCACTCGCACCACCGAGCTGGCGGATGTGATCCTTCCCGCAGCCATGTGGTCGGAAAAATCCGGGGTCTTTGGGATGTCGGAACGCCGCTACCAATACCAGCCCGCCCTGGTGACGCCTCCAGGAGAGTCCCGTTCCGATCTGGACGTTCTCCTGGATTTCGCCAAGCAAATGGAGGATCGAGGAGTGATGCCCAGAGGCTATGTCTCCTCCAAGCTCAAGAACTCCGACGATGTCTGGAACGAGATGCGTCTCGCTTCCAAGAACACCGCCTACGATTTCATGGGCATGACGAGGGAGCGCCTGAAAAAGGAGCGGGGAATCCGCTGGCCCGCCCCCACAGTAGACCACCCCGGGACCGCCCGCCGATTCGTCAAGGGCGAAGACCCCATCCTGGATCACGGCCCCTACGCGGACAACTCCCTGAACGAGGGGGACATCAAGTTCTACGCGGCCAAGGACTACCGGGCCACTGTTTGGCTCCGTCCGGCACTGGGTCCGGCGGAACCCGCAGACAAGGAGTATCCCTACATCCTTTCCACCGGTCGCGTTCTGGAGCACTGGCACACGGGAACGATGACGATGCGGGCTCCCGAGCTGAAGCGGGCCTATCCCGAGGCCTACGTGGAGATCCATCCCGCAGACGCCAAGAAACTGGGCTTGCGTAACCGTGATATGGTCAGGATTACCTCGCGCCGTGGAGAGGCGCTGATCCAAGCCCGGATTACCACCATGCCTCGGGAGGGCATGGTCTTCGTCCCCTGGTGTTGGGACGACACGAATTCCCTCATCAACCGGGTCACGATCGATGCTTATGACCCCGGTTCGAAACAGCCGGAATTCAAAATCTGTGCAGTCAAGCTGGCCAAAGCCTGAACCTGGAGGACCAAAATGAAAGCGAGAATCCCCATTTCCTTTCTTGGCATCCTGGTGATTGGATGCGCGGCCTCCGGGGGGGGAGCGCCTCCGCCCGCCAAGAAGACTGCCCCGAGGACGAGTTCCCAAAAGGCCGTCACCAAGGCCAGGCGGGAAGTGGTCCAGGCCCCCAAGATCCGGACCAAACCTTCAGCCAAGGTGACCAAGGGGTCCCAAGGTGGGAAAGCTCCTGGAGCAACCCCTCCCAAGAACAAGAAGCCCCAGGGTTCCTTCGAGAACAACGCCTTCCCCCCGACGCTCTCGGATCTTTCCTACCACCGGACGGGGTGGAAAAAGAACGACTGTCTGCGTTGCCATGAGACGGGGGTGGGAAAGGCCCCGGAGGTTCACCACAAGGGAATGCCCAGGCGGCTCCTGACCGCCAAGTGCCGGTCGTGCCATGTGCTGATTCCCGGATCCAAGGCCAAGGTCATCGAGAAGAAGTCCTCCCGTTTCCTGGAGAACGCTTTTCCTCCGATGGTTCCGGCCTCTCCCTCCCACAAGAATGTTTGGAGGAACAACGACTGCCTCCTCTGCCATGACTCGGGGATCCGTGGCGCACCCGTTGTGAAGCACAAGGGGATGCCGAGGATCCTCCTCAAATCCAAATGCCGCTCCTGCCATGTGCAGGTCCGCGTGCTGGATGTGAAGAAGAAGGGACATTGAGCCCTTCGCTGGTGTCTTTTCGATAAGGGAACCCTTTTTTCGATGAATCTGAGCAGACGCAGCTTTCTGGCGGGATGCGGACTTCTCCTTGGAGGAGGAACCGGTTTCTTGACCTCCCAACTCGCAGGGAGCGTTCCTGTCGCGCTGCGTCCTCCCGGGGCCAAGAGGGGCAAGGCGTTTTTAGGCGCTTGTATCCGCTGTGGGCAATGCGTCGAAGCCTGCCCCTATGACAGCCTTGAACTGTTCGGCATTGGGGGCGGGCTCGCCGCGGGGACCCCCTTTGTCGAAGCTCGAAAGACTCCCTGCTATCTCTGCACACACGAGGATGAGCTGAAATGTATCAGCGCCTGCCCTTCGGGGGCCCTGGAACCCGTGGAGAAGCGGTCCGAGGTTCGAATGGGCACCGCGGTCATCGACCGCAAGACCTGCTTTGCCTACAACGGGGTGACCTGCCGTGTCTGCTGGCGTGTTTGTCCCTTCCAGGGGACAGCCCTCGTGTATGACAAGCGGATGCGTCCGACCATCGATCCCAAGGCTTGCGTAGGCTGTGGGATCTGCGAAGAAGCCTGCATTACGGAGGAAAGTTCCATCGTGGTCCGTCCGGCCGATGCGAATGGGGGGGAGGGATGAGTAAGGCCGCGAAATCCCGACATTCCAGGCATGTTCCCATCCACGCGATTTTGCGACGGAGCACCGCCTTCGGTTTCCTCCTCCTGCTCTTTTTGGGATCCATGGACTGGTTTTCCTGGTTCAAGGGGGGGACCACAGCGACCCGTCTCTTTGGGGCCGTTCCCTTTACGGATCCCTTGGCCGCCCTCGAAGCATGGCTTGCGGGGGGGGTGACCCAACCGCTCCTTTGGCTCGGTGCGGGGATTCTCGTTCTCTTGGCCTTCGTCTTGGGACCAGTCTTTTGCGGATGGATCTGTCCCTTGGGCCTATTGCTGGATTTGAACGAGTTTCTTCAGCGGAAAATCCGCCATCTTTTCCGCCGGAAAAAGGGGAAGGGGCTTCCTCTCCTCTCACCTCCGGATGGGTTCCGGCTTCCTCTCCTTCTTTTTGTCCTCGCCTTCAGTTTCATGGTGGGCTTTCCTCTTTTCCAAACGATCTCCCCCATCAACCTGTTGGCCTGGGGGTTGGTCTTCGGGGCATGGGGAGGGTGGATCCTGTTGGGTTTCCTCATAGTGCTGGAGTGGGTCCTCCCGCGTCTTTGGTGCCGCTCTCTCTGTCCTCTTGGAGGACTGTACAGTCTCCTGGGGCGCTTTGCTCCTTTTCGGGTCTGTGTCTCCACCTCCAAAGCAGGAAAAACCCTCTGCGGGCTCTGCACAACCAATTGCCCCATGGGGATCCAGGTCATGGAAAACTTTACAACCAAGGGTTTCGCGAGCATTCAAGATCCCCGCTGCACCCGCTGCGGGGCATGTATTGATGTTTGCCCTAAAACGGTGCTGACTCTAGGCTTCTGCTCCTCTGGAAGGGGGGCGCCCTCCTTCTCGGACCCTCGTTCGAATTGCCCAGAGTCTACTTTGGAAAACCCCGATTCCTGTCTCTCAGGAGGTGCGCATGGCACCTGAACAACGCGAGTCTTCGGCTGTCGGCCGTTCCGATTCCAAGCCCCTGAACTACGGTTCGGGAGCCTGGTTTCTTGGACCCCTTTTCCTTCTCGTCGCCGTCTGGTTCTTCTTGGGAATGAAGGGTCCCAAGTTGCCCGAAACCAAAATGCGTCTCATCAACAAGGCTGCGATCAGCACTGCGCCTCGGAGGAAGATGATCGCGGTCCAGCCTCCCAAGATCCATATCAACGGGTTTGATCGGACTTGCAATGACTGCCACAACTCCTTCAAGTCGGAGACTCCCAAACTCAAGGGGCGTCTCCAACATCAAGAGATCACCCTCGAACACGCGATCAACAAGACCTGCTATTCCTGCCATGACAAGAAGGACAGGAATTACCTGGTCTCGCTCGAAGGAAAAAAGATCGAATACCCCGCCGTCGTACAGCTATGTGCCCAATGCCATGTCAGGGTCCACAAAGACTGGGTCAAGGGAAGCCACGGGCGAAGCAATGGGTATTGGGACAGCAGCAAGGGGCCGAGAAAACAGTTGAAGTGCACCCAATGTCACGACCCCCATCAGCCCAGGCATCCCGCCATGGATCCGCTGAAGCCTCTCCCGGGCCCTCACACGCTTCGGATGGGAGATCCAGGCGAGACCGAGGCGCATGAAAGTGAGGATGTGCTCTACCTCCTGAAGAAGAGAGGTTCCAGGGGCAGGAAACACAATGCAGAAAAGGAGGAGAAACGATGAGCGGCGAAAAGAGGATGAACCGTAGAAGTTTCCTCCGGGGGAGTCTTGGAGCCGCGGGAGGGATGGCGGCTGTCGCGGCGGCGTTGACGCCTCTCAAGGATCTGGACCTCAGCGAGATGACCGTCGAGAATTTCCTTCAGAAACATTACAAGGAGATGACTCCCGAGGAGATCGATCAGGTGATCGAGAGGGTCAGCAAGGAAGTGGAGGAGCGCTTCGATGTTCGGCCCGAGCTAAAAGATGTCAAGCCCATGGACGGGGTGGAGTTCACCTATCTCCTCAACTTGGGTCGTTGCATCGGCTGCCGCAAGTGCGTCCACGCCTGCGTGGCGGAAAACAACCAGAGCCGCAGCCCTGAGATCCAGTACATACGGGTCCTCGAAATGCCCCGAGGGAGCGTCAACCTGGAACACAGCAATCATTACTACGGCGACAAGAAGGTCCCCAAAAAGGACCATTTCTACATGCCTGTTCAATGCCACCAATGCGACAACCCTCCCTGTGTCAAGGTTTGCCCGGTCGAGGCCACCTGGAAGGAAAAGGATGGCATCGTCGTGATCGACTATGACTGGTGCATCGGCTGCCGGTACTGCGAAGCCGCCTGCCCCTACTGGGCCCGGAGATTCAACTTTGCCGAGCCCGAAATCCCCAAGAAGGATCTCAATCCAAAAATGGGTTACCTGTCCAATCGCCCCCGCCACAAGGGCGTGATGGAGAAGTGCCACTTCTGTCTCCATCGGACCCGTGAAGGCAAGCTCCCCGCCTGCCTCGAGGTCTGTCCGGTGGGAGCGCGCAAGTTTGGAAACATCAATGATCCCAACAGCGACGTCGTGCAGATCCTTAAAACGAAACGGATCTTCATCCTTAAGCAGGAGGTCGGGACCAAACCCCGGTTCTTCTATTACTTTGACGAAGACTATGGCTTCGGTGATTGAGGAGCGGGCCCAATGAAAGACTACCTACACTTTCTGAGACGTTGCATCCGGATCAGCTTCGTGGGGGATTGGCGCTATTACGCCTGGATGTTCTTTTTGAGCGTGATCGCTCTCTTCGGGCTCAACGCATACGCCCAGCAGTTGGTCCATGGGCTGCAAACGACCGGGATGACGGATCAGGTTTCCTGGGGGCTCTATATCGCCAACTTTACCTACCTTGTCGGAATGGCGGCGGCCGCGGTCATGCTTGTGATCCCGGTCTATATCTACAAGAACAAGGATCTCCATGACCTCGTGATCTTTGGGGAGCTTTTCGCCGTGGCTTCCATCATCATGTGCCTCCTTTTCGTCACAGTGGACTTGGGGCGCCCTGACCGGTTTCTGCACCTTCTCATGCGCTTCAATTGGCCGATCTCCATGCTGACTTGGGATGTTCTGGTCCTCAACGGCTATCTCCTGTTGAACCTCCACATCTGCGGGTACCTGATCTACTGTGCTTATCGAAAAACCCGCCCGGGAAAATGGTTCTATATTCCCTTTGTCTTCATCGCGATTGTCTGGGCGATCTCGATTCACACGGTTACGGCCTTCCTTTACAGTGGCCTCGGATCCCGTCCCCTTTGGAATTCGGCCGTTCTGGCTCCCCGCTTCCTTGCTTCGGCATTCTCGGCCGGACCGGCTTTCATCGTCCTCGCTCTCCAGGTGATTCGACGCTTCACCAGCTACCAGGTCCCGGACGGCGCTCTTCAATTGCTGCGCAAGATCATCACGGTCGCTCTTGCAATCAACATGTTCCTCCTGGGATCGGAGATGTTTACTGAGTTCTACACCCAGGCTGAGCATTCGGCTTCGGCCCAGTACCTCTTCTTCGGATTGGGTGGAAAGCATGCTCTTGTTCCATGGATCTGGACAGCGATCGGGATGAACTCTGTCGCCCTCCTCCTCCTCTTCTTTCCCATCACAAAGTCTCTCAAATGGTTCAATCTCTCCTGCTTCCTGATGATCGTCGGGATCTGGATCGAGAAAGGGATGGGCCTGATCGTTCCCGCTTTTATTCCCAGCCCTTTGGGGGAAAAGGTCGAGTACCTCCCCACGACCAATGAGACCCTTGTGAGCCTTGGGATCTGGGCTTTTGGCCTCCTCGTTTTCACGATCCTTGTCAGGATCACCATTCCTGTACTTTCCGGGCGCTTAACGATCGATTCAGTCGATCCGGCTGAACCGCTGAGCGCTCTTTCACCAAAACCTTAGACTAAGGAGTAGGTTCGATGCTTCGATCGATCGTCGCATTAAGACGCGCTTGCTTGCTCCTCCTCGCTGGTCCGGCCATGGTTCTGGGAACCACGACCGCGCTGGAAGCCCAAGCCATCGGGCTCCCCCAGCTCAGCTCGGAGAGCAAAGAGTGTATCCAATGCCATAAGAAGCAGAACCGCGGGCTCTACCAGCAATGGGGGAGCAGTAAGCACTACCGTGCGAACGTGGGCTGCTATGAATGCCATCAGGCAGAAAAATCCGACAAAGACGCCTTCAATCATTATGACTACACGATCGCTGTGATCGTGAGTCCCAAGGATTGTTCCAGGTGTCATAGTCAGGAAGTCAAAGAGTTCCAGGATTCCCACCACGCCAGCGCGGGTAAGATCCTAGGCTCTTTGGACAATGTCCTCGCCGAAGTGGTCGAGGGTAACAAGGGACTGGTCACTCCAGCATTTCCCATGGGTGTCTCCGCAGCGGCCGTCAATGGTTGCTGGCAATGCCATGGGGCGCCTGTCAAGGTCTTGGCCAATGGAAAACTGGATCCCGCGACCTATCCCAACAGTGGCATC
>DROQ01000070.1 GCA_011321845.1 Planctomycetota bacterium | reverse complement strand
GGCGTGCTCCAAGGGGCGTTTGAGTTCGCTCATGCGGGCGAAGTTGGCTCCCCGAGTAAGACTCGAACTTACAACCCTCCGGTTAACAGCCGGATGCTCTACCATTGAGCTATCGGGGATTACGATTGTGCCTGTTGATGGGCGGGAGACTGTAGCAAGGATCGGGTTGGGGTCAAGGGGATCTTGAGGGGCAATCCAGGGGATTTCCCCTCGTGGAGGGGCAGGGGGTGGAGGGTTTGAGGGGAAGGGTGTCGAGGTGCTGGGGGGAGGTGCTGGGGGGAGGTGTTGGGAAATGGTTGAAGGAAGGCTGGGGGGAAGGTTGGGGAATGGTCGGGGAGTGGTTGCTGGATCCTTGGGGATAGCTGCGAGGATCCTTGGAACTAGGCTTGTTCGAGGGCTTGGATCCCGGGGAGGGTTTTGCCTTCGAGGAGTTCGAGGGAGGCGCCGCCGCCGGTGGAGACGTGGGAGACGTTGCCTTGGAGGCCGAGGAGTTCGAGGGCGGCGACGGAGTCTCCGCCGCCGACGACGCTGTAGGCGTCGGCAGTGGCGACGTCCTGGGCGATGGCTTCGGTGCCTTTGCGGAACTCGGGCCATTCGAAGACGCCCATGGGGCCGTTCCAGAGGATGGTTTTTGCGTCGGCGAGGGCTTCTTTGTAGATGATTCGAGTTCGGGGACCGATGTCGAGGCCCATGAGGCCGTCAGGGATGCCGGGACCTGTGATTTCGTAGGGGCTGTCTTCGGCGAAGTGGACGGCGGCGACGTGGTCGACGGGGAGGAGGAGCTGCTTGCCCTGACTCTGGGCGGTCTGGAGGAGGAGCCTGGCGCTGGTGATGAGTTCCTCTTCGACGCGGCTCTGGCCGACTTCGATGCCTTGGGCGGCGAGGAAGGTGTAGGCCATGGCACCACCGATCAGGAGGCGGTCGACGCGGGGGAGGAGGTTGGTGAGAACGGGGAGTTTGTCGCTGACCTTGGCCCCGCCGAGGATGGCGACGTAGGGGTGGTCGGGGTTGTGGAGGATCTTCTGGAAGGCTTGGATCTCGGCTTCGAGGAGGAAGCCGGGGGCGCTGGGGAGGAAGCGCGGAACGACGGCGACGCTGGCGTGGGCGCGGTGGCAGGTGCCGAAGGCGTCGTTGACATAGACCTCCCCGAGGGAGGCGAGGGCCCTGGCGAATTCTTCGTCGCCCTGGGTCTCCTGGGGATGGAAGCGCAGGTTCTCCAGAAGGAGGACATGACCGGGCAGGAGGCTTTGGGCGAGGTCCTGGACCTCGGGACCGACGCAGTCGGGGGCGCAGACGACCTCCCAGCCGGTGAGTTCGGCGAGGCGCTCGCCGACGGGCCCCATGCGCAGGCTGTCCACGACCCTGCCCTTGGGGCGGCCCAGGTGGGACATGAGGATGATGCGGGCGCCCTGCTCGTGGAGGTAGGTCAGGGTCGGGAGGGCAGCCTTGATGCGGGCGTCGGAGCTGACCCTGCCCTGCTCGTCCAGTGGGACGTTGAAGTCCACCCGGACGAGGACGCGCTTGTCGTGAACATCGAGATCTTTCAGGTGCCGCATGGGGATGCCTCTCTTGCCGACCCGGGTTCCCCCCGGGCCGGTTCTCTGTTCAGGAACTGCGAAATGTCAAGAACCCAGCTCGTGAGCCTTTTGGATGAGGTCGACGACTCGGTTGCTGTACCCCCACTCGTTGTCGTACCAGCTGACGCACTTCACGAGGTTGCCGCCGGTGACCATGGTCGAGAGAGAGTCCACGATCGAACTGTGGGGATCGTGGATGATGTCGGAGCTGACGATGGGATCGACCTGATACGCCAATATACCTTTCATCGGTTCTTGGGCGGCCGCCTTGAGCGCAGCGTTGACTTCTTCGACAGTCACATTCCTGGAAAGTTCGGCGACGAGGTCGACGACCGAGCCGTCGGGGACGGGGACGCGCATGGCCATGCCGTCGAGCTTGCCGTCGAGCTCGGGGAGGACCTTGCCCACGGCGCGGGCGGCACCCGTCGAGGTGGGGATGATGTTGGCAGCCCCGGCCCGGGCGCGGCGCAGATCGCTGTGGATCATGTCGGCAATGCGCTGGTCGTTGGTGTAGGCGTGGACGGTGGTGACGAGGCCCTTGACGATGCCGAAGCTGTCATGGAGGACCTTGGCCAGGGGGGCCAGGCAATTGGTGGTGCAGGAGGCGTTGCTGATGATCTTGTCGCTGGCCTTGAGGGCGTCGTCGTTGACGCCGAGGACGATCATGTTGTCGATCTCGCCCTTGGGCGGAACGGTGAGCAGGACCTTGGGGGCGCCGGCTTCGAGGTGCTTGGCGCAGGATTCACGGTCGCGGAAGATGCCGGTGCTCTCGACGACGAAGTCCACGCCCCGCTCTCCCCAGGGCAGCCTGGCCGGGTCGCGCTCCGCGAGAACGGAGATCTCACGCCCGTTGACGCTGAGTTTGCCTTCGCCGGCTTCGACACTGCCGGGGAAACGCCCGTGAACGGTGTCGTATTTGAGGAGATAGGCAAGGGAAGCCGCGGGAGCCAGGTCGTTGATGGCAACGACTTCGACGTCCGACCGCTCCTCCATGACCCGAAAGACCATCCGACCGATCCGGCCGAAACCATTGATACCTACTTTGATCGCCATGATTTTGTTCTCCGCGGGGAACTCCCCCGCTCGGTTTCTCGAGTCCTCCCCGGGAAGGGGTTAGACTCAGGTTCGTGAAAGAGGCCAAAGACCATAGCGAGAAGGGAGGTTTTTCTCCAGAAGATGCACCCCCCAGCGGGCCCTCGGTTCTCTTGGAGGCCTTGAGGCCCTACGTCCCTCTCCTTCGGGCCGAAGCTCCCCTGCTCCTCGGCTTCTCGGGGGGACCGGATTCCCTGGCCCTTGCTTTGGCCCTGAAGGCGGCACTGGGGGAAGGAGGGGCGCCCCTCCTCGCCCTGCACGTGGACCACGGCTGGGGGCCGGAGTCGGCCCGGATGGCCGAGAAGGCCCGCCGCCTCGCCCGGAGCATGGCTGTCCCCTTTCGCTTGCGGCGGGCGGGGGCGAGCCGGGGGGAGACGGGGGCGCGGGCCGCCCGCTACCGGGTCTTCGCCGAGGTGGCGCGGGAGGAGGGGGCGGCGGCCCTGTTCCTGGCCCACCACCGGGACGATGACCTGGAGACCCTCCTGCACCGGCTGATCCGCGGGACGGGTCCCCTGGGCCTGGCCTGCATCCCCCGGACCCGGGAACTCGAGGGCGCGCCCGGCTGTCGCGTCCACAGACCCTTCCTGAAACTCTCCAAACAAACGCTGCGGGAGGCCCTCCTGGGGCTGGACCTGGAGCCCGTCCAGGACCCCAGCAACGCCTCCCCCGACCTCTCGATCCGTCACCGCATCCGCCACACCCTCCTCCCCCGGATGATCGCGGAGGGGCACGGCCCGAGGCTCGCCGCCCTCCTGGACGAGGCCGACCTCCTGCGGGAGGCCGTTGAGGCCGAGGTCCGAACCGCCCTCCGCGCCCTGCCGGAGGGCCTCCCGCTTCCCCTCCCCATCCCCCTCGACCTGCTCTCCGCGATGAGCCCCTGGGGGCGCGAGGAACTCCTCATTCGCCTCCTCCCCCGCCTCGTCCCCCAGCACCGCCGCCCCGAGCGCAAACACCTGCGCCACCTGCAGCGTCTCCTCGCCCCCGGCTGCCCCAGCGGCCGCCGAATGGAGTCCTTAGGATACTGGATTCTCGAACGCCGAAGGGACATGCTTGTATTGAGGCCCGCTCCAGGCCCAAGGTCAGCAAAGTCGAAGGGCTGCTAACGAACACAGAAACAGGATGGGTCTCGGCACGGAAATGAACGCCCAGGATATTCGGAACAACCTCGAGAGGGTTTTGACCCGGATCGCCCATGCCTGCGAGGAATGCGGGAGGGACCCCGAAGAGATCGAGTTGGTCGCGGTGAGCAAATACCTGACGACGCAGGGGACCCGCGCTCTGGTCCAGGCCCTGGCTTCCCTCGCCCTCCCCATCCGCCTCGGGGAGAACCGGGTGCAGGCCCTGCTCGCCAAGGCGGGCGAGCTGCAGGAGATGGAGCCCCGCGTCCACTGGGACCTCATCGGCAGCCTCCAGCGCAACAAGGCCCGGGGCGCCGTCCGCGTCATCGAGCGGATCCACTCGGTGGATCGCCTCCCCCTCATCCCCCTCCTGGACCGCCTCTGCGCGGAGGAGGAGCGCCGCCTTCCCTGCCTGCTCCAGGTCCAGCTCACGGACGAGGGGACCAAACACGGCTTCGAAGAAGAACAGCTCCCCGAGGCCTTGGAGAGCCTCGCCGGGATGGAAAGGCTCCAGCTCCAGGGGTTCATGACCATGGCGCCGCGGGGCACGGATCACGAGAGCGCCCGCCCCTACTTCGCCAGGCTGCGCGAACTCAGGGACCGCCTCGCCCCCGACCTCCCCACCCTCTCCATGGGGATGAGCGGGGATTACCTGGGCGCGGTGCGCGAAGGGGCCACCTGTCTCCGCCTCGGCTCGGTGCTCTTCCAGGAGGGCGGGAGTCATGGCTGAACTCATCCTCCCCGACGGCAAACGGGTCCCGCTCCAAGGTCCCCTGACCATCGGGAGCGCCGAGGACGCGGATCTCCGGCTCCCGGGCTATGACCTCGCCGATTACCACTGCGCGGTCCGTCCGCTCAAGGGAGGAGGCTTTGGCCTCAAGGACCTGGGCAGCGAAGGGGGGACCTTGGTCGACGGCAAAAGAATCCAAGCTCTTCGGCTCCGCCCGGGCGCCAAGATCCGACTGGGCAAGGCCCTGCTCCGTTTCGAAGACGCAACCGCGTCCCCTTCCGCCCCTGGAACCCAGGCGGCCAGGCAGGACAAAACGGGGAAAACCACGCCCCGGCCCAAGCGGGACAGCGCGGACCTCCCCGTCGGAACCGAACTCGCGGGCTACCGCATCCTGGGGGTCTGCGGGCACGGCGGGATGGGCACGGTCTACCGCGCCCTCCAGGTCTCCCTCGGGCGCGAGGTGGCCCTCAAGGTCCTCCGCCGCGACCTCTGCGAGGATCCCGGTTTCGTCGACAGCTTCCTCTCCGAGGCGCGGGCCGCCGCTCGCTTCAACCACCCCAACGTGGTTTCGGTCTTCGACGTGGGCATCGCCCAGGGGCGGCCCTTCTACTCGATGGAGCTGCTCGACCAGGGGAGCCTCGAAGACATCCTCAGAAAGGAAGGCAAGCTCCCCGTCCCGGAGGCCATCCGGGCCATCCGCGACGCCGCCCGGGGCCTCGCCTACGCGGAGCAGCTCGGGCTGGTCCACCGCGACATCAAACCAGAAAACCTGATGCGGACCCAGGACGGGCGCAGCAAGATCTGCGACCTCGGCCTGGCGGGCAACCCGGCCGATGTGCTGGCCGGCAAAGTAGCGGGGACGCCCCACTTCATGAGCCCGGAGCAAATCCGCCGTGAACCTCTGGACCACCGCAGCGATCTTTACTCCCTGGGGGTCACCTTTTACCGGCTCTTGACGGGCAAGACCCCGTTCACCGGCAAAAACGTCAAGGAGATCCTCAAGGCCCACCTCGAAAGCGAGGTCCCAAGTGTCCGGACCCTCTGTCCCGAAGCCCCCGAGGAGCTGGACGAGGTTCTCCGAAAACTCCTGGCCAAGAATCCGGACGAGCGGTTCCAGAGCGCCTCAGAACTCCTCGAAGCCCTCGACAAATTCTCCAAGGAAGGAGCCCGCTCCAAAGGCCTCCTGATCCTTCTCGCCCTCCTCGTCGTCGGACTCGGAGGCGGGATCACCTACCTCCTCACTCGCGAGCCCAAGGTGCGGGTCCAGACCATCAAAGAAAAGGACCCCAAGGCCGCCGCCCTGGCCAAGAAAAATTTCGAACTCGAAGCCATGAACGCCTGGCACCAGATCCCCAAGGACCTGGAGGAAACGCAGCGCATCGCAAAGCTCCAGGCCCTGATCTCCAAGTACAAGGGCACCCCCGCCGCCCACCGGGCGGAGAAGGAGATCCCCTTGCTCCAACGGCGGCTCCAACAGAAGGAGCAAGAGGCCGCCGCCGCTGCCCGGAAGCGAAACCTTCTTCTTCGACGCTTCCAAACCGAACCCAAGGCTCTCCTGGCCAAGGGGGATTACCGCGGAGCCATGAAAACCGCGAAGGACCTGGCCCAACAGATCGGCGGCTCATCCCGAACCAAGGGTGCCCTGCAGACCCTCGCCGCCCAGGTCGAGCAGGCCTGGCAAGCGGACATCAACCGTCGCATCACGGCCCTCCGGAAGGATGCGGAGAAGGCGGATCTCTCCAGGCTCCAAGAACTGCGGACCCAAGTCGAAAAAGCCAAACGCTCCCTCCTCCGTCCCATCCCCGGGCTGAAGGGCGGAGCCGAAAAGGGAAAAGCCTTTGCTGCCCTCGAAGCCTGGCTCAAAGCCCGCAGCCGGGCGGAAGCGGTCAAACACCAATCCATCCTCAAAGCCCAGAGAGACCAGGTCCTCTTTGGCAAGGACGGCATCCTCCAAGCCCTTCGGGACGGCCAGGTCGAGCGGGCCGCGACCCTCTCCCGGAACCCTGGGAACGAAGAACTCAAACCCCTGCTCGCTCCTGTCCTTCCTCTGGTCCGGCTGGCCGAGAAAGCCGCAACCAAGGAGGAGAGGTCCTTTGTGCAGAAGGCCGCCGACCTGCTCCTCAAGGCAAGACCCTGGATCCAATCGCGCAAGGAGGCCGACCTCCAACCCAAGATTCAAATCCCCGTCTTCCCCCTCCTTCCTCCCCGCCTCAACAGGGATCCAACCGTTCGGCAGCTCGAGCTGGGCCTGGAGAGACTGAGGACTCTCCTCTACGCCCTGCAGAACGGCGCCGAGGTACAAGCCTTGAAGGCCGCCGAGGAATTGCAAACCTACCACTCCAAAGATCTGTTGGGGATCAGCCTGGGTTTGGGGAAATAAATCGCATGCGAGGCTTGCCAAAAAAGCGAGACTCCCGGATGCTCATGGGGAGTTCAGCATGAAGATTCCCAAGGAAATGCAGGCCTGGCAGGACCAGATCAAGCACGCTGCCCGGATCCTTGTCGAGCGGACCGAGTCACGCCCCAAGGTCGCCATGTTTTTAGGAACGGGACACGGGGAGATTGCCGGACGGCTCGAAGACAAGGAGGTCGTTCTCCTTCAGGAGTACCCCGAGTTCCCGGAGGATCTGGGGGAGAAGAGCCTGGTGTTCGGGAAGATGGCGGGAATGGACCTGGTGGTCGGAGAGGCCCCCTTGGCCCCCTATCTCGGGGTCACGGGAATGGCGCTCTCCTTTCCCGTAAGGGTGTGCCGCGAGATGGGAGCGGAGATCCTCATCCTGACCGCGGGAGCGGCGAGTTTTAAACCGGGAAGCAAGAGGGGAGATCTCGGTGTGGTCGAGGACCATCTCAACTTCACCAACCTCAACCCATTGGTCGGCAAGCAAAACCCCCTCCTGGGTCCCCGCTTTCCGGACATGACCTGGCCCTATGATCTGGAACTCATGGAACGCTCCGAAAGGCTCGCGGAACGCATCGGTTTCGAGCTGCACGAGGGGGTCTTCGCGGCCATCCAGGGTCCCAGCCTCCCCACCCGCGCCGAATACCGTTTCCTCCGCCAGGCGGGAGCGGACTTTGTCGGGATGTCCACGGTCCCGGAGGTCATCGCCGCCGTCCACGCCGGGCTCCGCGTTCTCGCCCTGGTAGGCATCACTCAGGTCATCGATCCCAAAAAACCGAGACCCACGGACATCGAAGAGATGGTCGACGCCGCCGACCTTGCCGCTCCCCGCATGGCCATCCTCCTCAGCAATCTCATCGAGGAACTGGCGGAGAACGAGAAGGGTCCCGCCCCCCTCCGGGTCGCCGACGAGTCCCTGGATCCCCCCAGAGAACCCTGAAAGAGAACCCTGAAAGAGAACCCAGAGCAAAAGGACCGAAGGAGAACCAGTGAGCAGCTTACCCAGGTTGGCCGCCTTCATCTCGGGGGGAGGACGGAGCCTCGAAAACCTCGCCGAAGTCTGCGCCCGGGGAGACCTCCAAGCGGAGATCGTCCTGGTCCTCTCTTCCCGGCCCGACGCCTATGGCCTCGTCCGGGCCAAAAAGCTGGGGATCCCCAGCGCCGTCCTCCGTCGCAAGGATTTTCCTGACCGCCAGGCTTACTCTGAGGCCCACTTCGACCTCTGCCGAGAGAAAAAGGTCGATCTCGTCTGCCTCCTTGGATTTCTCCAGCTCCTGAGCATCCCGGACGACTTTCGAAACCGGGTCGTCAACATCCACCCGGCTCTCCTCCCCTCCTTTGGAGGCAAGGGGATGTTCGGCCATCATGTGCACGAAGCCGTCCTGCGAGCGGGAGAGGCCGAGAGCGGCTGCACGGTCCACTTTTGCGATGACCAGTACGACCACGGGGAGATCATCCACCAAAGGCGTTGTCCCGTACTCCCAGACGACGATCCCGACACCCTCGCCGCGAGAGTCTTCGAGGAAGAAAAGAAGGCCCTCCCCGAAGCCCTGGGCAAACTCCTAGGCAGCCGGTCGAAGGGCTAGGCCCTTCTTTTTCCTGCTTCTACCTGGAACCTGGCACGAATCACCCGGAAACAGATCAGGTTCGGAACCGCCCCACGAGTGAATTCAAGGCCTCGGCCCGCTGGGTGAGTCGGCCTGTGGCACTCAAGACCTCCTGAGCACCTGTGCGGGAGATCTCCGCTCCTTCGCTGATCCCCTCCACATGGTTCGAGATCTCGTTCACCGTGGCGCTCTGCTCTTCCGCGGCAGCAGCGATGGTCTCGATCTTGGAAGCGACCAGGTCCGTGCTCCCCACGATTCCCACGAGCGCCTTCTCAGCCTCGACCGCCTGCTGGACTCCGCCTTCAACCACCTGGGTCCCTTCTTGCATCTTCTGGACCACGCTCTGGGTCTCGTTTTGCATCGACTGGATGGCGTCCGCGATCTCCGTAGTCGCGTCCGTGGTCCGCTCGGCGAGTTGCCTCACCTCATCCGCGACCACAGCAAACCCTCGGCCGTGTTCCCCTGCCCTCGCAGCCTCGATGGTGGCGTTGAGCGCGAGGAGGTTGGTCTGCTCGGCAATATCGTTGATTACCTCGATGACCTTCCCGATTTTCTGGCTATGCTCCCCAAGCCTCTCCACCGACTGGGAACTGTCCACAACGGTGTCCCGGATGGTGTGCATCCCCTGGATGGTCCCTGAGACGACCTGGCCTCCCTGTTGAGCCGATTCCCCCGCCTGGTTGGCGCTCTGCGCAGCCTCCGAGGAATTCATCGCCACTTCGTTGATCGCCTGAACGATCTCGCTGAATGCGACTTTGACCTGGTTGGTGGACTGAACCTGGTTGTCCACCGAACGGAACATGGTTTCACTCGAGGAAGAAATCTGTTCCGCAGCAGCGAAAAGCTCCTTCGAAGTTCCCTGCACCTCCCGGAGAAGGTCCTTGAGAGACGACCCCATCCCATTCACTGCGGCCACGAGCTGCCCAAGCTCGGTCTTCTCCGACACTCCCGGCAACTCCAAACTCTGGGAGACATCCCCACCTGCGACCTTCTCGGTGAACAAGCGGATTTCATGGAGAGGGGCAAGGATCTTGTTCTTGAAGAACCGGGAGATAAACAGAGCCAAGGCGATCCCCATGGCTAGACCCAGCCAGACCACCAGGGCGAAATTCTGTAAAGTGGCTGTGGAATCCTCCTGGGCCAACACCGTCGCCTTGTTCATCTCCCCCTTGATCGCATCCAGGACGCCTTCGATTTGTTGCAGAGCTTGCTTCTTCCCTTCTTCGCTGGAATGGTCGGCCAGGAGCGATTGCAAGGCTCCTTGCATTCCAGCCCACATCTCCATTCCCTTTTCGAGACTCTCACGCATGGCGCCTTGGGGTGCCGGATCCAAGGACTGGGTCTCCCCGTTTTTCAGTGAAAGCGATCCTCCCTCCAACAAAGTCTTCAGGGTGTTCTCGAAGACTTGTTTTGCTTCCCCGAATGCCCGGAGAGCCTCCTCCGCTTTCTCGGATTGCCCCTCTTTCCGATAAAAGGCATAAGCGAAGGCATAGTGATCCATGCGCTCGGCCAACATTCGTTGACGGCCGGTCAAGTTGATTCTGGGAAAGCCTCCCAAGAGGATGTTCTTTTCCCATTGAATCCCCACCACCATGGCGGTGATCAAAACAAGGAAACTCATTACCGAGTAGCGGAGGACTTGTTTCAACGAAAGCTGACTGAGTTGGAAAAATGCCACAGGACCTTCCTTTCAAGAAACCATTTGGGATCCCGATTTATCGGTTCTTACAGACCTCCAGCCCAAGGGGTTTTCCCGCTACGCCCCCTCCTTCTCCCCTGTCCCCGACCAACGCTCTCCCAATCGGCCCCAGGGGAGAGACCCGAAGCGTTGGCTACCGTGAATGCCATGATCCTCCCCCCTCCGGCAAACCATCCCCCAATCGGATCCAGGGGAGAGATCCGAGGAGGGGTCCGGGAAAACAGATAAAAGAGACTCAATGTCGGCCTGGAGGATCCGAGTTTACGGACAAGGCGGGCTAGGTACGAAAATGAGTCACCAAATCGCTCAGAGACTGCGCCCGTCTCCGCAAAAGAGCAGCTGCCGAGACCACATCCTCCGCCCCCCTTTTGGAAGTTTCGGCCCCTTGACTGATCCCCTCCACGTGGGAGGAAATCTCGTTGACCGTGGCACTTTGCTCCTCAGCCGCCGCGGCGATGGTCTCAATCTTGGAAGCGACCAGGTCGGTGCTCCCCACGATTTGCTGCAGGGCTTGCTCCGCGTCTCCCGCCTGGCGAACCCCGGACTCGACGATCTCGGTGCCATCCTGCATTTTCTGGACCACACTCACCGTCTCGTTTTGCATGGATTGAATCGCCTCGGCGATCTCGGTGGTCGCGTCGGTGGTCCGTTCCGCCAACTGGCGCACTTCGTCGGCCACGACCGCGAAACCGCGCCCATGTTCCCCTGCTCGCGCTGCTTCGATGGTGGCGTTCAAAGCCAGCAGATTCGTCTGTTCGGCGATATCGTTGATGACCTCGATGACTTTGCCGATGGTCTGGCTGTGCTCACCCAAACGCTCCACGGCGCGGGCGCTGTCCACCACGGTGTCCCGGATGGTGTGCATCCCATGGATGGTTCCCGAGACCACCTGGCCTCCCTTCTGGGCCGACTCTCCGGCTTGGGTTGCACTCCCCGCCGCCTCCGAGGAGTTCTCGGCGACTTCATGGATGGCGTGAACGATTTCTCCAAAAGCGGAATGCACCTGGTTGGTCATCCGAACTTGCTGTTCCACCGCCTCGAACATCCTCCCGCTCGTCGTGCTGATCTCCTCGGCCGCGTTGGACAGATCCAAGGAGGTGTCCTTGACATCCTTCAACAGGCTTTTGAGCGAAGCACTCATCGCGTTCACCGACTTGACCAATTGACCCAGCTCGGTGTTTTCCTCGCAGCCTCGGACCCAGAGTTCCTGGGAGACATCTCCGCCCGCAACCTTTTCGGTGAAGCGTTGGATCTCCGAGAGGGGTTTCAGGATTCTCTTCTGGAAGAAACCCTTCAAAAGGAAGGAGAGGACGATCCCCAGAAGCAACCCCGCCCACACAATTCTCGTGAAGAAGTGGAGCGAAGCCTGGGCCTCCTTTTGGGAGGCCAGGGTCGCCTGGTTCATCAGCCCCTTGAGCCTGGCCAACATGCTCTCGGCCACGCCCAAGGCTTCCTCCCTCTCCTCAGGCTTGGAGCTTGAGACCAGGAGGTCCAGCGACTCTTGCAACTCCTTCCACACCGCGAGGCTCTCTCCCAGCGGTTTCGCGATCGTCTCGCTGTGGGCCGGTTCGATCCTTTGTTGCTTTCCACCAGGGAGCTGGAGTTCCCCTCCTCGCGCAAGGACCTCCAGGGAATTGCCAAAAAGCTCCCGCGTCTTTTGGAGAGCGGCGAGATCCTTTTGGGCTTGGGTCTTCTTTCCCTCAGCTTGATGCAAGGCGAAGGAGAAGGCGAAGTGATTCATCCTCTCCGTCAGCATTCTCTGGCGACCGGTGTAGTTGATCCTTGGTCCTGCCCCAAGGAGTGCCCTCTCTTGCCATTGGATCCCCAAGACCATGAAGGTCAGGAGGACCAGGAAACTGAGCATGGAGGCCTGGAGAACTTGTTTGAGAGAGAGTCGGTTCATAGGGGAAACCTGCACTGGGACCTGCCTGTTTATGAAGGTGATTCTCCCCTCATATCGGCAGGTTCCCGTCTCTCTCTTGATCTCTCCCGCAGGGCTTCAGCTACAGCCCGAGGTGGCTCCACAGCTCATGCATTTGAGGCAGGTGCCGTTGCGGACCAGGGTAAACTGCCCGCATTCGAGGCAGGCGTCCCCTTCGTAGCCCTTTTGCCGGGCTTCTTCGATCTGCTTTTGCCGCGCAGGAGCGGCGGCGCCGGCCCTGTTCGCCACAAGGCTGGGGGTCTTCCGTGGCCTCTTGGGGTTTTTGGGAGGCCTCGCCCGGGGGATCTCGATCAGGGGCTCGTCTCCCTCGTCCTCCTCCAACTCTTCGCCGAGTTCCCCATCGGGTGGCTCGACGTCCGAGGCGGAGACATGGGCGAGATCGTCCCGCCCCAGGTAGGAGATCGCCAAATCCCGGAAGATGTAGTCGATGATGGATGTGCTGAACTTGATCCGCTCGTGCCCATTGACCACTCCACTTGGTTCGAAGCGGGTGAACACGAAGGCGTCCACGTATTCATCCAGGGGAACACCGTGCTGGAGCCCCAGAGAAACGGCGATCGCGAAACAGTTCATCAGGCTCCGGAAAGCGGCACCCTCCTTGTGCATGTCGAGGAAGATCTCTCCGAGGCTCCCATCCTCGTAGTTTCCAGTCCGGAGGTAGACCTTGTGGCTGCCGATGACAGCCTTCTGGGTATACCCGCTTCGGCGGAAGGGAAGCCCCTGGCGCGCCACCGTCCTGAAGACCTGGGCAGCCCCCGCCGCGGCGACCTTTGCCACCTCCCGGGGAAGATTGCTGCGCTCTTCCAACTCCTCTTCGCCGATCCCCAGTTCCTCCAGGGCCAGGGAGCTGAGAGGCTGACTCAACTTGGAACCATCCCTGTAGAGGGCGACCGCCTTGACCATCTTCTTCCAGGAGTGCTCGTAGGCTGTGGCCACATCCTCGATAGAAGCCTCGGTGGGCATGTTGATCGTCTTGCTGATCGCTCCCGAGAGGAAGGGCTGGGCCGCCGCCATCATGTCGATGTGTGCCGCGAAGGAGATGAAGCGCTTGCCCTTGCGGCCGCAACGGTTTGCGCAGTCGAAGATGGGGAGATGCTCCTCCCTCAGATGAGGCGCCCCTTCGACGGTCATCGTCCCGCAGGCGTATTCGGTGGCCGCGAGGATCTCCTCCTCGCTGAAACCCAATCCCCGGAGGAGATCGAAGCCGGGCGCGTCCAGTTCCTCGGGCGAGAAGCCCAACTTTTCGATGCAGAACTCCCTGCCCAGGTTCCAGACGTTGAAGGGGAAGGCCAAATCGAAGGCGGCGGGCAGCTGGGCCTCGATCTTTTTGAGGGCCTCGTCGTCGAAGCCCTTGCTTCGCAGCGCCTCGTGATGGATGGCCGGGGCTCCCGCGAGGGTGCCATGCCCCTTGGCATAGGCGGCGATCTCGGCGATTTGCTCCTCCTGGTAACCCAAGCGCTCCAGGGCGGGAGCCAGACTCTGGTTGATGATCTTGAAGAAGCCTCCGCCGGCCAGTTTCTTGAACTTGACCAGCGCGAAGTCGGGCTCGATCCCCGTCGTGTCACAGTCCATCACCAGGCCGATCGTCCCGGTGGGCGCAATGACCGTCGTCTGCGCGTTGCGGAAGCCATGCTCGCGCCCGAGATCCAGGGCCCTGTCCCAGGAGTCCCGAGCGGCCTTGAGGAGGTCCTCCGGGCAGAAGGCGGGCCGGATGGGAACAGGCAACACCGAGAGACCTTCGTATTCTTTTTCTTCGGCCCCGTAGACCGCCCTGCGGTGGTTGCGGATCACCCGGAGCATGGCCTCGCGGTTCTCGGGGAACTTGGCAAAGGGTCCAAGCTCTCCGGCCATCTCGGCGCTGGTCGCATAGGCTTCACCCGTCAGCAGGGCCGTGATCCCACCGCAAACCGCGCGCCCCTCGTCGCTGTCATAGGGGATGCCCTGCCGCATCAGGAGGGTCCCCAGGTTGGCGTATCCCAGACCAAGGGTGCGGTAGTCGAAGCTCTTCTGGGCAATCTCGGCGCTGGGGAAAGAAGCCATCAGGACGCTGATCTCCAGAACGATGGTCCAGAGCCTTACCGCATGCCGCAGGGCCTCGAGGTCGAGGTCCAGTTTGGGTCCCTGGGTCGAGGGTCCCTCTTCGAGCACCCCATCCCTGTTGTCATAGGCGGCCTCTCCCGCGTCCTTCTTGGCCTCGAAGGCGACGAGGTTGAGACTCGCCAGGTTGCAGGCCGTGTCGTCCAGGAACATGTACTCGGAACAGGGGTTGGAGGCATTGATCCTCCCGCCCTCAGGGCAGGTGTGCCACTCGTTGATCGTCGTATCGAACTGGACCCCGGGATCGGCGCAAGCCCAGGCCGAGTAGCAGAGCTTGGACCAGAGGTCCTTGGCGGGGAGAGCCTTGTGGGTCTTGCCGTCATAGCGCCGGATGAGTTTCCAATCCTCCCCCTTCTCCAGGGCTTCGAAAAAGCTATTGGGGATGCGCACGGAGTTGTTGGAGTTCTGGCCGGAAACGGTCAGGTAGGCCTCGGAATCCCAGTTCGTGTCGAACTCCCTCAGGTCCAGCTCCCGCTTGCCCAGGGCGATGGCCTGGAGGGCCTTGCGGATCATGGCGTCCGGAATGAAGGCCGAGTGGGCCTCCAGGACTGCGTTTCTCAGGGCTTTGTTCGTCTTGGGGTCGCCCTCGAGTTTTCGGCCCCCATTCCCGTCATCGACCCAGGCCGCTTCCAGCATCTTGCCGAGGAAGCGGCGGAGGGTCTTGGAGCCGGCGACGAGGCAGGCGACCTTTTGTTCCTCGACAACCTTCCATTCGATGAAGTTTTCGATGTCGGGGTGGTCCAGGTCCAGGCAGACCATCTTGGCGGCCCGCCGGGTCGTCCCACCCGACTTGATGGCTCCGGCAGCGCGGTCCCCGATCTTGAGGAAGGACATGAGCCCCGAGGACCTCCCGCCCCCGGAGAGAGGTTCGTCGATCCCTCTCAGGCTCGAAAAGTTCGTCCCCGTCCCGGAACCGTACTTGAACAGCCGGGCCTCGCGGACCCAGAGGTCCATGATCCCACCCTCGTTGACGAGATCGTCCTTGACGCTCTGGATGAAGCAAGCGTGGGGTTGGGGATGTTCGTAGGCGCTTTTGGCCAGGCGGAGTTTGTGGGTCTTGGGATCCACGAGGTGGTGCCCCTGCGCGGGTCCGCCGATCCCATAGGCCCAGTGGAGGCCGGTGTTGAACCATTGGGGGGAGTTGGGGGCGGCCATCTGTCGGGCCAGCATGTAGGAGAGTTCGTCGTAAAAGGCCCGGGCATCTTCGAGGCTGTCGAAGTAGCCGTACTTGTCCCCCCAGTGCGTCCAGCAGCCGGCCAGGCGGTGGAACACTTGCCGCGCGTCCGACTCGCCCCCGAAGAGAAGGTTGCCATCCTCGTCCTCCTTGGGTTTTCCCAAGGCGTTCCCGAGGGAGCAACCGCCCTTCTTGCGCCGGTCGTACCGGAACTTTGCTTCATCCAGGCCCTCCACCATGGGGACCCCCGCCTTGCGGAAGTACTTCTGGGCGAGAATATCCGTAGCGACCTGGCTCCAGCCCGAGGGGACACGGACGTCCCGATGCTGAAAGACAAGGGATCCATCCGGGTTCCGGATCTCGCTTGTGCGCCGAACAAACTCCAGGCCCTCGTAAGGACCCTTCCCAGCCTTGGTGAACAACCGTTTGATTTTCATACTCCCTCCCAGAGTATTGCGCCCTCCTCCAAAATCCGCTCTCACCGAGGTGGTCCCTCCACCAGGGGCAGCGACGAGAGCCCGGCACCCGGGGGGATTCCCTCCCAAGAGAAGGGAAATCCCGGGGAAAGAAGGCGGAACTTCTTTCTGGATCGGGGCTTAGCGTTGCTGAGAGAGCCGAGGAGAAGAACCCCAATATATGGGACAGCCCGGGGCCTGTCAACGCTATGGATTGTGGATGGGCTGTGGAAAAGCTGTGGAAAAGTGGGGGGAGGGGTTGGGAATTCCGCGAGTTTTCGGGGGGAATCGGGGGGAAGGGGGGTGGGAAAAAGGGTGAAAATTTCTT
>DROQ01000069.1 GCA_011321845.1 Planctomycetota bacterium | reverse complement strand
CAAGGATAACGATTATGCCGTTAGACCCGGACCAAGTGGAAAGATGCTTGTTTTTACCATTAGGCCATCGGAGTACCCTGGAGTTTATTCTTACTTCATGAAAACGATAAAAACAGAAGAACGAGCTGAGGAGAGAGTGAAAAACTTTTTTCGCAATCTCCCGAAGAGATAGATAAGTGATTGGGGAGGTATCAGGACCAGGCCTGTCCAAGATAGCTTTCCCCTAATCGCCCATACATAGTTCTGAAGACAAAAAACTTGTCCTTCAGGCAAGGGGAACCTGATTTCGGATGGTGGATTTTTAGCTTAGGAGTCTGTCGATCTGACTTTTCAAAAAAAGGGAGATTCTGGGTCCCGATGGGTCTTTTCCTTCTCAAAATCCCTTCACCCCTGCCAAAAGAATTCCCATGCAGACAATTTGCACAAAAATCCTCTCGATTCAGTGCTTAATTCTCTCCATAAGGGGCCTACCACCCCTCGAAGACTTTACCCTTTCGCAGTCAAGGCATGGAGCCTCTTGATGTTGTACGCAAGGGCAACCAGCTTCCATTCCAACTCAGTGCAGTCCAAGATAATCCGCCCCTCACTTTGAAACCCCTTCCATTCTCCGTCTAACCCGCATTCTAAGCCCAAAACTCGCCCTTCCGAAATCAGGTCCCCCTTGCCTGCTGTCCAAGATTTTCGAACGAAAATTCGAGCTGCAAAAACGGCGGAGGGTCTTCCTTTTTCACCCCGATCCCCATGGGGTTATCCAGCCATTGCTGTAAGTCCCTATAGGTAAAGAGATACAGCCTCAATAGAGCTGCCAGATTCGAAAGAGAAAGCCCCATCTGGGACCGGAAACTCAGGAACTTCAAAAGAAGAATGGCAATGAGGGCTGTCCAAATCTGCGTACCAATCGCATTCTCCGTTGTCCCCACAAAGGTCTTGACCCTTAGATTCTGCTTCAGAGCCCGAAAGAAGGATTCAATTTGCCAACGCTCCCTGTAGACCTCCGCAATCCTAACCGGGCTCCATGTCAGCTGGTTGGTCACGAAATCCATGAAATCATTCTTCTCCTCATCCCAGACTGTGATCCAACGCACAGGAGGCAGCTCGGCCTTCTCGGCTGTAGGGCTCGTAAGGCGAATCACCACATCCCTTTCCACGTTGGCGTTTCGCGGGGGGGGGGCCGGTCTTCAAGGAGCTCGTACTCTTGCCCCCATCCTTTAAAGCGCGTCACAAAGAAAACTTTTTGCTTGTGGAGGTCTCCCAGGAACTTGTAGTCCCAATACCCCCGGTCAAAGGTCAAGACCGCATGGGCCGGAAACTCCATGGTCTTGGTGGTTGTAATGTCCGCGACATTGGCCGCTGTCAGAGAAGCGAAGCAGGGGAGATGTCCATCATGATCGAGGATCAGATGGAGCTTGATCCCGCCCTTGGCCCGGTTGTAGTGGGCCCAGTCAAAAGTCTTCGAGCAAAGGGTGATCACCGAGGCATCCAAGCTCAGTAGCTTGTTTTTGAAGCGAAACTTCCTCTTTTTCCTCCGGTGATGAAACCTCCCTGTCTCCACATGGTTTTGGATCCAACTCAGGAGGGAATAGAAGGTCTTCTCGAAGACCTCGGGTCTCGCCTCATGTTGGCATGGGCGAGGGTGCTCTTGTTGGGGGCCCTCTTGGTGCCCAGGTGTCGGATCTTTCCCTGGATGGACCCTAGGCCCATGCTGATCTCGCGAAGGCTCTTGGCCTGGCCTAGATGGCAATAGACCATGGAAACGAGCTGGTCCCAGGCTTTGAACTTCTTAAAGTTTTTGTCGTAACCGCCTTCTTTGACAATCTTTGCAAACTGATTCCTGGGAATCATGTCGAGAAGCTGGGAAAAAAGGCTCGCTTTGACTACCATCTGTTTTGTCCTCTCGGTGCGTGGAGTTTCGTGAAAAACACATCATGCCAACCGACGAGGGCATTTTCATTTGGGCTAATTGGGAAAAGCTATCTTGGACAGGCCTGATTCCAACTCCACCTTCTTGATCCCTCGTAAGAGGAATTGGCGAAATCCCATCACCCTCTTCACGATTCCAAAAACCGGCTCCACCGTCTGCTTACGCAAACTGTAAAGATCCTGGTTTTCCTTTTTGTCCATCTCCTTTCGGATCTCCAGGATCCAGGGCTTCCTTGCCTGAAGCTTTTTGTTCTTCTTGGGCTTCTCCGGGCGAAAGTCATGCTTTCTTCTGCGGGGTGCCTTTGTGGCCATCACCACCTTGATTCCCTGCTCTTGCAAGGCTCTCACCTCCTTGCCATTCATGTACCCGGTATCCGCTAAAACGGTTTTTGGAAGCCCCAAGTCCGAGGGGATGCTTTCCACGTCGGCCACCAGTTCATTTGTATCGTTTGCACAGTTAGAGACCCGAGCCCCCAAGACCAGCATGCTTTGGGTCTCTACCACCGCTTGAGCGTTATAGCTCTGCCTGCACTCAGCCCTATGGTTTTTGCGCATAATCCGGCTGTCGGGATCGGTCAAATTCGACTGTTCCTCAGGCCTTGGTTTTGGATCGGGCGGCCCAGGCTTTCTTCCGGATCTTCGTCCCTTGCGTTTCTTGCGATTCTTGAGCCTTTTCTCATGCTCGGTCTTCTCCTTTTCGGCACGAGCTTTGGCGCGCGCCTTGATCCTTTCTTGGGCTTCGGCGAGCTTCTTGGCCAGCCTCTCCCGATTCGCAAGATCCGCCGGGAGGGCATCGGGATCGGGCCGGTTGCTGGCATCAGCCCTTTCAGCCTCCTTCATGCGCTCCCGGACTTCCTTGCGGAGCTGCTTTTCGAGAGCCTTTGCACGGTCGTAGCGCACGCTTTTGTAGATGCTGGCGTTCGCATCGATCTTGGTGCCGTCCACGCTGACCGTCCCTACTCGAAGAAGCTTGAGCTCCATGGCCATCTTCAAGACTTCCCAAAAGGTCTTCGCGAAGGCCTCTTCATTCTGCCTCCGAAAGGAGCAGATGGTGTCGTGATCGGGGTGGGTGTTGGCCGTAATGAAGCGAGCCCCAAGGTCACGATACGTGGCCCTTTCAATCCTACGGGAAGAAAAGATCCCATGTGCATAGCAGTAGATCAATAGGGAGAGCATGAGCCTTGGGTGGTATCGGGGGGACCCGCTCCCACGATGATTGATTTTGAAGGCCGAAATGTCCACTCGCTCTACGGCCTGGAGAATGAAGTGGGAAATGTCATCTTTGGGAATCCAGTCGCGAAGGTCGGGAGGAAGGAGAAGAAGTTGTTTGTGATTTGCTTCAACGAAGGTCGCCATGAGGGAATTTTATGGTTTGGGGTGGGGCCAGCTCAAGAAAGGTTTGGGCGAAACTCGGAATCCTCCAAGGGCTTTGGCCGACTTCGCCGAAGGCGCCTGAGGCCAAAGCCCTTGGAGGATTCCGAGTCGGGCGGGGAAAGGGAGCGCACTGGTGGGAGGGGAAAATGAGGGTTAAGGTTGGGGGTAAGTCCGACAGGCTCTTAGAATGCGGGTTCCAGGGAGGATTGAGAAGGTTTCAGAGGGAGGGGGGGATTATCTTGGACCGCACTGGTCCCCAGCCCAAAGGAATCTAGCCCTTTTTCCCCATTTGTTTGGATTTTTTTTTGAGGGATCTAAGCTTTCTCCTTCACCACAAAAAGCCGCATCTCGGTCATCTCCTCCATAGCGTAGCGCAGGCCCTCGCGTCCGAGGCCGCTGTCCTTGACGCCGCCATAGGGCATGTGGTCCACGCGCCAGGAGGGGATGTCCCCGAGGATCACTCCGCCCACCTCGAGGGTGTCGAAGGCCTTTAGCCCCCGCTGCAGATCCCGGGTGAACAGGCCCGCTTGCAAGCCGAAGCGGCTGTCGTTGACCTCGGCAAGGGCTTCGTCGAAGTCTTCGAAACTGCTGAGCACGGCCACTGGCCCGAAGGCTTCGTCGGCCACCAGAGGATGCTCGCGCGCGACCCCGTCGAGAAGGGTGGCTTCGAGATAGGCTCCTTTGCGCCTGCCGCCGCAGAGGAGCTGCGCGCCCTCGGCCACGGCGCTCTGGATCCAGGATTCGAGCCGCTCGGCGTCGCCCTCGGTGATCAGGGGACCGAGGAAGGTCGCCTCGTCCTTGGGGTCGCCGAGGACGAGGGCCTTGGCCTTGGCCACCAGGAGATCGCGCAGCGCGGGATAGACGCTCTGCTGGATCAGGACGCGCTGGACGCTGATGCAGCTCTGGCCGCTCTGGTAGAAGGCGCCGACGATGATGCGGGCGGCCGCCTCCTCGAGATCGGCGTCTTCGCAGACCACGCAGGCCGCGTTGCCCCCCAGCTCGAGGTGGACCAGTTTTTTGCCGGCCTGTTGTTTGAGCTGCCATCCCACCTCGGCCGAGCCCGTAAAACTCAACAGCTTGAGGCGGTCGTCGGTGACGATGGGCAGAGCCTCCGCGCCGCGGCAGGGGATGATGGAGAAGGCCCCCTCCGGCAGCCCGATCTCGCTCAGCACTTCGCCGATCAACAAGGCCGAGACGGGGGTCAGGCTCGCCGGCTTGAGGACGAAGGGGCAGCCCGTGGCCAGGGCCGGGGCGACCTTGTGCGCGATCAGGTTGAAGGGAAAGTTGAAGGGCGTGATGAAGGCCAGCGGCCCCCGCGCCACCCTCTGGGTGAGCCCCCGGTAGCCCTTGCTCCGCGCGTTGATCTCCAGGTTGAGGACCTCGCCACCCATGCGCACCGCCTCGCCCGCCGCCCAGCGGAAGGTGTCCAGCAGGCGCTCCACCTCCACCCTCGCGTCCTTGATGGGTTTGCCGACCTCCGCGCAGAGCACCCTCGCCCACTCCTCCCGCCGCGCCTCGATCCGCTCCACGCAGGCCTCGAGCAGCGCCTGTCGCTCGTAGGGTCGCAGCCGCCGCATCGCCGGCGCCGCCCGCTCCGCCCCCTCGATGGCCCGCTCGATCTCCGCCGTCCCGACCAGGGGCACCCGGGCGAAGAGGCTCCCGTCTGCTTTGTCCAGGACCTCCAGATCGAGGTTGGGCTCTTCGGCCTTTCCGGCGATGTAGCAAGGATAGTTTGGAGCTTCCTTGGTCCGGTCCATTATTCACTCCTTTGGAAAACCCTGCCCCTTTTCGTGCTTAGAGTAGGTAGGGGAGTAAGGGAAGGGAATTCATATTCACCAAGCGCCTGGAAGAATGGAAGGTGGGATTTGAGCGGGTTGGGAGAAAAAAACATTGACTTCTTCTTCTTCTTCTTCTTCTTCTTCTTTAATTCTTGGATTCTCAGTAATCTCCACCCTTAACCCATAAGGAGCTACTTATGCTGAACCCCGCATCCATCAAAGGGCTTTGTCTTATGAGCTTTGGAGCCGCCCTGTTCCTTTCCGGATTTTTTTCCCCTTTTCATCTTGGTGCTTTGGGATCCAGTTGTGATCCATGTGTTCGCTCCATCCCTTATCCCAAGGGGCAGGGAAACTGCGATGGTGTTCAGGGTCCACAATTGTTGGTTACGTGGGCAAAGGACCAAAAGAATGACGGCCATGATGGACAGTGCGGCGAGGCTTCGAATTGTGAATGGGTCGGTTGCGAGTGGCGTGGAAAATTGTATGCACTCAATATTGACAGCCAATTGGGCTATATCAATGTCACCATTCATGGTCCGGGAACGCCGAAAACCTGCAATCATCTTTTAGTTGGCCAGTCTTGTATGAAACCATTTGGGATCAATGGGCAACCTCCCATCATCGCCTCTTGTAGCGATACCAAATCGATTACGGTTGATGGATCCCATGGTGATGGGACCTTTAGCTGCACCCAAACCTTTTCCTTCAAATGCGGAGCATGCCCATCTGGGCAAAATTGATCATGCGACGCCTTGGAGCCTATTCCCTTGGTCTTTTGGGGATTTTGACGGTTGGGGTTTTTCTTTTTCAGAATTCTTTTTCTGACTCTTTTAAAGAGGAGGGGGAAATCGAATCTCTGGCAAAAGAAAAAAAAGAGCAAGGAACTTTTCACAACAAGGAATTGGAGGTTGAGGGGAGAGAGAAGGTTTCCCAAGCACCACTCAAGAACCCGAAAAGAATGGATGGGGTACCTCGGGTTGAGAGGGTAGAAAAGCCTTTGAAACTTTGGGATTACTTGTCGAGGAAAACCTTTGAATCGGTTCCCGACCTTTTAGAGGATCTGGGTTTTTCCGGCAAAGAAATCTCCCTCGTGCAATCCTCCCCTACGTTCTTCAAAGAGTTGGAGAGGGATCAAAAGCGAACAGATAGACAATTTGAAGCGATCGATACTGCATTCGGACTGCAAAGTCAGCCGATCATCTACCAAGTGTACATGGACGCCAAGGGTTTTCTGGATGAAGGAAAAGTTCGTTTTGAGGATCCCCACGACAAAGAGAACTATAGAGAGTTCACTTTTTTGAAGGGAGGAAAGGCTGGAGAACCATCCAAAAGCCAAAGGGTCTTCATTCGGATTGACCGTTTCCCTGAGCTGAAAAGATTGAGGCTCGCCCAAATTCTTCTTGTAAAGGGCTTTACTGAGAGAATGAAAAAGCGGGTGCAGGATTTCCTTGCCAAGAAAGGGGCCTTTGAGAGAAAAAAATGAAAGTTATTTTCGGGATGATTCTTTTATTGGGGACTTCCTTGCTTGGGTCTTGCAGGAGGGATCCCAGTGTGGAGGCCAAAGCCCCCATCCGTCCCCATCCACCCGGGGAAAAGAGTTCATCACCCACCGGTTCTCTCTCAGGAACAATGGGCTCCATTCGGGGAGACTCCGGGAAGGTGGAAGTTTCCAATTCGGGTCGCCCGGCAAAAAAGAATGGTGGCCCTAAAACCCTTGATTTTGGCGAGATCTCCCTGGATGCATCCAGCCCTTCGAAATTTCTGGATAAGGCCTTTCCGCTCACCCTTCCAACCGAGGTCCCGCTGCTTTCGGTCCACCGGTCCTGTACCTGTGTGGAGTTCTCCCTGGAGCTGCCCTCGGGACGCCTTCTCCCTTTGCGCAAGCCCTTTTTACCCAGGAGCCTCGGGGAACCCCCGGAGAAGACCTTTCATTTACGGCTAAGAAAACCATCGAAAACAAAGACGGTTCAGGGAGAAGTCTCCCTTATCTTTCAGAATGGGGATGTGCGAAGGGTCCTGTATCGTTGTCTCTTTTTCTCCGATTTTGGGTTTTATCCCAAAACCTGGGAGTTCAAAGCGGAGGAGGCCCGGCCCAAATGCACCTTGACCGTGAACTCGGGAAAACCATTTCAAATTCTTTCCCTGGTCCAGGGAGTCCCCGGCTTGGATGCAAAGTTCCATCCAAAAAACTCTAAGAAGACCATTTGGATCGCGGAGCTGTCTTATGTCGGAAAAACCCCCATGCCGGACTTTGGGGAGGTTGTGCTTGGGATCAGTGGGGGGCGTAGACTTCGGGTCCCCTGGAAGCGGCTTCCGGCCCCCGATTTACGTCTCATGCCCGAGCCGTTTTTTTTCTTCCCCAAGGTGCCTTTGTTAGGGAAGCGAAAAAAAACGGTGTGGTTCGAAGGTTGGAAACGTGGGGACAAGGTATTGGAGTTGGACACCAAGGGCCTTTCTTCCAACAAAGTCCGGTTCCAGGTCCAGCGGGTGAAGGATGCCCTTCTCAAGCAGAAGAGGGGACCGACCTATGTGGTGAGCTTGCAAAACATGGGGCTTGGTGCCGGCGACTCCTACCAGGGCAGCCTTGTGTTTCGCCTTCTCCGAGAAGGTGGAAGGACAGATGCGATTTCTCTGGACCTGCTTGTCATGGGGAAGAACTGAGGGCTTGGTCACAATTTCCCCGGCCATGTATCAGAGGAAGCATGGGCTGGGTTGTCATCCTTTCTTGAAACCTTCCAGCGCCTCCAGGTAACGCTCCAAGTAAAGATCCCGCATCGTCTCGAAGGAATACTCTTCTTGGATTTTGCTGCGATTGGCCGCGGCGATCTTTTCCCGGAGGGCGGCATCTTCGGCGAGCTGGGCCATGGCACCTGCAAGCGCCTCTGCGTCCAGCGGGGGCGGCGCCAGGGGCCGGACGAAGGGCCGGTTCTCGTGAGAGAGGGTGTCCCGGATGTCGCCCACGTCGGTGGAGACGATGGGCAGACCCTGGGCCATGGCTTCGAGGAGGACGATGGGGAGCTGCTCGCTGTCCGAGCTGAGGACGAAGAGGTCGAGCGCCTGGAGCAGGGTGCCGATGCCCTTTTGTTCGCCGAGAAACTGCACCCGCTCCTGCAGGCCCAGCCTCGCGCTGTGCTCGCGCAGGCTCTGCTCCAGCGGCCCGGCTCCGGCGATCAGGAGGGCGATGGGGGAGGAGAGCCTCCGGCTCAGCAGGGCGAAGGCCTCCAGAAGCCGCGCCTGGTTCTTGACCGGCCGCAGCCCTCCCGCCGTCCCCAGGCAGAAGGCCTCCCCAGGGACCCCATAGGCGGCTCGCGCCCGCTCCCGCCCCGCAGCGTCCAGCGCCCCCGGGACCCGCACCCCGTTGCGGATCAGCCACAGCCGCTCCCGCGGAACCTTCCAGCGCTTCTCCGCGATCTCGATCAGCTTGGCGCTGGGCACGACCACCGCGCTCGCCCGTCGCAACACCCATCGCCGCAGCAGATCCCGCCGCAGCGGCTGCCTCCCCCCCGACTCGAACCCATCCTCGTGATGCACAAAGGGGATCCCCAGACTCCCCGCCGCCCAAGCCAGCTCGATCGCCCCAAAGTTGTAGCTGCAGACCAGGGCCGGCCGCAGCTCCTGCAGAAAAACCTTGGCCTTGGCCCGCGCCGCCAGAGGAAAGGCCGGCAACCCCTCCCCTTGCATCACGGGCTGAAACCGCTCCCCCCCCGGATGCTCCCGCGCCCCGTAGCGCCCATCGGTCGCGAAGACCAGATGCTCCCACTCCTCCGGCAAGCCTCCCGCGAGCGCCAGCACCCGAGCCTGCTGCCCACCCAGGTCGAAGGTCGGAAAGGCGTGAAGGACGCGAAGAGGTT
>DROQ01000068.1 GCA_011321845.1 Planctomycetota bacterium | reverse complement strand
TTTCCTCCTTTGCGAATCTCCAGGGCCAGACAAGGCTTTTTCACTTGGAGGGGGAAAGTTTGAAGTTGGATATATCACCCTTGGTGAGATGGGCTGGGGATGTGGACGGGGATGGGACTACCGATTTTTGCTATGACCAAAGGATCCAGGCTGCTCCGGGTCTTTATCAAGTGAGGGTTTTTTCGGGATCCGATGGATCCTATCTTTGGGAACAAAAGGGATATCCTGGCTGGGAGAAGGATCAGGGTTTATTTCAAAAAGATGCCAGCTATTTTGCTGGCGTGGGTGATGCAGACGGAGATGGAAGAGGGGATATCGTTTATCTCCTTTCCCATTTTCAGGTGAATCCTAGCCAGGTTTTTTTGGTCCTCCGCTCCGGGCGAACTCAAAAGATACTCTATAAAGTACTCGTCTCAACCTGGTTTAGTTCCAATGCGACCGTGGATACACTCCAGGTGATTGGAGACGTGGATGGGGATGGAGTCAGAGACGTTTTGCTTTCTACAGGTGCCGAGACTCGTTCATATGGTGTAGCTTTGGTGTCTGGGAAGACAGGCAAGAAAATCCGGTTTCATACGGGTGGACCAAAAATCTCTCCAGCTTTGGGCTTTGAAATGCGGGGTACACCCGATATGGATCGGGATGGTGTAAGTGATTATTTAATTTCTTCTTGTTTTTATGGGGGTCTTCCTAGTCCTAGATTTCCTCCAGGTTGGGGAAAGGTTTGGCTCCATTCTGGGAAAACGGGAAAAGAGATTTGTACCTTTGAAATTGGAACTTCCTATCGAGGCCAAGGGTTTGGCTGGGTCACCTCCGTCTTGGGCGATTTAAATGGGGATGGATGGGCGGATATTGGGATCGTTGATAACAACAACTCCTATGGACGTGTTTGGGTTTTTTCGGGGAAGGAGGCAGCAAAGGGAAAGGCCTATGTGCTTTTTATTGTTAAAGGAACATTTGCGGGTGAAGGCTTTGGAGCTTCTCTCGCACCCTTGGGCGATTGGAATGGGGATGGGAAGGATGATGTAGCCGTTTTTGCTTCCACCCGGGCTTCGACCTATCCGAAAAAACGATACGAAGGCCTTGTTTATCTTTTTTCAGGGAAAAGCTTTGCCCTAAGGAAACCTTTCAAGGTCCTTGAAGGGGGGGGGCACCGTTGGGAGGGTTTTGGTCGCCATCTTAGAAATATCGGGGATCTCGATAAGGATGGAGTCGATGAACTTTTGCTTATTGAGGACCCAGATCCTTTCAGGTCGCCTAAACCACGATTCTTCGAGATCTGGAACCACAAGAACCTTCCTCTGCGCAGCGACCGGCACCGGGTTTCGATCTCCGGGAAGGGATCTAGGGTCCAATCTCTCCGCTTGGAAGCCGGGGACACGAACGCGGGCAAGTTCTACCTCCTCCTCGGCAGCCTGAGCGGCCCCAAGCCCGGCTTCAACTATGCCGGCCTCCACGTCCCCTTGAACCCCGACGCCTATTTCTCCTGGACGGCGAGCCAAGGCCCCAACGCCCTCTTCCTCCGCTCCTCCTTCGGCGTCCTGGACGCGAACGGCCGCGCGAGTACCAAGTTTATCCTCCCTCCGGGGATCCCGAACAGCCTCCTCTGGCTCCGCTTCTGGCACTCCTACCTGGTCTTCGACAGCAAGGGCTTCACCATGGCCAGCAACCCCGTCCCCCTCCTCTGGGACCGGTAACTATCCCAACATCGCCAGCAGAAAACCCCTCCTGGGTTTTTGTGTATTAAAACCATCCCCGGTTTTACCTAGGAAACGTCTCCAGACGTTTCTGCACATACCCCCAAGCTTTCCCAAACCCCCCTCACCCCTTACCCTTTCCCCCAACAATGCCCCTCTCCTCCCTCATCCTCCTCGCCGCAAACCTCCTCCCCCTTCTCGGCTTCCTCTTCCTGGGCTGGGACCCCGCCGAACTCCTCATCATCTACTGGTCCGAGAGCCTCATCGTCTGGTTCTTCACCCTCCCCAAGCTCGCCATGGCCCGAAAACAAGGAAGCCAAACCCCTCCCTCCCTCCTCTCCCGCATCCCCCTCATGCTCTTCTTCACCGTCCACTACGGCCTCTTCATGTTCGTCCATCTCGTCTTCCTCACCGTCCTCGTCGGCGGCTTCGACAAGGGCGACCCCATCTCCACGGCCCGCTCCTTTGTCACCCCCTTCCTCTCCAAGGCGCCCCTCCTCCTGACCCTCGCCGCCCTCTTCCTCTCCCACGGCTTCTCCTTCTTCAGCAATTTCCTGGGCAACAGGGAATACCTGGCCAAAGGCCCCGGCCGCTTCATGGGCGCCGTCTACGGCCGCATCATTATCATGCACGTAGCCATCCTCTTCGGCGCCTTCGCCATCTTCCTCCTCGGCCTCCCCCAGGGAGTCTTCCTCCTCTTCATCCTCGCAAAGACCTTCGCCGACCTCCGCGCCCACCGCAGGGAGCATTCGGTCCAAGGTTTTTCTTCTCTCAAGTAACCTTTTGGAGGAGAAGGAGGATTGAGAATAAAGTATCCTTGCACTATAACTCCGATATAGTTATACTGCATTAGGAAGTTAAATCTGGATGAAACAAGTCCTCTCAAAACTGGAAACCTACCTCCGGGACACCCTTGGCTCAGTCCCCGGAATTAGGGCATGGAAGGAAGAAGGGCATCTGCCTTTCTTTCTCAGGGACCGGTATGGGTTCTTCCTCCTTAAGCTCCATGGAAAGTCTCTCTTACTCATGGTGGATCGCAGCCAGAACGAAGATCCCCCCGCTGCCATTCGCAAGCAAATGGAGCTGGTCAAAAAAGGCCAAAAGGAGATCCTTGTTTATGTGCGAGAACACATCACTGCCTACCATCGAAAACGCTTGGTAGAAAACAAGATTCCCTTTGTTGTGCCCGGTAGCCAGATGTACCTCCCGATCCTAGGTGTGGATTTTCGGGAGCATTACCCCAAGCCCAGGCCCCAAAAGGGAGCGTTGAGCCCTTCGGCACAGGCTGTTTTGATTCATGCGCTTCTCCAAAGCAGCGAGGACTTGAATCCTACCAAGTTGGCCAAGAGGCTTGGGTATTCGGTGATGACCATGAGCCGGGCCTTCGATGAACTTGAGGCCGCCGAACTCTGTCAATCGTCCTCTAGAGGAAGAGGCAAAGATCGGAGCCTCTGTTTCCAGATCCCGAAACAGGATCTTTGGACGCAAGCAGAACCATTGTTGAGAACTCCTGTAAAGAGCCGGTTCCCTATTCATCTGAATCCCGGAAAGGAGCCCCCAGGACCCAAGGGCGGGCTGACCGCTTTGGCGCACTTTTCCATGCTTTCCGAGCCCGATTATCTGGTGGTCGCAGGGAGCCTTGGGGTCTGGAAGTCCCTCCGGCAAACGGAGGCCTTTTCGCAGGCCATCCTGGGGGAAGAGGGCGCTTTGATGCTCGAAGTTTGGACCTATGCGCCCGAGTTGTTTGCGAGAGATGGGTGGGTCGATCCCCTTTCTTTGTATCTATCCTTACGCGACACCAAGGACGAACGCGTGCAGATCACACTGGAACAGCTGAAGAAGGCCTTCCCATGGTAAAAGGTCTGGATCGATTCTGTGAACATTTCGAAGAATATTCAGAACGCTATATCTTGATCGGAGGCACAGCCTGTGAACTGATCATGAGGGAGGCTGGCCTGGAGTTTCGGGCAACAAAGGACCTTGATCTGGTTCTTTGTGTCGAATCGATCGATCCTGAGTTCGTCTCAGCATTTTGGGCTTTTATCAAGGCTGGGCAATATAGGATTCAAGAATCGGCTGAAGGCAAACCAAGGTTCTACCGATTCCAAAAACCTGCCATCGATGATTTTCCTTCCATGCTGGAATTGTTCTCCCCCGCCCCTGAAGCTCTATTGCCTGTGGAGGGGAGCCATCTGACGCCCATTCCTGTTGATGCTGAGATCTCAAGCCTTTCGGCCATTCTCCTCGATTCGGAGTATTACCGCTGGATGCAATCGGGAAAGAAAGAGCTGGATCATCTGTCTGTTCTTGGGGCCGAACATTTGATTCCCTTAAAGGCTCGCGCCTGGTTGGACCTTCACGGGAGAAAAGAAGGGGGAGAACCAGTTGATCGCCGTTCCATAAAAAAACACCGGAACGATATTCTTCGTTTGTTCCGGGTCATTGGAGGGCAGAAAAGACTCCATCTATCTACACAGATCCATCGAGACATGAGTTCCTTTTTAGATTCGCTGTCATCGGAAAAGGTGGATCTGAAGTCGTTGGGTTTGGGGTCCATCACCCTTGGGGACCTGATTGAGCAGCTCCGCTGGCACTACAAAATGGATGGGAAGGAGTAACCGTTTGTTCCCATTGCGCTCACTCAAGGCAACTCGAACAACACCTGTAACCGCAAGAAGTCCACGCCCTTGATCCGGACCTGGATCGCGTAACCTTCGGTGAAGGAGAAGAGGCGGCGGCCGGCCCGGAGGATGAGGGTGGGGCCCTTGAGCTCGGGGCGTTCGCCGATGGAGCGGGCGGGGAGGAAGCCGCTGACGTTGTAGTCCTTCAAGAAGATCTCGAGGCCGTAGCGAGAGACGCGGAGGATCTTGGCCTCCAGGGTTTCGCCGACGTGGGGGGACATGTACTGGCAGACCTTGAGGTCGCCCATGGCCTTCTCGGCCATCTCGGCGATGTTGGCCTGGAGGGAGGCGTGCTGGGCCATCTCGTTCATGTCCTCGAGGAACTCGTTGGTCTGCAGCTCTTCCTCGGCCTCGGCCCCCCGGGACTCGATGGCGTGGAGCCAGCGGTGGACGAAGAGGTCGGGGTAGCGGCGGATGGGGGAGGTGAAGTGCAGGTAGGCTTCGCGGGCGAGGCCCCAGTGCTTGGCGGTGTCGATGTGGTCCTTGACCGCGTAGGTGGCGCGCTCGACCAGGCCCATGATGCGCTGGATCAGGGCGTCGGCGTTGGGACGGTTGCGGGCGATGCGGATCAGGCCGCCGACGTCGCGGCCGGAGAGGCGGTCCTTGTTGGGGACGCGGATCCCGAACTCGGCGAGCATCTTGGCGATGGCCTCGATCTCCTCGGGGTCCTTGCGCGGGTGAACGCGGTAGATGGTGGGGAGGCCCCGCGCGCGGAAGAGGTCCCCGACGGCCTGGTTGGCGGCGAGGGCCGTCTCCTCGATCAGGGTCTGGGAGAAGTAGCGGGGGGCGTCGACGATCTTTACGACTTCGTGCTCTTCGTCGAAGAGGAACTTGCGCTCCCGCGACTGCATGCGCAGGGAGCCCTTGGCGTCGCGGATCTTCTGCTGCTGGATCGTCCACTCGCGGAAGAGGCGCAGGGAGTCGTGGAGAAAGGCGATCTCCTCGGTCTCTTCGCTCTTGACCCCGTCGAGCAGGTCCTGGACCACGCGGTAGGTGTTGCGATGCACGCTGCGGATGACACTCTTGTGCACCCTGGACGCCACCCGCTTGCCGCTGGGATCGAACTCCATGAGGACCGAATAGGCGAGCCGGTCCCGGTGGGGGACCAGGGAGCAGAGATGGTTGCTGATCTTCTCGGGAAGCATCGGCACCACCTGGTCCGGCAGATAGACGCTGGTCGCCCGCGCCAGGGCTTCGGCGTCGAGGGCCGTGCCGGGTCGCACGTAGTGCCCCACGTCCGCGATGTGGACGCCCAGCTCCAGGTTGCCGTTGGGGAGGCGCCGGATCCCGATGGCGTCGTCGTAGTCCTTGGCGTCCTCGCCGTCGATCGTGAAGATCGTCTCCCCGCGCAGGTCCACCCGCCCCTCGAAGTCCTTCTCCTCCGGATCCTCGGGAAGGTCCTCCACCTCGGCCAGCACATCGTCGGGAAAGACCGTCCGCACCCGGAAGGACTGCAGGATGCGCATCTCCTCCGAGTCCTCCTCCCGGTAGACCTTCGGCCCCGTGTTCATGGGCCCATAGGCCTGGGGCCTGCGCCCGATGCGCTCCCCGACCGTCTCCCCGGCCCCCTCCTGCTCCTCGGCGTCCCCGATCGTCATCCCGTCCGCCGTGTGCACCGTCCAGCCCCGGTCCTTTGCCCCCGTCTCCTCCGGAACCTCCCCCCCCTGCGCCCGCAGCAGGTCCTTGAAGCTGCTCAGACCTTCACTCGGCTTCTTCTTGGGCTTTTTCGGCTTCTTCCCCATGGGGGGATCATATCCTCGGGGAGAACAAATAAGGGAAACCCCCTTTCCATTTGTTCAGAGATCTCCCTCTTTGTGTTTGCGGACGTTGAAGACTTTCCAGAGCAAAGCCGGGTGCTTGGAGAAGGTTTCCAGATCTCTTTCCTTGCCAAAGAGGTTCTCCAGGGTGAGGCGACCTTCTCCTATGTTTTCCACGTAGAGTTTCTCATTGGGCTGAAGATCTAGAAAAGGTTGAAGTCGCTGCCAAGCTGCCTCTAGCAGCTCATCTTTTTTGATGCGTTTTCCTTCTGCAAGCATGGGCAATAGATGGTTCCGAATCTCTTTCGTTGTCAACTGTCTTTCGAGCCGCTCACGACCGTAAGTTCCGAGGGGATGGTTTAGCATCCCCGAAATCGCCACGAATCGGGAACGGAAGATAGGCTTCTCAAGGCAATCCACAAGATCGGGAGCGAGATTTGCTAAATCCCAGGCATCACGGGCTGCGCAACGTTCCAGGAGAGCAAGTAACTTACCTGCAAGGAGTTCGTCGTCTCCAACGCAGAACAAACTCGGTCGTTCAAGTTCTCCCGGTTGCCAAAGTTCCCTTCGAAGCGGATCTACAAAGGGAACTCGGAAGAGGAAGTTTAGATCAACTTCAATCCGGCTGTTTGAACCAAAAACCGAATGGTACTCAAGGTAGATTTTTCGTCCTGCGAAAGAATCGGCTGATTTTTTGATGCGATATCCTGCTCTTTCCGCGAGTTCGATGACGGATTGTTCTACGGCCGGGCGATCTCGCAGCATATCCAAGCGCTCAATGGATCCGATGTAGTTGAAGTCGAGATCGACGGAGAGGCGTGAAGGGGGTCCAAACCCCAGATTCAGTGCAGTTCCACCCTTAAGGATGAGTACCTTCCTGAGGAAAGGATGCCGCCCGATTTCCCTCGCGAATTCTCCCAAGCGGACAACTTTTTCAAGGGTGGCGACCGTAAACCCCGTCTCGTCGGAGCAACGTTTCAGGTATTCATAGCTAGGACTCATCCGGTTCTCCCAGACGCGTTAGCTCTGGTGGAATGATCAGGTTCCAGCGACTTAGGAATTTTCCACCCCGGCGTCTGCGTTCGAGGTATTGGGGAGATGCTGGGATCCTTTTTTCCAACCGGTTTAGATCTTCCTCGGATACATGAAAACTGTTCTTGAAATGTTCGAGGAACCAACCGGTTGCGGCCCAGAGTTTGGAGGTTGCGTAGAGGGATAGGATCTCTGTGAGCAGATCGAGGTCAAGGGTTGTGAAACCTCCGGCGGAAATGAGCAACTCTTCAAACCCTCCTACCAGGGCTGGGCGTCGGAAGCCTTCGATAAGGGTCCGTTCCGGCCCGGTACACGTGAGGACGTTTCCTCGGTATTCGATGCGTCGCAACCCAGTGAACCGAGCATCTCCTTCACTCATAGGGATGGGGAATTGAAGGAAACGGATCCGTCTGTTGCCGAGCTGGAGATTACGCCGACGGCGTTCCGTAAAGATCGTGCAATCACTCCAGGTGGAGTGGGCGGCTCCCAGGAGTTCCAAGGCGCTGTGGTAGCAAAAAATGGCATCCGGACGCTCAACGGCTGCGACTTGTATCGCGTCCGGTTGAAAGCGTTCGGGGGGGATGCCTGGAGGGACTACTGCATAGAGGCCGCGAGCCAGGAGCTTCAAATTCCCCCTGTCCAGGTGATAGCGAAGTCGTTCCCGGATCTGATCATGCCCCTCCCCAGAGGTCAGCTCCTCGGCTGCCTGTTCTAGGGAGAAAACAGGGTTTCGGGAGAAGAACTCAAAGGTAGATACTTTACGCCTAGCTGCGTTCATGGGGACAAAACTACGTGTTTAAGCGCTTACCGTCAAGTCCTGGACGAAGGATGGCCATCGGATTTGGGGCTGGATCCGATTCTCACCAAACCAGAAACCCGCGCAGCTTGCCTTGGTGGACTTCTTTGAGGGGGAAGGTCTTCTTCAAGGTTTGCCAGGCTCTTGGGAAATGGCTGCGGAGGGCCTGGACGAAGTCCTGGCTGAGGAGGAGGGGGCCCTTGGCCTTGCCTTGTTGGACGTAGAGGAGGACCTGGGTCTCGATGAGTTTGCGTTTGGAGGCTCGTTCCTTTGCGGGGATGTTTTCGAGACTGCGGGCCAGGTTTTGGAGGGTGTCGCCGGCGGGCTCGGCGGGGATGCCCAGCTCGTAGCGCAGGGTGGCGGCTTGGAACATGCCCTTGGCGAAGACGGTGGGGGTCTTGCCGCCCAGCTGCTTTTTGCGCAGGGTCTGGACGTCCTGGGCCCAGGCCCAGAGGGGGTAGGGATCCTCGCTGGGGTAGCGGAGGTCCAAGGCGATGGCGTCTACGCTCTGGATGGCGACGAGGAAGGCGAGGCCGGTGGTCCAGGTGGGGAGGGGGGGCCAGACTTGGGCGATGGCGAAGGCTGCGATGGGGAGGAAGCCGACAAAGTAGGCGCCCTTCTCGGGGTAGCCGTAGAGGGTCAGGAGGACGACGTAGGCGACGAAGGCGGCGGACACCGCGAAGAAGCGCGCGGGGGAGCGGCGGGCGAGCAGGGGAAGGGCGACCAGCAGGGCCAGCCAGACGCCCCAGGCGGGGCGGAAGAAGCCTTTCCAGAGGAAGGGCAGCCACCCCTCGGGTTGGTTGGCGGGGTGGAGGACCTTGTTGTAAAGCTCCATGGACGAGGGGTTGCCGGTGGGCGCGCCGGGGACTTGGAACACCTCGACGAAGAGCCAGGTTCGCAGGGCGTGGTTGAACACCCAGAGCAGGGCGGGGAAGAGGAGGAAGGCGGCCGATCGCTGGAGTTTGGTGGGGAAGTCGTCGAACAGCTCTTCGCGCCCGAAGCGGCTGACGGCCATGGGCAAAAAGAACGCGAGCAGCATCCAGCCCGTCTCGTGGGAGAGGGGGGCGAGGAGGACGATGAGGCCGGCGAGGGCGAGGGCGGGGAGGCTGGGCTGTTGCTTGTCGACGAGCTTGCAAAAGAAGTAGAGGGCGACGCAGACCAGGCCGTAATGCTGCCCGTGCACCTCGACGGTCGTCGCGAAGAAGAGGGTGCTGGGCGCCAGGGCGACGAGGGCCAGGGCGAGGAGGGCGGTCCCCAGGCTCTTGCTGTAACGCCGCAGGGTGGCCAGCAAAAAGGCGTTTCCCAGGGCTGCGGTGAAGGCGCTGTAGATGAATCCCAGCTGGCGGTCGCTCAGGCCGCCGCCTTCGAACAGGCGGGTGAAGCCGACGACTCCGGGCATGTAGAGGAGGTGGGAGCCGGCCAGGACTCCTTTTCGCGTGAACTCCAGGTAGAGGATCCCGTCTCCGTAGGGATGCTGTTGGAGGAGGAGGAGGTACGCGACAAAGCTGAGCACGAATGCGAAGAGGGACAGCATCTCTCCTAGAGTACCCCCCGCGCTGCGAAAAAACTTCTCGCCAAAGAAGAAAACGTCGGTAGGGGACACCTCCAGGCGTTTCATGTAGGAAACGCCTCCAGGCGTTTCATGTAGGAAACGTCTCCAGACGTTTCATGTAGGAAACGTCTCCAGACGTTTCATGTAGGAAACGTCTCCAGACGTTTCCACCACCTGCCCAGTCATCAAAGGACTGTAAGGACCTTCAAAGGACTGTATGGGCAGTGTTTTCGGAAAAAGGGAGGCTGGAGGTGGCTGTGCGCTTGGGGGGGCTTG
>DROQ01000067.1 GCA_011321845.1 Planctomycetota bacterium | reverse complement strand
TTTGCACCCGCCTCGGGAGAAGGACCATGGGTGGAACCCGGTGGAGGGGCGCGACGGGGCCCGGCAGTTCCGCGAAGTCTGGGGGGGATGGCGAGGGAAGGATTTGCTCGGACTCGTGGTCTTGGATTTCTATCCCCGGGCCTCGGGGGCGGAGTTGACCCTTGTGGTGAACCCTGGCTTCCGGAGGCGGGGGGTCGGAGGGTTTCTCCTGGAAAAAATCGCCTCCATGGCGGAATCGGTGGGGTTGCCCTGGCTGGAGGTGAGTGTGGACCAGGGGAACACCGGGGCGAGGCTCTTCTTTGAGCGCTGGGGTTTTACCTCCATCCGAGGGGCCGCGCCCGGGAAATCCAAGCTCCGGTTCAGGATCGGAGGCTAAAGGGAATGGGGTGGATGGCCAGGGGCCTCGCCGTCCCAGCAGGGAGGATGCTCTCCCTCCTGTTCCTGGCTCTCGTTCCCCTGGCCAGGCTCCCAGCCCAGGCCTCCGTCCGGCAGGGGGAGGAACTGGAGAGGTTGGTGCAGCGTTTTGTCCAGGCCCCTCCGGCCCTCCGCGAGGACTTGCTTCCGGCCCTTCGCAGGAGGGGAGAAGAGGCCGGCTTGGCCCTCCTCAAAATCTCCGAGCGGCGCCCCCGGCTTCTCCTCGATGCGGGGGTCCTGGGCCTTCTTTTCGACCTGCTCCCGGCTCGAGCGACGGGAGCTGCCCTGAACCTCCTTCCCCAACTGGATCCGGGGGGGAGAAGCGCCCTCCTGGATTGGCTGGCGAGGAGGGACCTTCCCTCCTTTCGGGACTTTGAACGGCTGCGGGCCCGGGGGCTCCTGGGCTTTGTCGGGGGGAGCAAACCCGAGACCGAACGGGCCCTGAGGGAGCTGGCCAAGTGGGACCTCCCCTTGGTCGCCAAGGGTCTCTTCGCCCTCCTGACCCGGCGCCCTCCCAAGGGGCGCAGGCCCCTCGATCGGGCGGAGCAGGTCCTGCTCTGCCGTTCGCTGACTTCGCTCCGATCGGCCTCGGAGGTCGCTCCCGAGGTCCTTGCCTGGATCGAGGGACCCGGGCGGAGCCTCGCCCCTGCCCTTCTTCCCCTTTTCGCCGAAGTCCCGGGCCCTGTGCTCCAGGGCCGACTGGATCGCTGGTTGTTCCTCCGGGTACCCGAAGTGCAGGAGGCTGTCCAGAACCTGCTTCAAGGGCTGGACAACAAGCTCTTCGCTCAGCTCCGGCATCGGGAGCGCCTGCAGCTCTTCGAGAGGATCCGCAGGGCGCCCTTCTCGACGGTGGAGGACGCCCTCAAGGTCCTCCACATCGCAGTTCTGGATTTGGGGGACCCTGGCCAAGGGATCGAAGCGCTCAAGGATCTGATGGCGCGGTCGAGGACCCCTTCCGAGAGCGCCGAACTCTGGTCCCTCTCTGCCATCGGCTCTTTTCTCGCCGGAACCAGCGGGGAGGCCGCTCTCCGCAAGGCGATCCAGGCGGCGGGGGCGATGGTGGGGAGGGACCTGGGGGCGGCCGGTCCCATGCTCTGGGAGCGGGCCCAGGTCGAGTTCGAGTGGACACGGGCTTGGAGATCGCAGGTCCCTCCCAAGGTCCCGGAGCGGGAGTTCGAGTCCAGGCTGCGTTGGGTGCTGCGGGTCGGGGGGCGACGGGACGAGATCCGGAGGGAGGGCTTGCGTCGCAGCATCGCGGTCGATTGCCTTGGCGGAGTCCTCGCCTTTCTCGAAGGGGACCGGGCCCGGGCCGAAGCGCGGATGGACCGGGCGGTGGAGGCCTTCGAAGAGTGCCTCGGGCTCTGGGACGAGGATCTGCTAGGGCCGAACCGGGACCTGGACCAGGCCCTCGCCCTTCGTTCGGGCCCGCTCCAGTTCCTGGTACGGGCCTTGGAGGGGAACGAAGGACAGGGGGAGATCGTCTCGCTCGCGGAGCGCAAGAGAAGGATCGCCGCGAGCAAAAAGGGTTTCCGTTTTCTGGTCCAGGCGCTGGCCGCCCGGCTCCCTGACCGGGTGCTGCCCCTCCCCGGCCAGAAGGTCTCGGGGGGCTTCGGCGATCCCAGCGCGGACGCGAGGGGGGCGGGGGAGCGTGCGGTCTCCTCGCTTCCCTTCCTCTACGAGGCCGCCCTGCAACGGCTGGGGGAGCAGGAGCAAGCGCTCGCCGTGCTTGCCCACTGGGTCGAACTCCTCCAGGGCGCAGGTCTCCCGGAGAACCTGAGACTCCGCGCGCAGTTCCTCTTCGAGAAGGCCTCGATCGCCATCGACCAGCGGCGCCCCGAGGTTGCCCGCGCCGCTCTGCGGGATTACCTGCGCTTCATGGAGGACCGTCTCCAGGAGGCCCGCCAGCACCCCGAGCTTTTTGTCTCCCCCAAGACGGTGGAGCGCTATTATGCTGGGAGGGTGGCGGCCGGTCTCGTCAACATGGCCGTCCTGTACAACGTCGTCCTCGGCCAGCCGGGCAAGGCCCGTGAGTTCTGTCGGCGCGCCTATATGTTGGAGGACAGCCCCTTCAACCGGGTCCTCTACGCTTGCTATCTCGCCAGGGACCGGAAATGCGCGGAGGCGAAGAAACTCCTGAAGAGCGTCGACCTCGAACCCAACCTCTACTACAACCTCGCCTGCACCTACGCCCTCTGCGGCGACAAGGAAAAGGCCCTGCACTGGTTGAACCAGGACCTCCAGAAAAACTATCCCACGGAGAAGGCTCGAAACCGACAACGCCTCTGGGCCAAGAAGGACAAGGACCTCAGCTCCTTGCGGGGGGATCCCAGGTTCGAGGCGCTCGTGCGTCCGGTCCAAGGGGAGAAATAAATGGTTGGAGTCTACCGCTTGTCGAAGAAGGGGCTGCGTTGGTTCCAGAAGGGTCACCCCTGGATTTTCAGGGACGACCTGGAGGAGATCGAGGCCCCCGACCGGGACCTGCTGGCCCGCCTTGTAGATCCCTCGGGCAAACCGCTCGCCTGGGCGAGCTATTCGCCCCACTCCAAAATCACGCTTCGCATTCTCGAGAGAGGTCCCGGCGACGGCCCGGCGGAGTTGCGGAGTTGGATTGCCGAACGGGTCCGTCAAGCCGTCGAAGCCCGACGTCCCTTGGCCCGGGAGACCAACGGCTGTCGTCTGGTCTCCTCCGAGGGGGACGCTCTGCCCGGCCTCATCGTGGACCGCTTCGCCGATGTCCTCGTCGTCCAATTCATGACCCCCTTCATCCAGGGTCTGGCGACCACCATCGTCCCCACCCTGGTGGAGCTGTTGGAGCCCCGGATGATCCTCGCCCGGAACAACGCCAAGGTGCGTCGGCTCGAAGGTCTCCCCCTGGAGATCACGCTCCTGCATGGGACCCGGGTCGAGAAGGTCTGGTTCGAAGAGAATGGCCTCTCCTTCCCCGTCGATCCCTTCCTCGGCCAAAAAACCGGCTTTTTTCTGGACCAGCGCCCCGCGCGAGGGAGGGTGCGGGCCCTCGCTTCCGCCGGGGGCGAGATCCTGGATCTCTGCACCTACAGCGGAGGCTTCGCCCTGAACGCTGCCAAGGGAGGGGCCGAATCCGTCCTGGCTGTGGATGTTTCCAAGAGTTCCTTGGATCTGCTCGAAGAAGCCCGCCTCGCCAACGAACTTTCGGGGGTGGAGAGGGTCGAAGCCAATGCCTTCTCCTTCCTCAAGGATCTCCTGGAGGAGGGCAGGCGCTTCGACGGGATCATCCTCGATCCTCCCGCCTTCGCCCGGAGCAAGCGCGAGGTGGAAGGAGCCAAGAGGGGGTACACCAAACTCAACCGACGGTGCCTCCAGCTTCTTCGTCCGGGGGGCTGGCTCCTGACCTGTTCCTGTAGCTACCATGCGACTCCGAGTTTGTTCCGAAACCTCCTTGGCGAGGCCGCGCGGGGCATGCGGGTCCAGGATCTCGGGCGTATTCCGCCTCCCGAAGACCACCGGGTCCTCCTGGGTTTCCCGGAGTCGGACTACCTCAAGGTGCATCTCCTCAAAAAACTGGATGGAGCACAGCCCGGCTGATTCCTGCATTCGACCGGGCCGGGTCAAGTCGGACTTTCCGGAATGCCGAAGACAAGGGGGCAGCATGAGTTTCCCTCTTGGAAATTTCCCGTTGGAAGTTTCCCTTGCTTGGTACGAACTGTCGGAGGCCCGAGCGTGAAGTTCGATGACAGCAATCTGGTTCTGAAATATTTCGATCTCCTGGATGAGTTCATCCGCGTTCGGGTCGTGCAGGACATTGACCTTGGGGAGATCTGCACCAAGGGCGTCCGAAACAAGAGCGAATACCGGGGCTCCATCATCAAGCAGTGCCTGCCCGACTATGGGGGAGAGCTGAGGGAGCGGATCCGCTTTTTGGAAGAAGACTATGATCCCTTGACGGTGGAGGATCTCCTCTACCAGATCTGCATCGACGTGAATCCGGGCCTGGAGATCCACCAGGTCTGTCTCCCTGTCGGCAAGGGCAAGGAGGGGGATTCCCAGGAAAAGGACAGCCCCCTGACCCGCAAGCAGGTGGCCAACCTGGAGAAGGTCCTGCGCCGCGAAGTCATTGGCCAGGACGACGCGGTGGACAGGCTCGCCCGCGCGGTCAAGAAGGCTGCGATCGGCCTCAAGCGTCCCGGGACCCCGATCGGGACCTTCCTCTTCGTCGGGCGCACGGGAACGGGCAAGACCGAGATGGCCAAAGCCCTGACTCAGGCCCTCTTCGGAGAGCGAAGCCGGCTGGTCCGCATCGATTGCAGCGAATTCGCCCTGCCCCATGAGTACGCCAAACTCATCGGCTCCCCTCCCGGGTACATCGGCCACTCCGAGGGGGGGGTCCTCACCGAGGCCGTCAAGAATCAAAAGACCTGCGTCATCCTCTTCGACGAGATCGAGAAGGCGCATTCCAAGGTGCACAACCTCCTGCTCCAGATCCTGGACGAAGGGCGCCTGACCGACAGCAAGGGGGAGACCGTCAGCTTCAAGGACTGCCTCATCCTGATGACGAGCAACCTGGGTGTCGACGAAGTGGACCGCATCCGCTCCCGGATGGGCTTCGACCTCGCCAAGCGGGCGTCCCTGCTCTCGATCGACCACGCCACCGTGACCCGGGAGGCCCTCAAGGAGAGCTTCCGGCCCGAGTTCCTGAACCGCATCGACGAGATCGTGGTCTTCCATCCCCTCGACGTGGAGGTCTGCTGCCGCATCGCCTCCAAGATGCTCTCGGATGTCTCCGAGCTGCTCGCCCGCAAGAAGATCTGCGTCCGGTTTTCGGCGGGTCTCAAGCGCTGGCTCGCCGAAAAGGGGTTTTCCGAAGAATACGGAGCCAGAGAGCTGCGCCGTCTCATCAAGCGGGAGGTCGAAGACCGGCTCGCGGATCGCATCCTCGAGGATGGCTTGGGGGGGGGAGACAGCCTCTTCGCCCGGCTGCGCGGGGGCAAGGTCTCCATCGAGGCCGAAGTCGGAGAAGGCAAGGTCCTCTCCCGGACCTGACAGGGGGATCGATGGATCTCTTGAGTCTTGGCCTGGGGGCTTTGCTGGGTGGGCCGTTGGGGGTTTGGATCTGCAAACTGGGTGGCTTCTTCGCCGCCAAAGAGTCGGCAGCCTCCAAGGAAGCCCTGGAGCGCAAGGTCGAAGAGCGGACCCGGGAATTGCGCATCGCCTACGAAGAACTCAAGACCCTCGAGCGCGCCAAGGACAGCATCCTCTCCTCGGTGAGCCACGAGATGCGGACTCCCTTGACTTCGATCCAATCCTATGCCGAGATCCTCCTCGAGTATGGGGAGGATGAACCCCCCTCCACCCGCAAGGAATTCCTGCGGATCATCAAGGAGGAAACCGAGCGTCTCAGCCGCATGATCCACCAGATCCTGGACATGGCCAAGATCGAGGCGGGGCAGGTGCATTGGGAGGTCGAAACCTTCGACCTCGCCGCCCTCGCCAGGGACGCGGTGCGTTCCGTCCGCGGCCTCACCCGGAAGAAAAGGGTCTTCTTCGAAGTCCGGGGCGGGGAGGAGGGGATCTCCTTCTGTGGCGACCGGGATCGTCTGAAGCAGGTGCTGGTCAACCTCCTGTCCAACGCCTTCAAGTTCTCACCCGTGGACGAAGAGGTCCTCGTGGAACTCGAGGAGAAGGAGAAAGGGGTTCGGATCCGGGTCTCGGACCGGGGACCCGGCTTTGCCAACCAGGAGGAATGCGAGCGGATCTTCCGCCGCTTCCACCAGGGAGGCGAGTCCCTCACCTCCAAGCCCGAAGGGACCGGTCTCGGGCTTGCGATCTCCAAGGAGATCGTGGAATACCATGGTGGGAAGATCGAGGCCTCCAATCGCCCGGGGGGCGGGGCGAGGATGACGGTGTTCCTTCCTCATTACGACCCCTTGCAGCTCCGGCCTCTGGACCTCGAGACCCTCAAGGAAGCGAACGACGGCTTGGATCCGAGGCTGGACTCCTCTCCCGAGCGGAGTTTTTGGCGGCACTCCGCGGTGGGGCGAGAATAAGCAGCGTTCCCAGGGGAAGCAGGCCCAGGCCCAGGGCATAGGCGGGGAGGGGGGGCAGCAGCCCTCCGTCGGCCAGGAGGAGGAGCTGCATGCCCAGGAGGCCGGGGAGGACCCCTCCGAGCAGAAGGAGCCAGGGGAGGAGGGCGGGAGCGGGACCTTCTCCGCTGGGGCCGTGACTCGTTCCTGCCTGGGAGAGGCGGAGGGTCAGGGCGCCCAGGAAGAAGGGGAGGCTGAGGCAGAAGATGAGGCTCCAGAGGACGAGAAGGTCCTGGGTGGCCCAGGGGAGGGCAAGGAGCCGGCCGAGGGCCAGGCTGGGCGGGGTCTTCAAAAAGGCCCGCCTCAAGGCCGCCGTCCGCCGGTCGGGATAGAGGGTGAGGTTGTCCTTCCTGGGGGGCTCTAGGGCGGAGAGCTTGCCCGCGGCGGGCAGGCGTACGCCATCGGGCGCGCGTCGCAGGGAGGCGAGAGGGACCCAGCGAGGGGGTGCGTCCCAGCGCAGGGCGAGGGCCTGGTCCGAGCCGGGGAGGACGAGGAGGGTTCCGGGTCCGAGGAGGGCCTGGCGCCCGGGGCCGAGATCGACCCGGGCGAAGCCGTGGAGGACGGGGCCGCCGGGGGCGGGGGGAGGGTGGGGATCTTGGCTTTTCCAGGCGGGGAGGAGGCCGGCGAAGAGCCAGAGCAGACCCGCGCAGAGGCTGAGGGGGGCGGCCCGCCGCAGGGGTCCGAGGCCGAGGAGGTTCTGGGCGAGGGCTTCGCCGTTTCGCTCCTCCTCGCTGAGCTGGAGGACCAGGGCGAGGAGGATGGCGGGGGGGAGGGCGAGGAAGGGGAGCCAGACCCAGGGGAGCCCGGCGCCGAGGGGAAGGAAGGGGCCGGCGGCGGCCAGGAGGATGAGGAGGACGGTCCCCGTCAGACCGAGAAAACGCAGGGAACGGTGGCGCGCGAGAATCATGGCCGGGGGCCGCCTCCCAGGAATCTTTCCTTGGTGGAGGCCGAGAGAAACGGGGATGGAAGAAGGAGATAAAGGAGGAGGAGGGCGAGGGGGAGCCAGGGGGAGAGAGGCCCCAAGGTCGTGGGGATCAGGCGGATGCCGGAGAGGAGGAGAAAGAGAGGGAGGGGCAGGAAGGCGAGAAGCGAAGAGGGGCGGGCGAAGCCCGAGCCGAGTCCGAGTCCGAGGAGGAGGGTGGCGAGGAGGAGGCTGACCTTGCCCCTCCTGCGGGCGAGTTCTTGCTGGTACCGGAGGCGGAGGCGGCCGCTGTCGATCGGCTCCCCCCGGGCGCCGCGGGCGGCCAGCCGGACCAGCTCCGGAACCGCCTTCATCAGGGTGGGGCTCGACAGGATCTCGGGGGGGAGGGGGCCCGTCCCCCGAGCCAGCCCCGGGTCGAAGAAGAGTCGCGTTTCCCCAAAATCCGCCAGCTCCTCCACAAGACCCAGTTCGATACGGGACACCCTCCCTCCAAGGACGCGGACCTCCAGGCCTCGGGCCAGGGGCCGCAGCTCCAGCTTCTCGGCCCGCAGAGCCAGGGCCTTGTCCTTCGCGAGGGGGAGGTAGGCGCTGACCTTTTCCAGGGTCCCCCGGTCCAGCTCCTGAGCGGAGATTCCCAACCCCAACCCCAGCGCCGCCGCTCTCGAGAGATCCCTGGGATCCTGGAGGCTTTTCAGGAGGGCCGGACCGGAGGCCCAGAGCCGCTGCCTGGCCAGGGGGGTCCCCAGGTGGAGGATCCATGCATAGAGGAGGACCCATGGAAGAAGGCCGAGGAGGGGGCCGAGCCGTTCGAACAGGGGGGGGAGGGCGAGGCTCCGCAGGGCGGCTCCCTCCCCTCTTTGCCTCCAGGCCCGTTCCCAGAGGGCCAGCCCGAGGAGGAGGGCGAGGGGGAGAAGGCTTCCGAGGCCTTGGAGCAGGAGGAAGGGCAGGGCGCGCCAGGGCTGGCCGATCCGGTCTCCCTGCCCGAGGAGCAGGAGAGAGAGGCCAAAGAGGAGGAAGAGGACAAAGAAGAGGGTGAAACTGCCGAAGAGGGCCAAGGTAAGGCTCGTAGCCTGGTAGACGAGGGTTCGCAGGGGGAGACGCATCATTCCTCCCTCCTTCCGGCTGCCAGGAGGAGGGCGAGGCCGACGGTGGCGGCCGTCTCGATCCGCAGCACCGTGGGGGCGAGGCAAAGGGGGACCAGGCCTCCTTCCCGTGCTTCTTCGACCTCCTCCGGGCTGAAGCCACCTTCTGGGCCCACGAGGAGGGCCGCCCCCGACCGGCTCGGCTCGGGCCCGAGAATGGGTGTCCCCCTTGCGGGAGGGAGGGCGATGTAGGCTTGGGGGGGGAGGGGGGCTTGAAGCCAGTCGCGAAGGGGGAGGGGGGGCAGGACAAGGGGGAGGCGGTCGAGACGGCATTGGCCGGCGGCGGCCTGGAGGATGCGTTCCCAACGGGGGGGGATGCTCCGGAGCCGGGCCGATTTGGGGCTGCGCTCGAAGAGCAGGGGTTGCAAACGCCGGACGCCGAGTTGGGTCGCCTGGGCGAGGAGGGTTTCGAGCCGAGAGCCCTTGGGGACGGCGAAGGCCAGCTCCAGCTCCCGCCAGGGGGCCTCGCCTCCCTTGCTCTTGGCCAGGACGCGGACACGCACTCCCCCCCGTCCGGCTTCTTGGATCTCGGCCTGGGCTTCCTCGCCCTTGCCATCGAAGAGCTGGAGCCGGTCTCCCCGGCGCAGCCGAAGCACCGTCCGCAGATGTCGACCCAGGTCCTGGGGAAGCAGGACTTCTTGCCCTGGTTCGGGGAGTTCAGGAAGGTAGTAACGATCAGCCAAGGAGGAGAAAATACATCGGGGGTTCGGATCCGCTCTCGTTTTTTTCCCAGCCCGACAGAACAAGGTCGAAATCCCAAGGGATTTGCGCCAAAGTAAGACGTCCTTTAGTCTTGAGGTTCGGCATTCCCGGCCCCCTGCCATGGATCCGCTCCTGCCCCGGGCGGCCCCGTCGATCCCCTTACCTTGGAACAGGTTGCGTGTATGACGGATGAAGCCCGACGGAATTTTGTCCTCCTCGTCTTGGATGAGGGGGCCTCGGGGCGGGAGGTGCCCCTTCCCCTCGACCGGCCCTTTCGCTTCGGTCGCAAGAGCGAGGCGGATCTTCCCCTCCTGAACGACCCCAAGGTCTCCGGTGTCCACGCCCAGCTCGAATTCGACCAGGGGCACTGGATCCTCCGGGATCTGGATTCGACCAACGGGACCTTCATCGACGGGCGCAAGGTCAAAGAAGTCCCCATCGACCATGGAGACATCTTCCAGATCGGCGCGACCCGGATCCAGCTCGTGGACAAGGCCCTGGGGGTCCCCAGCGACGAGGACATGGGCCTCGAGATCGGCAAGGGCATGCTCGAAAAGAGCGCCAAGAAAAAAGGCTCCCTGGTCCTCGTCCTCCTCCTGTTGGTCCTGGTCGGGGGAGCGGCTGCCTGGTACTTCCTGGGGCAGGGCGGGACCCGGAAACAAAAACGCAAGGTCCACAAGGTGGTCCGCCTCGAAGGCGACCTTCTGGGTGCCGGGGCCGCCACTCTCGAGGGGGCGGGGGCCGAGGGAGCCTGGGCCCGCCTCCAGGGAGGGGCGGACCTGGGGATCGGGGGAAGCGCGCACAGTGGCCAGGAAGCCCTCCATGTCTCCTTCGCCTCGAGGAGAGGGGTGGACAGCGAGGAGGGGGGAGCCGCCCTCTTCGCCGCTGCCATCCTGGCCCGGCCCCTTCCCATCGGCCAGGCCCAGGCCTACGAGGCCCGGGCCTTCGTGCAGACCCACGGGGAACTCAAGGTGGGCCTCCGCCTCCTCTTCTTTCGGGAGGCCGCCGGCCCCGAGCGGAACGAAGAGACCTCCGAAGGGAGCGAGGAGAACAGCGACGACAGCCTGTTTCGGGAACGCCCCGACTGGGTGATGGGTAAGCCTCTCCAGGTGATCCCGGGCGCGGGCTACAAGGAGCTGAAGCTCCAGTCCGAGGTCCCCTTCGGGGCGACACGGGTGGCCATCGCCCTTGTGGCCCTTCCCGAAGGTTCGGGTGAAGCTTGGGCGGATTTCGACGACATGGCCCTCGTTCCCCGGGAGCAGGGAGTTGCCCTTGTGCAGCAGTTCGCCGGGAGAACGGTGGTGGTCCCCGATGAAGCCCGCTCCACCCTCATGGTTCGGGTGGGGCAAAGGGTTCTTTTGCGCAGCGCCGAATCCCTTCCCCCCGCTTCCGGCGCGACTCCGGGCATGCGGGCCCTGGCCTCCGCCCTGGGATTGCCCCTCGGGGAGTTCTTTTCAGGGATCAGCCTCAAGAGGACGGAGGGAGGAGTCGTGTTCGATCTGGTGGGCGAGGGGAGGCTCCGCCTCTTGATCCCCCAGGAGGCTCTCGAGGGAGGGACCTTTTTACTCAACCCCAAAAACGAGAAGGGCGAGGCCCTGGGCTTCGATCGTTTCGGCCCGGGGACCCAGGTGAAGGGGTTCCGCGCGTTGGCGATCGGAGAGGAGAGTTCCCGGATGCTCCTGCGACCCAAGAGGGGAGGGGCTCTGTCGGCCCAAGCCGTCCCCGGAGGCGTGGAACTGGTTCTGGATGCTCCTTCCACTCTGACCTTCCTCTTCGACTTCGAGGAGCAGATTCGCCTTGCGCGCAAATACCTGCGCGAAGGCGAGGCGGCCGAGGAGGCCGAGGAGTTCGGCAAAGCCCTCCAGGCCTACCGGAGGGTGTTGCGGGAGGTCCCCTTCTATGGATCCGCGGTCCGCAGCGCGGGTGAGCGGCGCGCCCGTCTCCTGAACCGGGGCAAGGCCGTCCTGGACCGGCTCTCGGAGTCCTTTGAGGACGCGCGCTTCCTCGGCTATCTGGGGCTCTTCCAGGAGCTGCTTGCGAGGATCGATCGAGAGAGGGCTCTGTTCCAGGGGACGGAGCTGGAGGCGCGTTTCGCCGAGCTGAAGGAGAAAACGAAAAAAGCCAGGGACAGCATCCTGGCCACCCGCTCCGAGGCGACGGCCAAGGATTTGGGAGAGGTTTTCGACGCCCTCGTCGCCTCGGGGAGCCCGCGGCTCGCGGCCTTCCTCGGGGAGATTCTCGAGACCAGCTACGGGGGGACCGAGGCGTCCAAAACACGCAAAGAGGCGATCGAGAAACTCTTGAAGCAGCGCTCCAAAGGTTCAGGGAAACAAGGAAAGTAGGGGGTCGTCGTGGCGAGCAAAGGAACAGGTTTGGATCTCTCGGGTCGCGTCGGGAGGCTATTGACGGGCCGCAAAAAGGGCATGGCCTTCCAGGTCCTCCACTACGAGGAGTTCCCCCTGGATCAGGGGCAGCCGAGCGTGCCCGTGGGCAAGGCCTATGTGGGGCTCACCGGACGAGACCTGACCCTCAAGTACACCAAGGTCCCCCAGGTTCCCGACTGGCAGCTCCATCGTCTGATCGACTTCGAAGTCCAGGAGATCGCCACCCAGGCCAAGAACCCCCTCTCCAGCGACTACAACCTCCTGCCCGGTTCCGAGCCCGGCTCGGGGGAGGACACCATCCTCCTGGCCCTGGCCAAGACGGATTCGCTGAACGAGGTGGTGGACAGGGTGCGCTCCTGGCGCGGTGAGGCCATCGCCTTCACACCCAACGCGGTCGCGCTCTACAACGCCTTCCTCATGGCGGGTCCTGTGGACGAGGATGCCGTGCGCTTTTTGGCCTGGATCGGGGAGACTTCGCTGGACCTTGCCCTGGTCCAGGGGACGACCCTCCTCTTCGCCCGCAATGTCAGCGGAGGTCTCAAGGTCCTCGATGACGCCATCGGCAGCGCCTTCAATGTTCGCGAGGAAAGGGCGCGGAGGATTCGCGCCGAGCTGCTCTCCCTGGATCCCGCGCAGATGGGCAAGTTCGGCTCCTCCCAGGAGGAGAAGGTGGCCCATTCGGTCCAAGGGGTGGTCGGCCAATTCCAGGCCGGAATGCGCTCGACGGTGGCCTTCTGCCAGAGCCAGACGGGAAACCGCGAGATCAAGATCAGCGAGGTCCTGCTCTGTGGCCCCGGGGCCAAGGTCAGAGGGATGGACCGTTTCCTCGAGCGGAGCATGGGCGCGCCGGTCCGGATCTGGAATCCCGTCTCCGAAATCGATCTCAGCGCCTGCCCTCCCGAAGACGCCCAGGCTCTCGAGGCCGCGGGTCCCATGAGCGTGATCGCCCTCGGGCTCTCCATGACCCCGTGCTTCGATGAACTGTATTCCATCGAGATCCTCCCCGAGTCGGTGCGAAGGAAGCGCCGCTTCATGGAGAGGACCGTCTGGAACATCGCGGCCGCCGTCCTTCTTCTGGCTTCTCTGGGGTTCTTCTTCCTGCGCGCCAAGGAGAGGAGCCTGACCTACCAGAGCCTCGCTCGCAAGCTCGGAGGCAGGGCCAAGGTCGCCCTCTCCCTTCACCAGAAGACGAGCGAACTGATCCAAAACAACAACAAGGCGCGCGAAAAGCTCGAGGCGATGGAAGCCCTCCTCGTTCCCCTGCACGGAGCCGTGCGGGACCTCCGCTCTCTTCGCGCCCACCTCCCCCTGGATCTTTGGCTCCGGACGATCCGAAGCGAGTACGCCGCTGCGGATTGGCTTGCCACCTCCAAAGGGACGGGGCGCCGCCGGGTTCCCAAACGCAACTTGATCCGAACCGACGGGCGGGGCAAGCCCATCTCCGGCCGACCCCTCGAGACCGTCTACGCCGAATTCAAACGGGCCATGGACGCGGAGGTCCCCTTCCTGCGGGACACCGTCACCCAGGGCAAACCCTTCCGTTTCACGCTTCAGAGCGACTATCTATTTGTAAAACCCGCCGCGGGATCTTCCGGGGAGGGAACGGACGAGAATCAACGGGCTGGGAAATAGGGGGCGGCATGGATCTCAACGAACTCTGGCAAGAACACAAGGTCTGGATCCTGGGCGCCTTCGCGGGCCTGCTCTTCTTCTTGATCGGACGGAGCTTCATCTCCTCGACCTTCAGCATCGAGCGCTCCCGCAAGACCATTCTCTCGGCCCACGCCAAGACGAGAAAGCAGCCCCTCTACGACCGGGCCGCCTACCGCAAGGCCCAGGAAGAAGCCAAGACCCTGAGGGAGCGCATCGATCGTCGCGCCAAGGCTCTCTTCTTCCAGGCCCGCCCCGAGTACCGGCTGGAGGGCAAGGGGGACGCCTCCTTGCATTATCTCAACCAGACTTCGGCGGCCCGAAAGCGGGTCAAGGAGGAGATGGACGCGGAGAATGTGGATTTTCTCGCGAGGAACCTGGGTCTTCCCTCCAAAACTCCCTTTGACCGGGACGAGATTCAGGAGGTCCTCTACGGCCTCGACCTGGTGGAGGACGCCCTGGACCGTCTCCTGGAGTCTTCGCGGATCATTACCGAGCGCTTCGCGAACCAGTCGGGCCTCGCGAGTGTCGAGAGCCTCAAGATCCGTCCGATCAAGAAGGGTTACGCCGGACGAAGCGTCCGCAAAAAACAGATCCCCGAGCTGCTCCCGCGGGTGGAGGTCCTCCTGCGGTTCCGGGCGGACTCCCTGACCACCGAAGGCTTCGTCGAGTCCCTCCTCGGTGGAAAGGCCCCGGGGGGAGCCGAGCGGCGCCCCCTCCTCCTCAAGGGAATCAAGATCGAAGAAGTGGGCCAGGACCCTGGGGATCCGCTCGCGGTCGAGTGCAACTTTGTCATCCTGCAGGGGGGGAAATCATGAAAGATCTCTTGAACAAGGAGCGCGTCCTCTTCCTCCTCGCGCTCGTGTTGGTGGTCTGGCTCCTCCTCCCCGGGCAGGAGCGCAGACCCGGGTCGAGGCTCAGGTTGCGCAAGCAGACCTATCACGCGCCGGGCCTGCCAGGCTCCGCCCTTGTGGACGCAAAGGAGAGAGTCTGGACGGGAAAAGAGAGGGATCTCTTTCTCCCACCCTCCGAGACCGTTCCCCTGCCTCCTCTGCGCTTGGACCTTCCCCCTTTCCCGGAGGCAGAACTCCCGGTGGCCATTCCCTCCTTTTTGGGGAGCCCGGATCCTTCTCACGCTTACGCTTGGGCCCTGGTCCCCTCCCAGCTTCCCAAGCCATTGCTGCAGGGAGAGGCCAGGCAGACTCCTCCTGATGGGAAGAAACCTGCCGAGCAGGGGACCGGCCAGGAAGGAGGCGCAGGCCAACAACAAGGAGGTGGAACCCAGGAGGAGGACCCGAGCCTCGCCTGGGCGCTCCAGTATGACCAGCTCTACCGCAAGGATGAGCGCAAGCCCTCCTGGGGCAAGATCCTGGGCCCCCAGCGCTGGGGCCTGGGCTCTCCCGATTCCCAGGAGACTCTCCGGTTGAACGGCCCCTTCCGGCGTCCGGTCCTCTTCCAGGAATTCGATCCGGTCAAGGGCAAGCCCAAGTTCGGTGCGGCCCAGCCCGTCCCCCCCGAGCAGGTCCAGGCCCTGGTCTTCGCCAACACACTCCGCAACCGGATCGAGTTGGAGAAGCGGCGCATCCCTGCAGGGGTCGTTGGGGTGGTGGACCGTTACCACTTCATCCTGCGTCTCCTCTACGACTTCGAGGGCGCTCCGGAGGCCTTGGCCGAGGCCGAGACCCAGGCGCGGGTTCTCATGCGGGACGCCCCCAAGGATCCGAGGGGATATGAGGTGACCGCCCGGGTCCTCTTCGAGAGCGGGAGGATGGAAGACCTGCTCGCCTTCCTGGACGAGGACCTGGCCAAAACGGCCTTTGCCAAGGCACCCTTTGTGTTTCGCTATCGGGGCAAGGTGGCGGAAACCTTTGGGTTGAGCAGCCAGGCCGAGGCCTTCTTCCGAAGGGCGATCCAGGACGGGTTTACGGATGCTCGCAACCACCTGACCCTCGCGGAATTCCTGTTGAGGCAGGGCCGTGGGAGCGAAGCCCTCGCCTCGGCCAAGGAGGCCGCGCGCCGGGAGGTGGCGTCCATGGAACCTCGTCTGGTCTCCCGCATCCGAAGGGTCCTGACCCGGGCCTTCCTCGCGGTCCTGGATTGGAAGGGGGCGGAGAAAGCACTGGAGTCCGCCAAGGAGATCCCCCTTGCCAAGGGACGTCTCGCCCATTTGACGGGAGTCCTGGCCCTGGCCAAAAAGGACCACGAGGGGGCGGCTGCCGCTTTCCGCGAGGCCGCGACCCTTCTGCCTCTGTCGGTGGATCCGGTTCTCGGGCTGGCCCTTGCCCGCCTCCACGGGAACGCGGAGGGTGTCAGCGGCTATGTGGCCGGCAGCATGAAGGAGCAGGTGGCGGGCCGCGATCCCCTCCTCCGTCCGGTCGCCTTGGCGCTCGACGCCTTCGCCCTGGACCTGGCAGGCAAAGCGGTGGAGGCCTTGGATCTCTGCCGCCAGGCCCTGATCCAGGACCCCGAACAGGAGTGGGTCCTCTACCTCAGTGGGAGGGAGGCCCGCAAGAACGGAAGCCTGGAGGAGGCCGAATCCTTCCTGGACCAGGCCCTCTCCCGCATGCAGGTGCGGGCTCCGGTGATGGCGGAGATGGCCATGATCCTCTACCACAAGGCCATGGAGAGTCCCGAGGGGGGCTACCAGGGATTGCAACGGGCCAAGCGTTTCATTTCCAAGGCCTGCGAACTCAGCGCCCAGGGAACCCCGGTCAAGGGGGGAGACGCCGGGATCCAGGAGGCCGCCACGCGGGGGCTCCGGAGGTGGGTCTACCAGGACCTCCTGGGCTGCGTCAGCTACGCCCTGGGGGAGAACGAGGCGGCAAGGCGAGCCTTCCTCCTTTCGGGCAAGTGGCGGGGCAAGACCGGTCCTCACGCCCAGATCTTCCTCGCCCTGATTCGCTACCGCCAAGGATACACCGACGAGGCCCTCGGCCAGCTCCGGGATCTGCAACAGGTGCTCCGGGACCTGACCGACCCTTATCGTCAGTATGTGGACCGGGCTCTCCTCCTGATCCAGGACCACCGGAGCAAGCGGCGTTTCCAGGATCCGTTCTCCCACGAAGGCCTCGCCAGGCATTGGGTCAAGAAGGCCCGCGGCCAACCCAAACTCTCCTGGAGTGTCAAGGATGGGAGGCTGCAGGTGCGTGGGCGGTCCAAGGGGGACCTGCCCGCTTTCCAGCGTCTGACCCTCGAGGACATCCAGAACTTCGTCGAGGTCAAGGTCAAGCTCGGCGTCCCCCCCGGTTCGGGAGTCAAGACCCTCGCCCTGCGCGTGACGGACGAGGACCCCAGCGAGGGAGGGCGCAAGGTGGGGCAGGGCTTCGAGGCCATCCTGGGCTACCACCGGGGAGGGCCCTGGGCGCGGCTTCGGGATGGCCGAGGAACCAGGAAGAAGGGGCTCTATGAGCTTCTTCCCGAGGACCTTCCTCCCGAGCTGGGACCCAAGGCGGACGGCAAACTGGTCGAGGTGGGGGTGGCGCTTCGGATGCCCCTCGGCAACCCGAGCGCCAATCCCGAACTCGTCCTGAGCCTGGATGGGAGAGTGGTTCTCCGGAAACCCCTGCCCCGCCTCCGGGCCGCGCGGGGTCGCCCCCTTTTCTTCGATCTTTATGTGCAGGGCCCTGCAGGCTCCAAGATCGAAGGCATGTTCGACGATTTCGAGTTGATTCGGAGGGAGTAGGCCGATGCGCGAAGAGCGGAAAAGCGGGTGGGGGCAGAAGGGCTTCACCCTGATCGAAATCCTGGTGGTCATTGGCCTGATCAGCCTCCTCATGGTCTTCCTGATGCCCATGCTCAGCTCGGGCCAGGAGGCGGCCAAGATCAGCCAGTGCAAGATCATCATCCAGACCGCCGTCTCCTCCGCGAAGGAGTACATGGGACAGCGCCGCTTCGGCGACTATCCGCCCGATGATTTCAAGGATCCGCTGAAGACCTTCCAGGTTCCCGCGGATTCGGTGAATCCAGGGATCGAGTCCTTTGTCGCCTTCCTGCATCGGCCGGATTCGAGGGCGGAAGGTTTCGGGGACAAGGACGAATGGTTCTGCAACACCGACAAGGACAAAGCCGAAGCTCCCATCGGGAAGTTGGACCGGATGGAGAAGGTGGAGCTGAAAGATCCTTGGGGAAATCCCATGGCATATTTCCACCACCGCCACTATGGCCAGGATCAGACCTATAGAATGGGAGGCGACCCCGATGTCCCCGAGGGGGAGGAACAGACAGTCCAAGCCTGGAGAACCAAGGAAGGGCGCTGGTTGAATGCCCGCAGCTTCCAGCTCTTTTCGGCGGGACCGGATGGAGTGTTCAACACGAGTGACGATATTGGGAACTTTACGACCCCGGACCAAGAGAATGGCTGAGCCTTCTTCCTCGAAGCTCCCTTCCGGGTTGGTTCTCCCTTGGACTCGGCATGGCTTTACCCTGCTCGAGATCCTGCTCGTCATCCTCCTGATCTCGGTTCTCATGGGATACGGAGTCGGTTTTTTGCGCCGTGGGGGGAACGAGTTGGACCAGGCCCTGGTTCGGCTTCAAGCCTACGCGCGTGGGGCGAGGATGCAGGCCCGCTTCCACCGTTCCTCGGCACGAGTGACCCTGAGTCAAGAGGGGGGGAGCGAGGTGGGGGGGCAGGAAGGGGCTCCGACCCAGGTTCTGAGCATCCACGCGCTGCAACCCGTCGGGGAATGGAATTTCGATGGAGGTCCCCTGGGAGTTCTCGGGCAGCAAGGGGGAGCCGGGAGGATCGTCCCCGGGGGACGCATCGGGAGAGGCCTGCGCATCGAGGACGGGGCGACGGGGCACGGGTTCTATGTTTCCCCCCGCGATGGTTCGGAGTTCGATTTTCGGGGCGGGTTTCTGCTTCGCCTGGATGTCCGCCTGGACTCCCTCGGGGAGTGTCGCCTGGCCGCGCTCGAGCGGGTCTTCAGTCTGGACCTGGACGCGCAGGGGCGGCCCAGCGCCCGCCTCGTACTCGGGGATCTTCGCGGCGGTCCGGGCCGTACCATCCGGTTCCAGAGTTACGAGCGGGTTCCGACAGGCAGGTGGCTCCGCTTCGCCTTCTCCTTCGATGGAGAGTTGGGGAGACTCGTGGTCGACGATCGCCTCCTCGCCGAGCGCAGGATCGAGGGGAGGATGTTTCATGATCCCCAGGCCGGCTTCCTGGTCTCGGACGGCGCTCTTCCCGTTCCGGGGACGCTCGACGAGGTGCGCCTCTTCGCTTTCGAGGTCCTGGACTCCTGGGAGGTTCCCGAAAGTGTCCGGATCGAGGGGCCGGCTGTGCTCGCCTACACGCGGGAGGGTCTGCTGGACCGGAGAGTGCACCAGGGACCGGCCAGGTTCCTGCTCCGGAGGGAGGAGCAGAGCGAGACCCTGGTGATCGGCATGGGAGGCCTGGTGCAATGAACGAATCCAACAAGGGCATGGCCCTCATCGCCGTCCTCATCGTCCTTGCTGTTTTGACCGCCTTGGTGGGTCCCTTCCTCTACAGCATGGGCCAGGAGAGCCGGGCCGCTGAGGACGAGGCTTCGGCTCGTGAAGTTCGTCTCCTGACCGAGGGAGCGAGGGATCTCCTTCTGGGCACAGTGGGGGCATCACAGGGGACCTTGGACCCGAGCCCGGGTTACGACGGCCTCTCGGAGCTTCCCAGCAAGATCCCCATCCCCAAGGACCAGGACGGGAACTCCTTCCTCGGCGCAAACCGGGTGGTGTCGGGAGGAGTGGAGGATCTGCAGGCCAGGATCCACGCGCCCACCGCGCCGCTCCAGGTCTGGGGCAACCTCCTCGGCCTCTGGGGGACTCTCAGCGAGGACCTGACCGCCGAGGAAATCAAGGTCCTGCCCGTGGACCAGCCCTCCCGCTTCGATGACGAGGGTTATGTCTGGATCGACAACGAGCTGTTCCACTACCGTCGGCGGACCAACGAGGGCTTGGAGGATGTGGAGCGGGCCTTCCGTTATGTGGACTCCGGAAACGAGACCGGCAAGGACAAGAAGGGGGCGGAACCGGTCGCCGACCCCTATGGCCCCGCGGTCAAGCACAAGAAGGGAGCCATGGTGGTGGACGCCCGCCTGCGTCTCCTTCTGACCTACCAGTTCGACGAGGGTGGGGGGGCCCGCAAGCGCTTCACCCCCTGGAAGGATCTGGGCTCCCTCGCCAGGGTCTCCGACCTGGAGCTGGGGGAGCTCTCGGCCCAGCGCCTGGAGCCCCTGCGTTCCCTGCTCTGTTTCGACGGGGCCAGGCCGGAGGGACACGCTCTCGGGAGGGCGGTCCGTATTTTCAACCCGCTGATCCCGGGCGAGACCCAGGACCTGGTGGTCAAGGATCCTGCCTCCTTCCCCATGGGGGCGATGGTCCGGGTTTCCATCGGGGACCAGGTGGAGTGGGCCATGGTCGTACGGCACCAACCCGGCGGTCGGGGCTGGACCTCAGTGAAGGCGGGCTCCCTCTGGTCCATCCGGCTGGACCGCCCGGTCCGGCTCGAAGCGGCCGAGGGGGAGGCCTTCGTCGCTCCTCTCCTCCCGACTCCGATCAATCTCAACACGGCCAGCCGGGAGGTCCTGGTCGCCATCCTGACGGGTGTGCGGAGCAGGCCCGGGGTGGACCCCCATGGGGGCTCGGTGATCCGGGATCCGATCTCGAAGACCACGGCGGGGGGCATCGCCGACCGGATCCTCGCCGAGCGGGAGGAGAACGAGGAACATGGCCCCAAGCCTTTTACGGGCTTCGAGGATCTCTTCGCCCGGGTTCTCAAACCCATCTCTCAGGCCCAGGAGTTGAGCAATCCCCAGCTCTTCGCGCTCTACGCCCAGATGGTCAATGGGCGGCAAGCGCGGCTGGCGACAGCGGGGATCCCCGTCTGCTTCGAGTCCAGCGGGCTGGTCTCCTACAGGGTGGCGGGGGCGATTCGCTCCGGGATCGGGCGCACCCTGGCCGAGCGGGAGATCGTGGGCCGGGCCTTCGCCCAACCGGGGCGGGGAGTGGACCGGGTCTACGCGAGCCAGCGCGATCTGGACGAGGCCGGCAGGCTGGACCGGGGAAGGCCCTATTGGCGCACCGATCCCATCAACACGACCATGCGCCTGGGGGCGGCCTCGGGGGAGCCGCCGGACCTCTCTCTGCCGCACCTGATGCCCTTCCTCCATGGGCTGGAGGCGCGCTTTCCCTCCAGGAGCAACGAGGAGGGGCGGGCTCTGCTGGCGATTGCAAGGGCCCCGAGGTTCGTGGGCCTGAATCCGGGCTGGAGCTTCGAGACGGACAGCAACCCCGAGGGGAGGGATCTGCGACGGGAGGGACCCTTCGAGGCCAAGGTCCTCGTCCCACAAACAAAGAACGGTTTGCCCGGCTTCGCCAAGAAGGTCAAAGCTTCGCTGCGGCGGAACAACCGCAGTCCTTTCATTCCCATCCTGCTGGGAAAACAGGGCCTGGGTTCCACCTTCGCCCTCAGCGCCTGGTACAAGCCCAAGACCCTCGGGGAAGGCGTGCTCTTCGACCTATCCTCGACCGATCCACTCCGCAACCGCTACCTGCTGGCGATGGACTCCCAGGAGTTGACCTTCCGCCTCTTCGACAACGCGGGAGCCGATCCCGATCCCAACCCGACCTCTCCGAGCATCAACGCCCTGACCTGGACTGTTCCCCTGAGCCAGTCGCCGATCGAGGCGGGGACCTGGTTTCACGCGGCCTTCCAGGTCGCCTCGGGGAGACCCACGGGACTTTCTCTCTTCGTGGACGGGGCTCCCATGGGCAAGGCCTCCTTCGTGGGCTTCCTCCAGGGGCAGATGCCCAAGCTCGATCTCGGGCCTCTTTTCCAGAGCGCGCGGGTCCCGGGGGGACGCGGGGTGCCCAAGGATGTCCTGGTGCCCGGTCTCGTCCAAGGGATCACGGGGGTGGACCTGGACAGCTTCCCAAGCGAGGGAGTGGTCCGCATCGGCAACGAGCTGGTCGAGTACACGAACCGGGGGAGCAACAACCTGGGCCTGGCGCGGCGCGATTCCCGTGGGGGGCGCAACGCGCGCGTGAGCCTCGGGGAGCGTTTCTACTGGGCCCTCACCAAGAACGCGGGATCCGGCGGCCCGGGCCAGGGCGGCAGCCCGGGGAATCCGGGGGCGCCCGGCTCCCCCATCAAGGTGGAGATCGATGAGCACCCCGATGGGGCCACGGTGGAATTCTATGGGTACAGCAATCCCCTCGTCGAGGGGACCATCCTTCCCCCCGGGGAAGGGCGTCTCAGTGGCAGTCTGGCTCCCTGGGGGGTTGCCCGGGTGACAACGGCCAGGGATACGATCTCCCTGAACGCGGGTCGGGTGAGCCGGCAACTGGGTAAGGGAATCAGCGAGACCTACACGGGGACCCTGGACCTCGCCGCGCCGGTGCTGGGCAAGGCCAACAACGCCCAGGTCCCGGGGTTCGACCCTGGCGGCGGCTATGCCCTTCTGATCCAGGTGGGCATCACCCTGCAGGACAATCGGACGAGCCAGGAGACCTTCATCGGTGGGATCGAGCTGGTCAAATACAGCTCGGCGACCAAGACTTCGATCACCCTCTCCCAGAGGGGGATCAGAAGGCTCCCACCCGACCTGAATCCTCTGGCCCGAGGGGGGCTCTTTTCGGGAGTGGCTTCCCAGTTCGTGACCAAGTGGGACAAGGGAGTCTTCGGGAGGGGGAACAGCTCGGGACCGGATCCCAACCAAGACCCCCGGCTCTGGACCTACTGCGTCCCCATCTCCCTCCGGGTGAACGGGCTGAAGCTGGTGGATCCCTCCAAGCAGGGCCACTCGGAATGGGTGCAGGTCTATCCCAAGGGGCGGGACGAGTGGACCGAATGGGTGCGCTACGACTACGTGGAGGGGAACCTCCTGGTGCGCTCGCGGAGGAGCGCGGTGCTGCGCCTGGGCAGCCTGCTGACGGGCCGGACGAGCACCCTGCTCGTGCAGGGGGACGCTCGGAACATGACCATTCCCCTTCCCGGGCGTTTGCCCAACCTGGTCAAGCCGCCGATTTCGGGGCGCAAGGAGATCGGGGAGCCGGACGTCGCCGAGGCGGCGCTTTCCTACGCGGCGCGGCGGGTCTTCGCCTTCAGGGGGGATCCCTTTACGGGGACTTCGACCCATACGCAGGGGGCGGGGAGCATCGTGACGCCAGTGTTTCGGACCGTGCTGGGGACGACGCTCCAGGAATCCCTGGATCTGGGGAGGCCGGGACGGGGCGACCGGGTCGCCCTGGTCAGCACCGCGGGGAATCCCCCCGCGCCTCCGGAGTGGCACACGGTGCAGTGGGCGGCACGCCTGCCTGTCTTCGACAACCGTTCTCTCATCCCGGGCCGGAAGCGGACGAGAAATGGGGGCCGGAGGAACCAGGCGAGGAACTCCCGGGGACGGCGGCAGGCACGGAGCGGGGTTTTGGGCTTTGCGGCAAACCTGGTGGCGCTGCGGGAGGGTGCGGGGACGATTTTGTTCGGCCAGAAGTTCCAGGAGGACACGCGCCTTCTCGACCGCATCGTCAAGTTCCCCTCCGGCGAGCTTCCGATGAGGTTGCAGGATCGGGCGCGCTTTGGCGCTTCGAACCAGAAGGACTTCGCCGATTTCCAGGGCTTGTTGGATGACGTGCAGAGCTATACCGGTTTCCAGCCGGTCCTGCTGGGAAACGGGGGGCCGGGGACCTGGTTGGGGCGCCTCCAGACGCCCTGTTCCCCAAGCGATACGCAGCTCCAGGGGTATCCCATGCGGCGGAGCCCCAGCGGAATCTCACTAGGCGCCAGCCGAACGGGACTGCTCTGGATCGGCGGTGAACTCCTTGGAATGAAAAGCCTGGACCGTTCCACTGGCAAGATCGAGATCGCGGCCCGGGGCCTCCTGGGGACCGAAGCCCGTGCTCACGATCGGGGGGAGCCCATCTACTTCGTGGCTTGTCGGCCTGCGACGGTTCTCGCCTCGAACATGAGCGCCCAGGTGAACGGGGTCTATGTGGCCGAGCCGGACAACCTCCCCCAGGTCCAGGGCACTCTCCTCATCGACCGGGAGCTGCTCCACTACACCTGGCAGCGGGCGGGTCTGCTCGAGATGCCTTCGCGCTACGAATCCCTTACGGATACGAACCAGAACCAGGGGAGCAGCCAGGGGACGGGCCTCTTCCGGGGGCGTTACGGGACGATTCCCAGCAACCACCAGAACGGGGCGGTCGCCATCTACTGGCCGATCCGCTACTGGGATCGCTATGCGGATCGGGCGGAGGATCCGGAGTTGGCGAGCTTCAACTTCGGGATGGAAGCGCCGGATGTGTTCCTGAGCGAGGTCTACTGGGAGGAGGAGATCGCGGACTCGCACCTGGACCTGGAGCTGCTGGTGCGGGCGGATGAGCGGGTGCCTTTCAGCGCGGACCCCGAGCGCAGTCCCTTCCTCTGGCGCTTCCGCGACCCCAAGGGCAAGAGCAAGCAGGGGAGGCTGTTCATCGGGGCGCAGGCCTCGCGCTGGGATTTCCGTTTCGGGGTCCGGTACCTGACGGGGGCCTTCGATCCGGTGCAGTTCCTGGGCACGGGCTGGAAGAAGACGCCGGTCCTCAAGACCTTTGGTTGGAGTTACCATGCTCCTACCCGGATCCTCTTCGAAGAGGAGCGCCTGCGATGAGTGCTTCCCATCTTCTGCCTGGAACCAGAAATCCCTCTCCTGGGGGAGGAGGGGAGGGGGGCTTTACCCTGCTCGAGCTCCTCGTCTCGATGGGCCTGCTCTCCATGTTCTTCGTCTTTCTCATTCAGATCCTGAGCAACGGACTGAGGATCTGGCAAACGGGTGAAGGCAGGGTCGCCCTCGAGTCGAGAGCCCAGGCGGCCTTGGATCTGCTCTCCGAGGATTTGCGTCGCATCGCTCCGCTCGATGACCAGGTCTATGACCTGAGCCGGGCCTCCCGCTTCCGTCGGCTAACGGGGACCAAGGTCCCCCTAGGGGGGCGCTTCCGGGCCGAGCTGCAACCCTTTGGGCCTAGGGCAAAGCCGGCCAAGGGGGAGGCCGTCCTCGAGTTCCCGGAGCGCTTCGATTGGTACCCCAGGCTGCGATTTGTCTCCATCCTTCGGGCCTCGGAGGCGGGGCGGCTCCTCCGCGAAGCCCTCCTCAAGGAGGGCGAGGCGGGGAAGGACCCCGAGAGTCCCGAGTTCCAGATCAAGCTGGCCGAGAGACGTGGGCTCCGCCGGGGAGAAGTCCTCCTGAGTCTGGAACCTGAGGGAGAGGGCTCGCCCTACCTGCGCCTGCGACGCCAGGTGCGCCTCCTGGACGCCCGGGTCAAGGAGCGTTGGGTGGACGCTCCGGTCCTGGGAGAGATCCCCGGTGGCGAGATCCTCCTGACCAAGATCCTCCACGCCGAGTTCCGGTTCCGTTCCCAGTTCACCGAGGAGATGGATCGGCGCGTGGGGGCGGAGGGGGGGCCCGAGAGCTGCTGGGACTCGGCCCGGGCGGGGAGTTTTCCTCCCGAGCACCCTGTCCTGCGCTTTTCGCTGGACCTGGACCCCAAGAGCGGCAGCGATCCCTTGGACGACGTGCTCCCCCGGGGGATGCAGATACGAGTAACGGTGGACCTGGGGCCCGACCAGGCTGACATGGCCATCCTCGCCAACGATCTCGAAAGGGACAGCGACGAAATCCGGGTCGACTATCCCGAGCGCCTTCCCTATCCAGGCCCCCGCGGTGGTTGGATCAAGATCGGGACGGAGTGGATCCATTTCAAGGCTCTGCAAGGGGGACGCCTGGTCGGGGTCCGGAGAGGGGGACGCAACACGGTTCCCCGGGCCCATCGGGCCGGGGCCAAGGTGCACGCGGGCCGCGAGACCGTGCTGGCCCTGCCGATCTCCATTGGGAGGGAATACTGGAATGGCTGATCCCAAGCTGCAGAAAGAGATTCGCATGATCTCTGCCCTGCCTGGGGCGGAGGGGGGCTTCACCCTGCTCGAGATCCTGGCGGCGCTCCTGATCCTTGCCTTGGGGGTGACGACGGCCCTGGGGGTCTTCGCAAGAGGGCTGGGGATCGAGCAGGGTTCCGAGTTGATCCACGACAGTGCTCGGCTGGCGACTCTGGTACAGGAGCGGTACCGCAACGAGGGGATCCTTGGCCGAGTGGGGGAAGCGCTTCCCCCCCCGGTCCAGGACGCGTTGGAACCCGGTTTTCCCGGGATGAAGTATGATCTTCGGGTCGAGGCTGATCCGGAGAGCGCGTCACGTGTGTTTTTGGACCTGCGGGTCCGTTGGCTTAGAGGGGGAGAAGAGGTTGGAGAGCGTTACCGTTTTCCGATGCGGCGGGCCCTACCCCTTTCGGCGAGGATCCGGGCTCTGAAGGAGAGGAAAGGATGAGACGAATTTTAGGAATTCTTGGGATCGCTTGTTTTGCCCTGGTCGCGACCTTGCGGGCGGAGACGATTCGCTTGAGGACGGGGGCCTTCCTCGTGGGGAAGGTGGAGCGGGTGGACGAAAACGTCCTGGTCTTCCGCCGCGCCGGAAACGGGGGAGTCCTGGAACTCAAATGGAACGAGCTGTCGAGTTTCGACGCCAAGAGGCTCCGGGAGAAGTGGTCCCTTCTCGATCCCGAGGCGGCCGGAGGGGTGACCCTGCCCGCTCTGCGGGTGGTCTTCCAGCGGCCCGGAGGGATCCGAACCGAGGTGGTGGGGGAGCTGGTCTCCAACGACGGCAAGACCATGGTCCTCCGGCAAAAGACCCATGTGTACCGCGTCCCGGTCGAGGCGATCCGCGAGGGGCCCCAGAATGTGCAGGTCCCCGTCGAAGACCTGTTGACTCCCGATCAATACTACCAACGCAAGCTGGAAGAGATGCAACCGGGGGAAGACGCTGACAAGAACGCCAAGATGGCCGATGAACTGATCCGGGTCGAGGACTACCAGCGGGCCAGGGAGCACCTGCAAAAGGCGATCGCCCTGGGTGGGGGAAAGCAGCCCGACCTGATCCAGGCAAGGCTGAAGCGAGTGGAGACCCTTCTCAAGAACAAGGTGCAGGCCGACATCCTCCGGAGGATCTCGGTGCTCCGAAACCGCAAGCTCTTCGCCAAAGCCCGCAAGCTGGTCGAGGAATTTGCCCAACGCTTCCCCGACAGTCCTCTGAGGGCGGAGTTCGAAAAGCGTAAGCAGTTGCTCGAGAAGGCCAGGGAGCGCTTCTTGATCCGCAGGGTCACCACGGATTGGTTCGAGGTCATGAACAGCGAGACCAAGAAGGTGGCGATGGACAAGAGCATCGACTTCCAAGAAGCCCAGGCCTTCGCCGAAGAGAAATTGGGGCAGTTGATCCGGGAGAAGATCGCCAAGAAGCGGGGTTTGGATCCCGCGGAGGTGGACGCCCTCTTCAAGGCCCGCAAGTCCATCCGTGGACTCCGGAGTCGCAAGGCGAGCTATGGAACGGGCTCCTTCATCCTGGGCAAGGAAGGTGTCCTCAAGGACACTTCCGTCGGCAAGCGGCTTTCCAAGGGCAAGGGAAAAAAAGCCCAGGGCTCGAACCAGGCGCAGCGGGAGCTGCAGAAGAGGATCCGCCAGTACCTCCGGCTGATGAGGAACCGGCAGCAAGGAGGGGGCAAGGCCCAGGCCCTTCAGAGCCCCGAGGACTGGTGGAAGAGCACGACCTCGGTGCGCCGCCAGCAGTGGCTGATCGCCTACTACGCCGAGCATGGGGGGGACCTCGAACTACTTCATCCGGAGACCCGGGACTGCCCCGAGTGCGGTGCGAGGGGTTTTATCGAAGGCCTCGGACTCAAAGGAGGAAACACGGTGCGACTCCCCTGCCCCGTCTGCCATGGGACCCGCTTTTTCCGGGTTCTTCGTTTCCGATGAGTTGGTTTGGAGAGCCACTCTCTCCCCTCCCACTCTCCCTCCTCCTGCTCGGCTGTCTGGGGACGCTCTCCTGTTCCGGAACCTCCGTGGTGGGGGGAGGTTTCGCGCTGGGTTCCGGAGGCAGGGCCGAGAGGTCCACACAAAAACCCGAGGCTGCCCAGGATCCGATCCCCTTGCCCGAGCCTGTTTCGGGGGGAGCTTCCCTTTCTCTGGGCCCCGAGCTGCTCGCCCATCCGGACCATGGGGACCGGCTCCTCGAGGGGCCGATCCCCCTGAAGGCCCACCAGGTGGCGGACCTGCTCCAGGATGTGGATCCTCCCCGTTTTCGCCAACTGCGGCATCTCCTGGTTCTGGACGCGCGGATCCGGGCCTTTGCCGTGGCGCACAAGATCTTTGTCCCCGCCTCGGACCTCCGCCTTGCGACCAGGCGGGAATGGGCGGGGATCCGACGTTCGTTCACCCGTTCCGGCCAGAAGGATTTCGAGGCCTTCTGCCTGACTTCCTTCGGGCTCGGCCCCAAGGTCCTGCGCAGCAAACTCCAGCTCCGTGAGGCGCGGAGGCTGCTCCGGAGCTATGCCCTCCGCTTCCGGCTCCACCGGGTGGGGGCGATGACTCTGGATTTTGTCTGGGCGCGGGACCGGGCCGCGCTGGAGCGTTTTCACCGGCGGATCAGGAGCGGGGCTTCTTTTGAACCGCTTTTGAAGCGCTTGTTCCTGGAGGATCCCAGCGCCGGTGGAGGCCATCTTCCTCCTCTGCCCCTGGATGGGGGCCACGCGGCGCTGGGCCTGGCCCGAAGTTGGAAGGGAGAGGGGCCCATGCCTCCAAGGCCCATGAAGGGACCGGGGGGTGAGGCGGGATTCGCCTGGCTGCGTATCCGGGAGCGCATCGCGCCCGACCCCCGGCCCTTCGCCCAGATGTGGCCCGACCTCCAAAAAGATCTGGCGCGCAATCCCGTTGGGGCCGGGGAGTTGGAACTTTTTCTCTCCGATGGCTACGATGAGCCCCGCGATGGAAGAAACCGAAGAAAATAGCTACGACAAGGCTCCCCCGGGCTTGGAACCTCCTGCGGAACTCCTGTCCTCTCTTTCCAAGAAGAGAAACCGGGGAGAGGGGGAGGACGGGTCGGAAGGAAAGAACGGGGAGGGGAACCGGAGAATCCAGGAATTCCAGGAACCTCTGGAATCCGAAGCTTCCGAAACTCGGGAAACCGAGACTCCGGAATCCGAAACTTCTGCAACTCTGGAATCGGAGACTGTGGGATCCGAGACTGTGGAATCGGAGACTGTGGGATCCGAGACTGTGGGATCCGAGACTGTGGGATCCGAGACTGTGGAATCGGAGACTGGGGAATCGGAGACTGTGGGATCGGAAACTGTGGGATCGGAAACTGTGGAGTCCGAGACTGTGGGATCCGAAACTCTGGGATCCCAAACTCTGGAATCCCGGGACCGGCCGGAAGTTGAGGACCTGGCTGGGAACCAAGGGAGGCAAGAGCCTCTGGGTGTCCCCGAGAGTCCTGAGCTGGACGCTTCCGAGCCCCCGCCGCCGATGCCCGAGGTCCCCCATTTCTCCTCTGAGCTGGGCCAGGAGGAGAGGGTGGCTCTCAAGAGGGTGTTGATGGCGATGCTCTTCGCCTCCACCGAGCCCTTGAGCGCGAGCCGCCTCTCGGAGGCCGCCGGGATCTCGGTGGCTCCGATCAAGGAGTTGCTCCAAGAGCTTCGGGAGGACTCCCTGAAACCCGAGGCAGTCTTCGAGCTGAAAAAGCATGGGGATGGCTGGAGGCTCTATACCAAGGAAGAATTCTATCCCTACCTCGTCCGGCTTCGGAGTTTGAAAAAGGTGGAGCGCCTGACTCCCGCCGCCCTCGAAACCCTCGCGATCATCGCCTACCGGCAACCGGTCATCCGGGCCGAAATCGAAGCCATCCGAGGAGTCAAGGTCGGCCCCATGCTCCGGGCCCTTTTGGACCGTAAGCTGGTCTCGATCGTGGGAAGGGCCCCGGTGCCCGGCGCACCCTTCCAATACGGGACCACCAAGACCTTCCTGGAGCGATTCGGGCTGCAGAGCCTCGAGGAGCTTCCCTCCCTGGCCGAATTCCAACAAGGAAGGATTTGAGTTCCTCGCCCCTTCCCAGGTCCTTCTCTTGCCCCTTGCCTGGGCTGTACTTATGATGGCCCGCTTCCTTTTTTGCAGAGACCCCCTAGATGTCGAATAGCCTTTTCGAAAAGTACAAACGCTGGATCTACCTGGGTTTGACCCTCTTCGCCCTCGTGACCTTCTCGATCACGGGTGCGATCTACGCGTTTTTCGGGCAGGTGGCCAAGCCGGCTCCCGGCTCCATCCTCGTTCCCGGTGCGGATAAGAGGGTGCATCTCACCGAGATGGACCTTTACTTCGGGCAGCAGCTCAGCCGCCTCCAGTCCTACTCGGTCTCGGGGAGGTTTTCTTTTCCCGCGCTGATCTTCAATGGGATCAGCATGGAGGGAAACTCGGAGCCCAAGTTCAGCTACGCCATCCTTCGCCGCCTTGCCATCGAGGGAGGGCTGGATGTCTCCGACAACGAGATCAAACTCTACAAGGAGCGTGTCTTCAAGAACGCCACGGTCACTCCCTATGACATTGCCGTGAGTCTCCGGCTGGGGAACGAGGCCACCCTGGACGAAGTGATCCGGGAGGCCATCCGGATCAGTCTCTACGTGCGCTCGGAGATCCTGGCCATGGTGGACTTGGGGGATGCCGCCCTGGGCGAGTATGTCAAAAAGGAGCGCAAGCTCGTCAGCCTCTCCTACGTGGATTTCGAGGCGGGACCCAAGCAAAAGGAGTGGGAGAAGAATCCTCCCAAGGATGAAGTTCTCCTTGCATGGGTGAAAAAACTGGACTCCGCACGGCAGCTCAACCTGGGATTCGTGGATGATGTTCAGCTCAGCTTCGACGGGGTGGGATTGGATTACGCCAAGGCTGACCCCGCCGAATGGAAGGAGGAACTGAAGGACTTCAATCCTCCGGCGGAGGAGGATCTCAGGGCGCGGTACAACCAGGACCGGGACCAGCTCTACGTCCGCGAGGAATGGAAGAAGAAGGAGGCTGCGGAAAAGGCCGCAGCCAAAAAGAAGGCCGAGGAAGAGAAGAAGAAGGCCGAACAAAAGAAGGGGCCGAAGGACCAGAAAAAAGCTCCTCCCAAAAAGGACAAAGATGGGGGGCTGCTCCAGGATCCTCCCAAGACCAAGGGCTCGGACCAGGGAACCAAGGGTACGAACCAGGGAAAAAAGGATTCCAAGAAGGATCAGGGTCCCGTGACGGTTCCCACTCCCGAGCAAGCCAAGTACAAATCATTCGAAGAGGTCCGGGCGGACATCGAGCGACGGATTCGTTTGGAAGCCGCTCTCCGCAACCTCCTGGACCGGGCCCGCAAGGCCGCTGAGGAGTTCGCTTCCAAGGCGAAGGGAAAGAAAGAGGGCAAGGATGCCAAGGCGGGTGGGTCGATGAAGGATTTCGATCTCAAAGCCTGGTTCCAAACAAACACCAAGGGCAAGAAGGGTGTCCTCTACCTCGACCCCAAACCGATGGCCAATCCGGAGTCCTACCAGGACCTGGGCCCCTTGGGAAAATGGGAGCAGTTCTGGATCCTTCGGACCTTTGAGCAGGAGGGGACCTTCTTGGCGGACATTCAGCGCACCAACGAGGGTGCGTTCTTCATTCGGTTGCTGCGTCGCAAGAACAACGTGCTCCGTCCTCTCGCCAAGATCCGGAAGGAGGTCATCAAGGCCTACGCCGAGTCCGAGGCCATGGAGTGGGCCAAGAAGGAGGCGAAGGCCTTCAAGGAAGCGGTCCACAAAAAGGCGGAGGTCCTCGCGGGCGAGGCCTTTACCAAGATCCGCAAGAAGATCGAAGCGGAGGTGGCCAAGCAGATTGCCGATTGGAAGAAGTCGGTGAGTTCCGAGATCGAGAAACTCCAGGGCAAGGTGAACTCCGATGACATCCCCCAGAGGGCAGTCTCCATCTACCGCAAGACGATCCAAAAGCTCCAGGACAGCCTGAAAAAGGTGGAAGAGAAAACGAAGAAGATTCGAAAGGAAGTAGAGGAATCGGAGAAGGAGGAGATCCACGATGTTTTGCTCCCCTTCTTTGCCAAAGCCTTCGACCAGGTTGTCGCGGAAAAGAAACTCCAGGCGAAAAAACTGGGTCCTTTCTTCAGGGATCTCCCCAGTTCCAATCCGCGCTTCCATCTCCTCTACAAGGGCCTGACCCGTTTCTTGATGCAGCAGACGGAGTTCCTCCGAAAGAAGCAGGGGGACTTGAGCGATCCTCTCGAAGACAGCGAAGACAAGGCCTGGGTGGTCGCCCGCCTGGATGAAGTCAAGGAGGGGGGCGAAAAAGCCCTGGATCGCAAGCACTTCCTCCAAATGAAGGACAACTTCGTCAACGAGCGTGTCCAGAAGGTGCTGAAAGAGGCTTATACCTTCGATGTCCTGAAAAAGCGCTTCTCTTTCCAAGCCAAGTAGAAGGCTCTGTTTGCTTTGAGGGGGCCTCCTTTGAGGAGGCTTGCTTTAAGGGGGCTTGTTGCAGGGAGGCTGGTTTAGGGGGCTTGCTTTTCGGGGCTGGAGGGCTAGGCCTTGCCTTTTTCTTCGCGAGCTTTGCGAGGGAGGGATGGATTCTCCTTGGAAAGCTTGGGGGGGACAGGGTCGTGGCCGCCTGCGGCGAAGGGCTGGCAGCGAAGGATGCGCCAGCTTGTCAGCAGGAGGCCCTTGAGGGGGCCATGGGTCTTTAGGGCTTGGAGAGCGTACTGGCTGCAGGTGGGATGAAAACGGCAGGTTCTGGGTTTCCAGGGAGAAACCAGCCACCGGTAGAGATGGATGGGAAGACGGAGAAGGCCGCTTGTCAGGGTTTGGAGTCGATGGATCATGGGGTGTTCGGGGCTCCCTTCTTCCGGCTTCGCTTTCGACGGGAGGAACCCGATCTCGGGGAGCGGCGCCGGGGGGGGCGCTTGGCTTTTTGAACGGCCTTTTCGGCCAGGAGGGGAAATTCCGCCATCAACTCGTCCAGGGGATACTTACCCTCGGGATGCGTGGGGATGACGATGAGGTCCACACTGCCTGCGCGGGCTTCGATCTCCCATCGCAGAAGACGAAAGGACTCGCGAATCATCCGCTTGATCTTGTTGCGGCGGACGGCCTTCCCGTTTTTTTTGCTCACCGACAGACCCAGGCGGGCGTGGGGGAGCCGGTTGGGCATGGCGAGGACCTGGAGGTGTTTCCCGCGGGCCCGCCCGGCAAAGCGGTAGACCCTTTGGAACTCAAAACCTTTTCGCAGGTGATGCTGTCGCAGGAATCGGAATCCTCTTGGAGCATTCATCTTGGGCTTTATTCTACCCGAGTCCTTCACCAGCAGGAGAGTCTGAATATGGAGAATCATTACGACGCCCCCATCCTCAAGGGTCCCCTCCCGGGCCCCAAAGCCAAGGAGATCCTGGACCGGGACGCGAAATACGTCTCCCCTTCCTACACCAGGGACTATCCCCTGGTGGCCGAGCGGGGTCGTGGAGTATGGGTGGAAGACATCGACGGGAACGTCTTTTTGGATATGGCGGCGGGGATCGCGGTAACCGCCACGGGGCATTGTCATCCCAAGGTCGTGGCCGCGATTGAGGACCAGGCCGCCAAACTGATCCATCTCTCTGGGACCGATTTTTATTATCAGCCTCAGGCGGACCTGGCCAAGAGACTCTCCGACCTGAGTCCAGGGGGGGATAAAAAGGTTTTCTTCGGGAACTCGGGGGCCGAGGCCGTGGAGAGCGCCTTCAAACTGGCCCGCTGGCATACCAAGCGCCAATGTGTGATTGCCTTCCAGGGGGCTTTTCACGGGAGGACCATGGGGGCCCTCTCCCTCTGCGCGAGCAAACCTGTGCAGAAGGAACATTTCTTCCCCATGGTTCCGGGGGTCTTCCACGTGCCCTACGGGGACATGGACGCCATCCATGCGCTCCTTTCGCATCAGCTCCCCGCCTCCGAACTGGCTGCGGTCTTCGTCGAAGCCATCCAGGGAGAGGGGGGCTACCGCATCCCCGACCCCGGCTTCTTGCCCGCGATCCGCGAACTCTGCGATCGGACGGGGGCCATGATGGTTTGCGACGAGGTCCAAGCTGGGATGGGACGGACCGGCAAACTCTTTGCCTATGAGCACGATGGAATCGTTCCGGATCTGGTGACCTCCGCCAAGGGGATCGCCTCTGGGATGCCTTTGGGTGCCATGATCGCCAGGGCGGAGCTGATGGACTGGGTTCCCGGTTCGCACGCATCCACCTTCGGAGGCAATCCTGTTGCATGCAGGGCGGCCCTAGCCACTTTGGACTTATTGGAGGGTGGCCTCATCGAGAACGCGAGAAAGGTGGGGGCCTATCTCAAAACCCGCCTTGAGGAGGTGTGCCGGGACAAGCCTGGGATTGTCGAGGTTCGTGGACGCGGCCTGATGATCGCGGTGGAAACCGAGAGCGGGAAGATGCGCAACGAGATTGTGCATCGGGCCTTCGAGAAGGGCATGCTCATCCTCGGCTGCGGACCCAGCTCCGTCCGCTTCTCCCCGGCCCTGGTCCTCACCGAAAAGGAGGCCGACCTCGCTGCTTCCCTTTTCGCCGAATCCTTGTAAACCCCACCGAACCGCAGTAGGAACCGCAGTAGGAAACGCAGTAGAAAACGTCTCCAGACGTTTTATGTAGGAAACACCTCCAGGTGTTTCGGTAGAAAACGTCTCCAGACGTTTTGCGTAGGAAACACCTCCAGGTGTTTCTTGGGAAGCAGAAACACTGCTCCCTCCTCCTGAAACGCCAGGATGCGTTTCCTCCTGAAACGCCAGGATGCGTTTCCTCCTGAAACGCCAGGATGCGTTCCCTCCTGAAACGCCAGGAGGCGTTTCCTCCTGAAACGCCAGGAGGCGTTTCCTACTGAAACGCCAGGAGGCGTTTCCTACCTGAAACGCCGGGAGGCGTTTCCTACTGAAACGCCGGGAGGCGTTTCCTACTAGACCTCCAAGGGATCGATCTTATCGGCATCGATTCCCAGCAACTCCATTGCTTCCGGGATCCGCTTCGCGGAAACCTTTCCCTCCTGCACCAAGGCCTCCAAGCTCGCCAGTACGATGTTCTCCGCGTCCACCTCGAAATGCCGCCGCAGGTCCTCCCGCGTATCGCTGAGCCCGAAACCATCTGTCCCCAAGACCTGAAAATGCCCGGGGATCCACCGACCCACCATCTCGGGCACCATTCGCATAAAATCCGTCGCCGCGATAAACGGTCCTTCCACTCCTCCCAACACCTTGGAGATATAAGGCAGCCTCCGGGCCTCCCCTGGATGGAACCGGTTCCAATGCTCACAGGCCAGCGCGTCCCTGCGAAGGTTCTGGTAGCTTGTCACACTCCACAAATCGGAGCTGATCCCGAACTCCCGCTCGAGGATTCCAGCAGCCCTACGGACCTCGTTCATGATCGCCCCCGAACCAAAGAGTTGGACGTGGACCTTTCGTTTCTTGTTCGCCACTCGGTACCGATACATTCCCTTCAGGATCCCCTCTTCGACTCCATGGGGCATCTTGGGCATGGGATAGTTCTCGTTTTGCAGGGTAATGTAGTAGTAGATGTCCTCCTCTTCCTCCACCATGCGCCGCAATCCGTCTCGGATGATGAGGGCGATCTCATAGGCAAAGGCGGGATCGTAGGCCTGGATGTTGGGGACTGTGGAGGCGAGGACATGGCTGTGCCCGTCGCAGTGCTGCAGCCCTTCTCCCGCGAGAGTGGTGCGTCCCGCCGTAGCTCCCAACAAAAAGCCCCTTCCCCTGAGGTCCCCAAAGGCCCATGCCTGGTCCCCCGTTCTCTGGAAACCGAACATGGAGTAGAAGGTGTAGAAGGGAACGGTCTGCACTCCGTGGGTGGCGTAGGCGGTCCCCGCGGCCGTGAATGAGGCCATGGCACCGGCCTCGGTGATCCCCTCCTCGAGAACCTGCCCATCCGCAGCTTCCCGGTAATAGAGCAGCAATCCCGCGTCCACCGGTTCATAGAGCTGGCCGTGGGTGGCGTAGATCCCCACCATCCGAAAGAAGGGATCCATACCGAAGGTGCGGGCTTCGTCCGGGATGATGGGGACGATGTATTTTCCGAGCTTCTTGTCACGGACGAGTTTCATGAGGAGGCGCACAAAGGCGATGGTGGTGGAGACTCCGTCTCCCGAGGTCGTGCCCTCGAAGAACTCTTCATAGAGTTCCTTAGGAGGAAGGCTTGGTTTGTGGACGATGGTCTTGTTCCGGGAAGGGACTCTCCCCCCCAGAGCCGCCCGGCGCTCTTTGAGGTACTGGATTTCGGGAGATTGTTCTCCGGGATGGTAAAAGGGCGGGTGGTCGAGCTGGCTGTCCGGAATGGGGAGCTGGAGTCGGTCCCGGAAGAGTTTCAGCTCTTTGAGCTTCATCTTTTTCATCGAATGGGTGACGTTCTTGGCTTCGAATCCATCTCCCAGGGACCAGCCCTTGACGGTGTGGGCCAGGATGACGGTGGGGGCGCCGTTGGGGGTGCAAGCTTTCTGGTAGGCGGCGAAGAGTTTATGACTGTCATGGCCTCCTCGACGAAGTTGTTCGAGATCCTTGTCCGAGAGGTCCGAGACCAAGGCTGCGAGGTCTGGGTCCAGGCCGAAGAGTTCCTTGCGGATTTCGGCCCCCGACAGGGTCGCGAATTTTTGCCAATGACCATCCTTGAGTTCATTGAAGACGCGACGGAGTGCTCCTTTTTCGTCCCGGGCGAGCAAAGGATCCCATCCCCTTCCCCAGAGGACCTTGATGACATTCCAACCGACACCCCGGAAGACGGCTTCCAGCTCCTGAACGATCTTACCGTTCCCCCGCACGGGACCGTCGAGTCGCTGGAGGTTGCAGTTGACCACGAAAACCAGGTTGTCGAGTCCTTCGCGGCCGGCGACGGAGATCGCCCCCAGGGATTCCGGCTCGTCGGTCTCCCCGTCTCCGAGAAAGGCCCAAACCCTGGAGTTGGAGGTGTCGGCGAGCCCCCGGGCATGGAGGTAGCGGTTGAAGCGGGCCTGGTAGATGGCGGAGATGGGTCCCAGGCCCATGGAGACGGTGGGAAACTCCCAATAATCGGGCATGAGCCTGGGATGGGGATAGGAACTGAGACCGAGCTTGGGGGGAGCTTCTCTTCGGAAGTGATCCAGGCGTTCCTCGCTGAGGTATCCCTCGAGGAAGGAGCGGGCATAGATGCCGGGTGCCGCATGGCCCTGGAAGTAAATCTGGTCGCCGCTCCTGTCCTCGCCCCTCCCCCGGAAAAAGTGGTTGAACCCCACCTCGTATAGGAGGGCCGCGGAGGCGTAGGAGGAGAGGTGCCCCCCCAGCCCCTCGAAGCGGGTGTTGGCCCGGTGCACCATGACCATGGCGTTCCAGCGGATGATGCGGCGCAGGCGGACCTCCAGGTCTTCGTCCCCTGGATAGGGGGGTTCCTCGTCCACCGGGATGGTGTTCACATAATCGGTGTAAAGGGGGCCGTCGGGGATGGCTTGGAGCTTTCTCCCTTCCTCCAGGAGGGCGGAGAGGAGGAAGGAACCTCTCTGTCTCCCCCGGACCTGGACGACTTCATCGAAGGATTGGATCCATTCCCTGGTTTCGATGGGGTCACTGTCTCTTGTTTGTTTCACGCTTCTTCCTTTTCCTGGGGGATGCAGGGCTGAATCCTCGCGCCTTGGGAATGATTTTCAACTCTCCAAGCCAAGGGGCTTCCAAACTTTGTGGGGGTGGGTGGAAATTGAACTGCCCTTCTTCTTTCTGCCGATAAGGGGGAACATGGACCCCAAACCCGAACTGCTCATCACCAGGATCCACCGGAGGATCGAACTGGCCGGCTTGATCGGAAGGAATCTTGCCTACCTCTTCTTCCTCTGGAAGGCGGGGCGAAACGAGTTGTTTTCATGGGTCCTCCTGGGCTACGTCATTGGAGATCTTTGTGCCGAGGGGGTCCACATCCTTTCCAAGGTCGAACGGGAAGGGATGGACAGTCTGCGGCATGTCTTGGGTTATGGTGCCTTCGTCGCCTTTGTCGCGTGGTGGAAAGGAGGGCTTGCTCTTCCTCCCGAGGCTGTAGGGCGGGGGGTGGCGATGCTGACCTTTGTGTCCGTATTCGTGATCAAGGCCACGATCCGGAGGTTTGCTCCGGAGGAGCCCTGAGGCTCCCCCGGTCATGGGTTTTACTTGGCGGGCTTGCCCCTGGCATCGAGGCCGGCCTTCTTCCATGCGAGGACGCCCCCCTTCAAGAGCCAATAGTCCTTGACTCCATGTTGATCCAGATAGTACTTGAGCCACTTCACCTGCTTTCCGGAGGTGTCGAAGATCAGGAGTTTGTTTTTCCGGATCCGGTTTTCCTTCAGGGCATGGACGAATTTGTCCATGTTGAGCTTGGCGACTCGGGGAAGACGGAGGGGGTATTCCGAGCGTTCCTTTCGGTCCCTTAGATCGAAAACCTTGTAACCCTGGCCACTGAAGGCTTTTTTCGCGAAGGCTTTGGGGCTGAGGCTCACTCTTTCCAGTCCTGCTTTGTCTCCAATTTTTGCGAGAGCCTTTTTGTCCACGGGTTTGTGGAAAAAGAGAACTGTCTCAGGGTGGATCTGGGTCCAGTGGAAGATTCCGGAATCGTAGACGTAGAAGTTTTTCCAGCCCCAGATCCGTGCCTTTTCTCCGGCCTTGTAACTCTTCTGGCAGGTGGTCCCGTTGCAATAGAAGACAATGGGCCGGGTTCCGTTCTTCTCCCGGATCTTTTGGAGGGTCTTCTTTTTCATTTTTTCCACGGGGAGGTTGATGGCTCCCTGGATGTGGATCACTTCATACTCGATGGCGTTGCGGGCATCGATCACGATGGCCCGGTTCTTCAGGGCTTCGAAGGCCTTGGTATCGAGGTAGGGAAGTTTGGGAAAACGGGGCCGATTGGGAAAGGTCAGTTTCTTTCCTTTGGCTGGTTTCTGGGCGCAAACCCCTGGAAGGGTCGAAGAGGCCAGGGCGAAGAGGGCAAGGATCACAGCTGTTTTTCTCATTGCTTTCCAACCTTTTCCATACAAAAGGGTTTCAAAAATTCTGAATCGGACCGATTAGGTGTTCGCCGCCTCGTTGTTGGCGAATTCCTCGAGTTCATCGAGGAGGCGGAAGAGGTTTCGGGTCAATTCCAGGAAACCGGAATAGAGCTGGATGGCTCCTGACTTGTCCAGGTCTTCCATTTTCTGTGCGATCGCCCTGGCGGTCTCATGGACCTTTTCATGCCATTCGTTGATCTCCACAAAGACGGGGTGACTGCCATATTTCTCCATTCCCTCCCCGAAGTACCATTTCCCAAAAGCGCAATCCCTGTGGCTGCTGATCTCTGCCGGATTGAGGGCGAGGTTGCCGTCGATCAGTTCACCCAGGCGTGCCTTCCAGATGTTGTGGGCCGCTTTGATGGGAGCGGAGTCGAATACCTTGTCGTCCACATGGAACTTCCCGATGTTGGATTGGAGTTTTTCGCTGATGGAGGAGAGGCCCAATCCAACGGTTTGTGTGGACTTGGCCCCCTTGGTGAATTCCCGGGCTGCCTGGTCCACTCGGGTGATGGATTCGGCGATCTCCTTTCCTGCTTCGGCGGATTCTTTGACACTGTGGTTGACCGCTTCGATGGCTTGAGAAGTCATCCCGATCTGGTCCACGATCTCCATGGTCTTGACCTGCTGGTTTTCCACCGATTGCCCGATGGTCCGGGACAGGTCGTTGATTTGTCCGATGACTTCATCGAACTGTTGGATCCCTTCCGTCACCAGGTTGGTGGAGGATTGGATGTGTTCGATTCTCTCACGGATGCTTTCGGCGGCCGTGGAGGATTCCTTGGCCAATTCCTTGACCTCGTTCGCCACGACGGCGAACCCTTTCCCGGCCTCGCCCGCTCTCGCCGCTTCGATGGTGGCGTTGAGGGCCAGAAGGTTGGTTTGTTCGGAGATCTCCTGGATCAGGTCGATGACCTTGCCGATTTCATCCGCGGCACGGCCAAGCTCGATGATGCGCCTGTTGCTTTCCGAGACCAGGGAAGCGGCTTGAGAAGCGACATCCCTGGCGTTGTCGGCGTTGACCCGGATCTCTTCGGTGCTCTGAGTGATCTCGGAAGTTGCGTTGTGGATCGCCCGGGACCGTTCCGCCGCCTCGGCGGTGGAATCGGACATCTGGCTGAGGTTGACCGAGAGTTCTTCGGCTGCCGCGGCGACCGAGGAGGATTTATGAGTCGTATCATCCGCGTTGGAGGAAAGCAGCTTGGAGGTGGCCGAGAGGTCGGCGGATGCTTCGGCCAGGCTGTTCGTTCCATCCTTGATGCCCAGCAACATGTTCCGAAGGCTCTCGACCGTGCTGTTGAAGGCGCTCGCTAGCTGGGAGAATTCATCCCTGCCCTTGACGGGAAGGGTCAGGTTGAGTTCCCCTTCCTCCACGCGTTTCAAGGCCTTGCGGAACTGGGTGATGGGTTTGCTGATGAGCCAGGCGAGCCCCCAAAGCAGCCCAAGGCAAAGCAGAGTCCAAAGGACCGCGGTGTTTCGCTGGCTCGCTTCCATCTCCGTCTTGTGGGCAAAGATCACCTGGTTGGGAACGCTGCCCTGCAGGTTCCAACCCGGCAGCCCGGGAAGAAGGGAGATCTGGAGGGTTTTGGTGCTTGTTTCTTCCCCGGTTGAGGCGAGGCTCGCTCCCTTGGGTTGGCCGCGCTGCGATGCAAGGCCGGTCCCAGCGATGAGATTTCCTTGGGAATCGCTGAGAGTCAGGCGGATCTTGCCGGAAAAGGCTTTTTCCCGGTCGAAATGCTGCTGGATGGAGCTGAGGCCGAGGTCCGCTCCCACGATTCCCTGGAAGCTTCCATTCCGGAAGAGAGGAATGGCGAGGGTGATGAGGAATTGGGTTTTGCCCTCCCAATCCTGGAGGCGTGGAAAACCGAGGAAGGCTTTTTTGTCTGGATGGGCCCTGAGATCCGAAACATATGGCATTTCCGAGGCGAGTTGGGATGCAGTGAAACCTCCCAGCTTGAGAGTTCCTTCCTGCTTCCTCGTCCAATAGGTCGCGAAACGACCCTCCGGTCCGGCCCCCTTCTTTCCCTTGAAGAGCCCGTCCAGTTCATCGAAGGCGTCCCTCTCCCAGACGGAAAAGATGCTCCTGGCATGGGGAAGCGTCTCCAGGGTCGCCCGGAGGAAAGCGATGGCGGATTCCCGATCCAACTCGAATTGGTTGGAATCGTCCACCGCGGTTTCAAAGGTTTGCTGGAGGTTCCGCAAGACCGCATGCGTGGTCTCGATTTCCCTTTGCACCCGCGTGGCCTCGGTCTGAAGGACCTGGTCCAGTTGGGACTGTGCATGGGAACGGGAGATTTCTTCCAGGGTTTGGGAACTGCTTCGCATCAGGGCGGTTGCCAATAAAAAGAGGCAAAGTCCTGCTCCCAGGAGAATCTTCATTTTGAAGGAATTGAGAATGGCCATGCTGTGTCTCGATTTGTTTTCCAAAACGTTCGAAGGCTCGAAGAACCTTTTCTCGGGGAAAAAGCTGTCGTCCAATGCTTTCGAGATCCTGAATCCTTTGGTTCGACCCGAAATCCATGGGTCTCGAGGACCAATGTCTTCCCAGGGATTTCCCCTTCCTAGGAAACATTGGCACGTTTATGCCTTTCGGCTTCTTGCGAGAGCTTCCTTTACCTGGATCGACCCAAGATGGGCGATTCCGGATTCTGGGGGTCGAACCCCCTTCCCCAACCGGGGTAATGGAGCCGAAACCATTCTCTCAGGGCGGTCGGGGTCCATCCTTCCTGGATCCGCTCCCGCAGTTCCCGCATGAGGATTTCCAGGAAAGTGAGGTTGTGCAGGCTCTGCAGGATCCCTCCCAGGATCTCCTTGGCGAGGGCGAGATGGCGGAGGTAGGCCCTGCTGAAATCCCGGCAGCATGGGCAGGGACAGCCTTCCTGGATGGGTCTCAGGTCCTTTTTGTAGATGGCGTTTCGGATCTTGATGCGCCCTTCGGGGACGTAGAGGAGGTTGTTGCGTCCATGGCGGGTGGGGGAGACGCAGTCGAACATGTCGATACCCCTGAGCACGGCTTCGAAGAGGTCGTCGGGGTCACCGATCCCCATCAGGTAGCGGATCCTCTCCGCCGGGAGGAGGGGGACCGTCTCTTCTACCACGCGATACATTTCAGGCTTGGGCTCTCCGACGGAGACGCCCCCGATGGCGATCCCGTCGAAGGGCAGTTCCCGGATCGCCTCGGCGCATTCCCGCCGGAGGTCCGCGAAGAGCCCTCCCTGGACGATGCCGAAGACGGCCTGGCCCCGCGCTAGGCCTCCCCACTGCTGATGGACCCGGGCGGCTTCCTTCGCCCAGAGCAGCGTTCGCCTCGTGGCCTCCTGCACCTGTTTTCTCGGAGCCCCCGCCGGGGGGCACTCGTCCAGGACCATCGCAATGTCCGAGCCCAGGTCGCGTTGGATTCGCAGGGCTTCCTTGGGATCCAGAAAGAGGGCTTTGCCGCTCTGGGAGCCTGCGAAGTAGACCCCCGAGTCATCGACTCTGCGCAGGCCCTCCAGAGAGAAGACCTGGAAGCCCCCCGAATCGGTCAGGATGGGACCGTCCCAGCGCATGAAGTCATGCAGCCCCCCGGCCGCCCGAACCACTTCCTCCCCCGGCCGGAGCGCCAGGTGGTAGGTGTTGGCGAGGATGAGTTCGGCCCCGGCCTCCCGCACCTGGGAGGGAAGGAGGCCCTTGACCGATGCCAGGGTTCCTACGGGGGCGAAGCAAGGAGTTTCGAAGCTGCCATGGGGGGTCTGATAGCTCCCGCGTCTTGGTCCCGTTCTTTCTCCGCGTAAGAGGCTGAAGCCCATGTCCACGTTGGTGTCATCCATGTTCGCTTCCATTCGGTTCTCTTGTTCGAGGAATCCCAGTGGGGTCTTCCCTTTGCTCCTTTCCTGGCATCCGAGAGGGTCACCGGAGGTGGTCTCCGGAGATTCCCCTCAGGGGATGCGCAGTTTGGCGCGAGGAAAATAGAAGGAAAGAATCTCCTTGGCGCTCCGGCCCAACAGGGCCTGACCACGGGCACCCCATTGGCAAAGGCCCACCCCGTGTCCGAACCCCCGCCCTCTGAGGACGAAGACGCCCTTGCGGTAGGTCTGGCTTTGGATCCAGAGAGAGGGAAGGGAGCCGAGCTTGCGGAGGAGGCGCGCCGAAAAGGGGGCGGAGGTTCGGCCTCCCCCCTTGATGCGGAGGCGCTCCCAGTCCCCCCGGGGAGAACGCTGGAGGACTTCGAAACCCGGGGTTTCGCCGCGCACCGCGATCCCCGCGCCTTGGAGCGCCTTCTTAGGGATCTTGCGGGTCCATCGGTAGAGGGGGCTCGCTTTGCAAAAGTCACAGACCACCGGTGGAAGGGCATCACGCGGCACATCCCGAAAGCGCAGGTAGCCGTCCCTCGTTCTCCCTCCGCAGGTCGAGTGGTAGTAGGCTCTCAGCGTGGATCCCCCGTAGGTGAGGGTTTGCCCCAGGCTGAGGCGAATGGCCTCGAGAATCCTGGGTTCCTCCGAGACTTCATGAAAGACCTGGCTGCGATCGTCCCCGTAGAGGTCGAAACTCCTGCTCCCTGAGCGGGCGATGCAACTGAGGGCGTAGGAGCGTGCAGCGATGGCCTGGGCACGCAGCGCCTCAAGGGGAAAATGTGCCCCCATCTCCTCGTGGAGGACCCCGCTCAGATAGAGTTCCATGTCGATACGGAGGTTGGGGACCCAGCCACCTCCCCGTCGCAGGAGCTGCAAGGAGCCAAAGAGGCGGCGCCACGTTTTCTCCTTGCCCAGGCGGATCCTGGCAGGACCCTTCCATTGCAAGTGCAGCGAAGCGAGTGGGAGGCGGTATTCCTGCCCACCGTTCTCGATGCGGAGGCCGGGGGGAGCACCTTCTTTCTTGGCTTCTTCGACCAGGATGGCGAGTCCTCCGGTGGCAGGCTGGAGGTAGCGGCGAAGTCCGTCGATCCAGAGTTCGGGACCCTCGAAGCGCAGTGCCCGGATCTCTCTGCAGAGGCGCACCCGGATGCGGCTCCGCTCCGCCGCCCGGGCCTTGGGACCGAAAAGGAGAGAGAGCCCCTGCGCGAGCAGGAGCAGCACGATCCCGAGACCCAGGGCGATGCCGATCTTGAGCCCCACGCTCTTTCCTTCCGGCCCATCGGGCTTCTTTGTTCCCCGGAGGATTTCGGCGGGAAGCCTCAGAAGTCAAACTCCTCCTGGATCCCCTCCTTCTGCTTGGGGGCCAGGGTTTGGAAGGTGCTGGGGACGGGCTGCCCCAGGTGCTCGAAGGCCCGCCGGGTCGCCACCCTTCCCCTGGGCGTGCGGCTCAAAAAGCCGAGGCGCAGGAGAAAGGGCTCGTAAACCGTTTCGATGGTCTCCACGCTTTCCCCGATGGAGGCTGCCAGCGTTTTGAGACCCACAGGCCCCCCTCCCCGTGCGATCAGGGCCATCAACAGCTCCCGGTCGAGGCGTTCCAGGCCGAAGGCGTCGATTCCCAGCGCTCTCAGCCCCTCCCGGGCGCGAGGAAGGTCGATGCGCGCTTCTCCCTGGACCTGGGCTCGGTCCCGGATTCGCCGGAGGAGGCGCAGGGCGATGCGGGGCGTGCCCCGGGAACGCCCAGCCATTTCCACCGCGGCCTCCTCTGCCAGTCCGATACCCAGGGACTGGGCGGCCCGGTGCAGGATGCATACCAGGTCCTCGACGGGATAGGGGGCCAGGCGCTCGACCAGGCCGAAGCGGCTTCGGAAGGGGGCGGCGAGCATGCCCTCCCGGGTCGTGGCGCCGACCAGGGAGAAGGGCTGGAGGCTGAGGCGAAGGCAGCGGGCCGATGGCCCCTGGTCGATCGTGATGTCGATGGCCTGGTCCTCCATGGCCGAGTAGAGGAACTCTTCGACGCTGCGGGGAAGACGGTGGATCTCATCCACAAAGAGGATGTCCCCACGCCCCAGACGGGTGAGGGTGCCCACGAGGTCCTTGGGGCTGGCCAGGGCCGGACCCGAGGTGACGAAGATTTCGCTGCCCATTTCCTTGGCCAGGAGCCAGGCAAGGGTTGTTTTTCCGAGGCCGGGCTGGCCGCAAAAAAGCAGGTGGTCGAGGGGCTCGCCCCGCTCCCGGGCCGCCTGGATGGTGATCTTGAGGTTGGCCACCAGCTCGGCCTGCCCGGTGAATTCGGCCAGGCTGGCGGGTCGGAGGGCGCGGTCGAGTTCGTGTTCGCCCTCGAGGGGCATTTCGGGTGGGTGGCGTTCCTTCTCCATGGGCGCATGATACGCAAAGGAGGGGCCGTTCCCAAAGCTCCTCCTCAGCGGCTTTTTCCGGGTCCTTTTGTGCGTTCCCGCACAAGGAAAAGCCTCCCGCGCACGAAGCCCGGAGGGGACGGGGCCCCATGGGAAGGGGAGAAGGGTCCGCCTCTCAGGGGAATAAGAGGCAAGTCCTTGACGCAGCCTGGGTTATACTTCTTTGGAGGAAATGGGTGGGGATGCGGCATGGACCTTGCCACCCCAACCGCAGGGGGAGCCATATTCCCCTGCCTCCGGGTCCGGTTTGCTCGGGCTTTTCGGCCGGGGCCCTGTTATGGTTTTGGACCTCTTTGCCCCGGATGGAGGGAACCTCGAGTGGTGCCAACGGCTCGGGTCGGGTTCGCTCCCTAAGTGATGACCTTTTGGCTTGTAGCTTTCCAGCGCCCGAAACCCTCGCGGGAGGGTGGCTCGGGAGGGTGGGGAGCCTGCTCACAAAGGAAAAAGGAAGACAATGAAAGGATTACCTGACGCTTGGAGTTCTGCATCTTCGAAGGTGGGGACCCTCTTGCTGGGAAGTCTTCTCGGAATCGCCCTCCTCAGCCTCCCCGCCTGCAGCGGTGGACAGGCCGGCGACCCGAACAACCGCGGCCCTTTCACTCTGGGTCTGGCGACCACGGGCGCAGGGCAGATTTATCCCTACCGGATCACCAAGCTGGACTCCAAGGGGCGGCCGACCACCGAGATCATCAACATCACCAAGATGGATGACCTCCGGGACAATGTGAAGGGCTCCAACCGGGTCCTTCCCGTCGCCACCTGGCCCAGCACGGCGATCCTGCCCAACGGGAGCCCGGGGAACCAATACCTGCTTCTGAGTTTCAGCCATGACCTGGACCTCGAGTCCATTCTCTCGGCGGATGCCGCGGACCAGGGCAACTCGGGGCTGAAGGGTTCGATCCAGGTTCTCAGTTTCGACCCGGCTACCGAGACGACCAGCATGGTCAAGGGGAGGGCTTTTATCGGCGGTTTCACCTACTATGACGATCCCGCGACCCCCGGGGTGGATCTCAAGCTGGTCCGAGCCGTCAAGGCGGACAAGGACGGCAATGTGAGTGTTGTGGACAGCCGGGCTACCGGATTCCCGCTCGGCTTTACCCAGGACGAGGATCTTGTGTCCAAGAAGGCCTTTGTCTTCGTCCCCGACAGCGACGGAGACCTGAGCACCTTCGAAACCTTCCCCACGAGCAAGATCATCCAGATCCAGGTCTCTTCGGCCGTCCTGGACTACCGGGGCAAACCCTTGACCCTCGAGGTTTCCACCGCAACGACCGTCGGGGCAGACACCATCGCCCCCGAGGTGGTGGGAGTGAAGAAGGGCAAACCCGAGATCTCCCCCGGTGGAGGCAAGGTGGATGTGGATCCCACCACAACGATCTCCGTCAAGTTCACCAAGCCGGTTCACCCCGCCGATGTCGGAACCTTCTTCTCGACGACCAACAAGGTCCCGGCTTCCAAGGGGATTACGATCAATATGACCCAGGCCAACTCCGTCAGTCCTGTGATCTATTACGCGGATCCACTGACCCCCGGGAACTTGCAGGACTATGTCATCCGGCCCGCCTACACCCTCCCCGACCTCCTGCCCTTCACCATCCTCGTGAACAACACCATCAACGGACTGAACTCCGTCGCGGTGGGGACGACTGCGAGCACGACCTTCACTACCGGCGAGGGACCCGGCTTTGTGAACGCCCCCGTCGCCCCGGAGGCGATCTACGTGGGGAGGGGGGGCTCCAACACCGGGGTTTCGGTGATTGACCTGAACGGTTTCGGGCAGGGGACCGGAGATCCCAAGACTTCCCATTTCCCCAAGAACCCGAACGTCGGAGCACCTGGTGTCCTGCCCAACCTCGTGCCCGGCAAGAGCAAGCTGGATGGGGGGGGCGAGGGCGCCCTGACTCTCACCAAGTCTTCCAGGCTCAAGGATCTGCTGATCGACTCCGGGATTGTGACGGACATCGGGGACATCCAGATCGGGCAGCCCCTGGACAAGATCTTCAACAACGAAAACGTCAATCCCTTCGCGACGCGGGCCAACCAGGTCAACCCCTTCACCCGTTCTCCGCAGAACGCCTGGGGAAACTCCATCAGCGTCGCCCCTCATCCCAATCCCCCCAAGCTCAAGTTTCCTCCTCCCAACCCCGCGAGGGCGATTTTCGGAGAGGAACCGACCGTCGCGAACATGGGTGGGCCGGGGTGCCAGGTCCAGGGTCCGACCAACCGCCTGCTCAAGGGCAATCCCTTCTCGGACGGACCGGACAAGGGGGTGTTCCACACCAACTTCCAAGGAACCTTCTTTGGGCCCAACCCTCCCCCGGGGAGTCCCCAGCCCCCGATCCTTTTTTGTGCCTACGCCTGTCGGCAGCAGATCGGCCATTTCCTCTATGTCTTGGACCGGGGAAAGAGGCGGATCCTGGTGCTCAACAGCAACCGCATGACCCTGATCGAGACCATCTCGGTTCCCGATCCCGTCTCGATGGCGATCTCTCCCAACCTGAAGCGGCTGGCCGTCAGCAATTTTTCGGCGAACTCGGTGACCTTCATCGACATCGATCCTGGCTCCAAGACCTTCCACCAGGTGGTCCACGAGGAAAAGGTGGGGCGCGGTCCCACCGGACTCGCCTGGCAGCCTGAGGGGGAGGATCTCCTCGTGTGCAATTCCCTGGGCGATTCCATCTCCATCATCAACGGGGCCGACCTCAAGCTCCGCAAGAGCGTGATCGGGCAGATGAACGGTCCGATGGAGGTCGCGGTCGCGGTGCGGCAAGTGGGGGTAGGGTTCAACTCGGGTGTCTACTACGCCTTCATCCTCAACCAGGATGGAAGGGTCTCGATCTATGAATCCGGCCCCGATGGAATCAACGGGATCGGTTTCGACCAGATCATCGGGGTTCCCGAACAGGCCCATTTCCGGAACGCCACCACTTTGCAGCCCGATCCCCGGTCGGCGGTTTCCGCCTGCTGGGTGGCCCACCAGGACTCGGAGGGGAACGCCAGGGTGTCCCACCTCGAACTCACTTCGAGCCCGACCGGATCTCAGCCCATCGACGCCAGCAACGGGGGGTTCACACTTCCCCCGACCTTCCGCCAGAAGGTTTGGACCATTACGGGCTCCCTCGGGAATCCGGACCAGTCCAAGCAGAAACTCAATGGCAAGGACATCGTGGATATTGCGATGGACGACATGAACAACTTCGGCGCCTATCCCGATGTGGCCAGCACCTTTATCTCGAACCTGGTCTACGCGGACCATTCCGGCAAGGGCCATTTCAAGTTCATCAATGGACAGCCTACGCCGGCGGTCACCCCCCGCTTTATGTTTGTGGGCCTTGGGGACAGCGGAAGGGTCGACGTTGTGGAGATCGACTCGGGCAATGTGGTGCGGAGCATCCCCGTTCCCGGGGTCCGTGTCCTCTCTAGTTATTGGAGGCAGTAGGATTTCGAGGATCAGACCTTTTTGGAACTCTTTGGAATCCCGTCTCCTTTTTGGGGCAATCTCATGAAGATGAACATGACAAGCAGATCTTTTTCCAGATCGTTCTCCAAGGCGACCGGATCTCTGGTAGCGCTCAGCCTCCTCTTCGTCGCGGCCTCCTGCGGCGGGGGGGCTCCCGGAGGGCCTGGGAACCAAGGACCCTTCGAGGTGACCTTGGTTTCCACCGGTCTTGGGCAGCTTTATCCCTATCGCATCGCCCAGTTGGACGAGTTCAAGCAACCTACGACCAAGATCGTCAACATCACTTCCGAATCCGTGCTCAAGGAAAATCAGACCTCGGTCAACAAGGTCCTCCCAGTGGCGACCTGGGAGAGCAGTGCGCGTCTTCCCAACGGCAGCGCGGGAAACCAGTTCCTCCTGCTGCGCTTCAGTCATTACCTCAAGATCGACTCCATCCTCTCGGACCGGGCCGCCGACCAGATCAACTCGGGTCTGACCGGTTCCATCCAGGTGGTGGCGTACGACCCCACCACCGAGACGCAACAGATCGTCAAGGGGCGGGCCTTCATCAACGGCAAGACCTATTTGGACAATCTCGCGACCCCCGGTTTCGACCTGACCCTGACCAAGGCGGTCGAGGTCAAGAATGGGGTGAATACGGTGGTGGACAGCCGTGCCTCGGGATTCCCCTCCGGTTTCGACAACGAGACCGACCTCCTGGGTAAGGACAGCTTTGTCTTCATTCCGGACGCGGACGGGGATCTGGATACCTTCGAGACCTTTCCCACGGGCAAGATCATCCGGGTAGAGATCACCTCGGCCGTTCTGGACATCCGGGGAAAGCCTCTGACCAAGGAGGTCCTCACGGCCAGCGTCGTGGGGACGGACACGATCGTTCCCCAGGTTCTGGGCTTTACCAAGGTCTCCGCGAACCAGGTCTCCATCACTCCGGGCAACGGGGTCAAGGGGGTGGACCCCCTGACGACCATCGAGGTGAGCTTTTCCAAGCCGATGAACCCTCGGGATATCGGGGCCTTCTTCTCGACCATGGACAAGACTCCCCGAACGGGGAGCATCTCCCTTTCCCTCTCGATCAACAGCGTGAACGCCCCGGTCCTCTACTATGCGGACCCCAAATCCTCCGGCGATCTGACGACCTACGTGATCCGGCCCGCTTTCCAGCTCCTTGGGAAGACTCTGACCACGGTCACCGTGAACAACACCTGCCATGATCTCGCGGGGCAATTGCTGGGGACAACCGTGACCACCAATTTCACCACGGGAGACGGACCCGGACTGGTGAACGCTCCTGTGGCCCCCGAGGCGATCTATGTGGGACGGGCATCCGGGGACCAGGTGGGGGTCTCGGTGATCGATATGAACGGCGCGGGCCAGGGGACGGGTGACATCACCAACAGCAACTGGCCGCGCAATCCCAACCGGGGACAGCCGGGAGTCTTCCCCGCTCTCCAGCCCGGAAAAACCAACCTGGATGCGGGAGGGGAGGGTGCCCTGACTCTGACCAGGACCTCTACTCTTTCCACCCTGCTCCTCGACAAGAACATCGTGAGCCAGGTGGGGGACATCCAGATCGGACAGCCGCTGGACAAGCTCTTCAACAACGAGAACATCAACTCCAATGTCTCCCGGACCAACCAGGTCAATCCTGTCACCTTGTCCACGCAGAACGCCTGGGGGAACAGCATTACCGTCGCTCCTCATCCCAACCCTCCCAAGCTCCTGATTCCGCCCCCGAACCCCGCCTACGGCATTTTCGGGGAAGAGCCGACGATGACGACCAGCACCGACTTCGCGGGTCAAATCCCCGGGATGAACACGATTGTGCATCCTCCCGTGGGTCCCTGCCCCCGGAGTCCTATCAACCGTCTGACCAAGGGAGATCCCCTGACTACGGATCCGGCCAAGTTCGGGATTTTTGGAGGCTATTACAATGGCGTGTTTGTGGGACCCATTCCCCCGCCCGGGAGCCCCCAGCCGCCGACGCCCTTCTGCCCCTATACCTCGAGGCAGCAGATCGGCCATTTCCTCTATGTGCTCGACCGCGGGAAGAAGCAGGTCCTGGTCGTGAACAGCAACCGCTTCACGGTTCTGGAGACCATCAAACTCTCGGATCCCTATTCCATGGCCATGGCGCCCAACCTGAAGCGTCTGGCTGTGACCAACTTCTCCTCGGGAACCGTGGATTTCATCGACATTGATCCCTCCTCTCTGACCTTCCACCAGATCATCTCCGAGGCGAAGGTGGGACGTGGGCCGACGGGAATCGCCTGGCAGCCCGAGGGAGAGGATGTCCTGGTCGTGAATTCTCTGGATGACTCGATGAGCATCATCGGTGGAGCGGATCTCAAGGTCCGCAAGACCATCCTCCGCGGGATCAACAAGCCCATCGAGGTGGCCGTGACTCCGAGACAGGTGAACCTCGGGTGGCAGACGGGGATCTACTTCGCCTACATCCTGAACGGAGATGGAACGGTCGCGGTTTTTGAATCGGGTCCGGATGGGATCAATGGAATCGGCTTCGACAACGTGATCGGCGTGCCCAACGATGCCAAGTTTCGGGGGGCCACCACCATCCAGCCGGATATTCTCTCGGCGAACTCTGCGGTGTGGGTGGCCAACACCGATGCGAATGGCTTTGGGGTGGTGACCCACCTCGAGTTGACGGCCAGTCCCCTCGGTCCCCTGCCCATCGACGCCTCTCAGGGGGGCTTTATTCTCCCCCCAACCTTCAGGCAGCGGGTCTGGACGGTGAACGGCGTCCTCGGCGGGGCCAAGGCGGATGCCACGAACCGTCTTTCGGGGAATGACCCGGTGGATATCGCCTTGGATGACATCTACAACGTGGGCGCCCTCCCCGACCTCCGGAGCACCTTCATCAGCAATCTGACCTATGCGGATCATTCCGGGAAGGGGATGCTGAAAGCCGGGAACACGATTGCCTCCCTTCCGCGCTACCTTTTGGTCGCCCTCGGTGACGTCGGCAAGGTGGATGTGGTCGAACTGGACACTGGGTTGGTTTTGGCTCGAATCGCCGCTCCCGGGGTGACCAGTCTTTGCCACTATTGGAGGCAGTAGTTCTTGCAGGAATCCGGCAAGGAATCCTGTAAGGACCCTGCAAGGAAAAAGGCAAGCGACCCTTTCAGAAGTTCAGGACTCATCCAGCGAGGCAGGGGAATCCACGAGACCAAAGGGATGCAGCCCGAAGGGGCCAAGGTCCGCCGCATGTTCGCGGAGGTGGCTCCCCGCTACGATCTGCTCAACCACACCCTGAGCGGGGGGATCGACGCCCTCTGGCGGAAGAGGACGGTGGCCAAGGCCCTGGAGGGTGGGGCCGGCCTCGAGGGGAGCGCGGCCGTTCGGGTCCTGGATGTCTGCTCGGGGACAGGGGACCTCGCCTTCAGCTTCGCGCGGGCGGGTTGCCTGGTTTTCGGGGGGGATTTCTGCGTCGAGATGCTGGAGCGGGGAGAGGAAAAACGAAGCAGCCGGCAGCATGGGGAGCGGGTCCGGTTCTTCGCGGCTGACGCGCAGAGGCTGCCCTTCGCCCGGGATTCCTTCGACCTTGCGACCGTGGCCTTCGGGATCCGCAATGTCCAGGATCCAGTGCAAGGGCTCCGGGACATGGCCCGGGTGGTCCGCCCCGGGGGCAAGGTGCTGGTCCTGGAGTTTGCCAAGCCGAGGACTCCCGTTCTTGGGCCTCTCTACCTCTGGTACTTTCGAAGGATTCTTCCCAAGATCGGTTCCCTGCTCTCCCCCGGGTCGCGGGGGAGCAAGGCTTATGACTACCTCCCCGAGAGCGTGATGCAGTTTCCCGAGCGGGAGGCTTTTGTCTCCCTGATGGAGGAGGCGGGCTTGGAGAGCTGCCAGTACAAGCTCCTCAGTTTCGGCATCGCCTGCCTATACTGGGGCCTGGTCCCGAAGGGTTCGGGCTGATGGGTGAACCGTGGAGCGCGAAGAAGAAGTGAAACGAGAGGGGGGGGACCGGCGCGTCTGTGTGGCGATGACCGGCTCCTCGGGGGCGATCTACGGGCTCCGTCTCGTGGAGGAGCTGCAGAGGCGAGGGGTCCGGGTGGAGCTGATCCTTTCCGAACCGGCCCTGAGGGTGCTCCGCTATGAAGAGGGAATCCGGCTCCGTGAGGGAGAGTGGGGGATCGAGGATCTGTTCCAGGACCCCGAAGGGATCACCCTCCACGACCCGCGGGAGGTGGAAGCGGCTCCGAGCAGCGGTTCGGCGGGGATCGAGGCGGTGGTCGTCTGCCCCTGTTCCATGGGGACCCTGGGCCGCATCGCCCACGGATATTCCATCGGGCTCATCGAGCGGGCCGCGGACGTCGCCCTCAAGGAGGGACGCACACTCCTCCTGGTTCCCCGGGAGACTCCCCTCAACCTCATCCACCTGGAGAACATGCTCAGCCTCGCCCGGGCGGGGGGCATCCTCCTGCCCGCCTCACCCGGTTTCTACCAGCGGCCCAAGACCCTGGAGGACCTTGTGGACTTCGTGGTGGGCAAGATCCTGAGCCGCCTCGGTTTCGACGCCGGGGAGCTTGCCCACTGGGACAACCCCGATCCCGCGACCTATGGAGAGGAGCCCGGGACAAGGGGCTCGGGAGGGGGGCGTTGATGGCCAGACTCCAGGCGTACCTCTCGCTGGTCAAGTTTTCCCACTCGGTCTTCGCCCTCCCCTTCGCCCTGATCTCCCTGGTCCTGGCCGAGGGGGGCTTGCCTCCTCTCTCCCTCCTGCTGCTTGTTGTGCTCGCGGCGGTCGCGGCCCGGACTGCGGCCATGGGTTTCAACCGCTGGGCGGACCGGAAGATCGACGAAGCCAACCCGAGGACCCGGGAAAGGGAGATCCCCGCGGGAAAGATCTCCCCCCGAGCCACCCTGGTCCTGGTCCTGCTCTCTTCCCTCGTTTTCATGGGAACAGCCTGGGCCCTGAATCCCCTGGCGTTCTGGCTCTCGCCCTTGGTCCTGGTGGTTCTCCTGGGATACAGCTACACCAAGCGTTTCACCTGGGCCTGCCATCTTGTGCTGGGCCTTGCGCTGGGTCTCGCGCCGCTCGGGGCCTGGATCGCGGCCAAGGGCTCCCTCGAGGACATCGGGATCCCCCTGCTCCTCGCCTTCGCGGTGCTGACCTGGGTGGCGGGCTTCGACATCATCTATTCCTGCCAGGACGAGGGCTTCGACCGGGGCCTGGGCCTGCATTCCATCCCCGCCCGCTTCGGGATTCGGATGGCTCTGCGACTCTCCTCCCTCCTCCACCTTCTTACCGTCGCCTCCTTGGGTCTCATGGGGGTCTGGGTGGGGCTGGGTCTGTTCTGGTGGCTGGGAGTGGTCCTCTCGGCCCTCCTCCTCTTCTACGAACACCGCCTGGTGCGCCCCGACGACCTCTCGCAGGTGAAGGCCGCTTTCTTTACGATGAACGGCCTGGTGAGCCTTCTTCTCGCCATGTTGACCTTCTTGGATTTTCTCTTCTGAACCGAGGCCCTCCTCCCTACATGGCTGCCCCCAACCCCGCGAAAGAATGGACACGCCTCGAGGCCCTCCTGGCTTCGGGGAAGGCGCCCAAGGTCTTCGTGATCGTGGGGCAGGACGCATGGTTTCGGGGCAGGGCTCTGGACTTGTTGCGCAAGCGCCTTTCCCGAGGAGGAGCGGGGGGCGAGGGGGCGGTGGAACTGGACGGGCTGGAGCGCGAGAGTTTGAACCATGAGCGGGTCCAGGATTTTTTGATGGACCTGGGGACGGGAGACCTCTTTGGGGGGGCCAAGATCCTCCTCCTCCGGAACGCGAGCAGGTGGCTGAGCCAGCACGGCAAGGCCCTGCTCCCTGTCCTGGACCGCATGGCGCCGGGCAACTTTCTGATCATCGAGGCCGAGCGCCTCGACGGGCGCAGCTCTGTGGCGCGCAAGCTCAAAAAGGAGTACGGCTGGTTCGAGTTTCGGCGGCTCTATGACAAACCCTTCGGCAACCGGCCTCCGCAGAGCGCCGAGCTGGTGCGCTGGGTGCAGGACCACTCCCGGACCAAGGGTCTCCAACTCGACCCCAACGCGGCGCTCTTTCTCACCGAGGTCTGCGGTTCGGACCCCGGGGTCCTGGATGGGGAGCTGACGCGCCTCGCCGGACTCGTGGATCGGAAGAATCCCAGTCCCAAGGAGATGCGCGCGGTTCTGAGCACAGCCTTCGAGTCCAGCCAGTTCGAGTTTGTGGAGGCCCTGCTCGAGAAGGATCTGGTGCGGAGCTTGCGCTCCCTGCGGGCTCTGGAGACCCAGGGGCTGCGCGACCGGGACGGCAAGCGCATGGACACGGGCGCGGTTTTTCCGATGGTGACCAGCTGGCTCTCCTCCACCCTCGAGAAAGGTTTTCTTGCCCTACGGCAGCGGGAGGAGGGGAGGTCCTTCGAGGAGGTGGTGCAGGAGCACGGGGGTTACTTCAAGGAGCGCTTCGCCTCCTGGCTGCGCAAGCACGACCGGGCCAGCCTGGCGCGGATCCAGGGGGCGCTGCTGCGCGCCGAGACACGGCTCAGGACGATGGGGGAGGACCCCATCATCCTGTTGGAGCAGATGCTCCGCGAGGCCCTGTTGGAGTCGAGGCGGAAAATTCTCGAGGGAGAGTACCAATGATCCAAGTCCTGCGACCCGAAGTCATCAACCAGATCGCGGCCGGGGAAGTGGTGGAGAGGCCCTTCTCGGTGCTCAAGGAGTGCGTAGAGAACAGCATCGACGCCGGGGCCACCCGCGTGGAGATCCTGCTCGAGGAGGGGGGCAAGCAGCTGATCCGCATCCGTGACAACGGGCGGGGGATGAGCGCCGAGGATCTGCGGCTGGCCTTCGTCAGTCACGCGACGAGCAAGCTCAAGGACCTGGAGGATCTCGAGGCCATCGTCAGCCTCGGGTTTCGGGGCGAGGCCCTGGCTTCCATCGGCTCAGTGGCGCGGGCCCGCATCCTGAGCCGGGCCGAGGGCGCGGAAATGGGCGCGGTAGTGCGCGCCGAAGGGGGGGTCATCAGCGAGGTCGCTCCGGCCGCCTCTCCCCAGGGGACCCTGGTCGAGGTGCGGGACCTCTTTTACAACGTCCCCGCCCGCCGACGCTTCCTGAAGTCCAGCCCCGCCGAAAAATCCCGCTGCCTCGAGGTCCTGACCAGGCTCGCCCTCGCCCACCCCGAGGTGGGTTTCCGGGTGGAGGGCTCCAGAAACTTCGACCTCGCGCCGGGTGAGGATCCCCTCGTGCGCATCGGCAAGCTCTTCGGCAAGAGCGTGCAGGCTCTCTGCCTCCCCGTCGACTACGAGGCGGGCGGCGTCCTGGTGACCGGCTACGTCGTGGATCCCGACGGGGCGCGGCGCGACCGCAGCCAGGAGTTCCTCTTCCTCAACGGCCGCCCGATCAAGGACCGCAGCCTCTCCTTCGCGATCAAAGAAGCCTACCGCGAGTACCTGATGGGGGGGCGCTTCCCCGTCACCTTCCTCCACCTGCAGATGGATCCCGGCCGTGTGGACGTCAACGCCCACCCGACCAAGACCGAAGTGCGTTTCCACGAGCCGCGCCCCGTCTTCTCCGCCCTCCGCCGCGGCATCCTCGAAGCCCTGGGCAAGCGCCGCAGCCGCCTCGGCGCCGGGGAGCGAGAACTCGAAGCCGGCGCCCCCGGGACCCCCGGCCGCACCCCAGGCCGCGTGGCCGAAGACATCCAACCCTCCACCGGTTTCCCCGGTCTCCCCAAGGGCCTCTTCGGCCCCGGCGAGGCCATCGGCGGCAGCTTTGGAACCCTGCCCGCGGTGGGGAGGGGGGCCTCCTCCTCTCCCAAGGTCCCTCCCTCCTCCAAGGTCCCTCCCTCCTCCAAGATTCCTCCTTGCACCAGGCCCGGGGAGGCCGCCCCTCCTACTGGGTCCTCTTCCCCGGCCGACATCCCCGCCTCTCCCTTCAGGTCCTCGTCCCCGACCGACATCCCAGCTTCTTCTCCCCCCGGGTCCTCGTCCCCCGCAGACATTCCCACCCCTCCCTACACCTCCTCGTCCCCAACAGACATTCCCGCCTCCCCTCCCCCCACGTCCTCGTCCCCGACAGACTTCCCCGCTACCCTTCCCCCCGGCGCGCGCCCCCCTGCCTCCCTCCTTTTTCAAAGAGCGCGACGCTTCCTCGTCATCCGCAACCTCTTCATCCTGCTCGAGACCGACGAGGGCTTCGCCATCATCGACCAACACGCC
>DROQ01000066.1 GCA_011321845.1 Planctomycetota bacterium | reverse complement strand
TCGGCCAGGGGGACTTCGAGCTTGTCGCGGATGTCCCCTGGGAGATGGGGGTGGGCCCTGAGGTAGTCTTCGCAGATTTGCAGGGCGGCGGGGCCTTTTTGGGCGCCGAGCCAGGCGTCGAACCATGCGGGGAGGAAGAAGATCTTGCGGTGGTCGCGGATCCAGAGGGCTTTTTCGAGGGCCTGGCGGAGGAGTGGGAGGCTGTCTGCGGCCTGGCCGGGCCAGTGGTAGAAGGGGAGGGCGTCCTGGATCCATTGCTCGGGGGGGGCGTCTTTGCGGAACCAGGAGTCGAAGAGGGCTTTTTTGTGGGCGAGGCCGGGGCGGGCGGCCTGGGCGAGGTAGAGGTCGCGGGAGATGTCCTGGGGGCTCTGGTCCCGGAGGCGGGCGAGGCGGGAGTCGGCGCCGGGGCGGGACCTGGCGAGGAGGGCGGCGAGGGCGAGGCTCTTGTCCTGGATGGAGAGGGGGAGGGCGGGGAGGCGCTGTTTGCCGTCGAGGAGGGCTTCGAGAAGGCCCAGGCTGGCTTCGCTCCTGGCCCAGCGGCAGAAGGCGGCGAACATGGGGCGGGCGGAGGCGGGGTGGCGGCCCTGTTGCAGGTCGTCCCGGAGCTCGGCTTCGAGGCGGTCCTGGAGGGCTTGGGTCTCGGGGGTCTCGGGGGCCCAGCGCCGGAGGATGGTGGCGAGCATGGCGAGGAGGCGCTGCCGGGTCTGGGGCCCCAGCTCCAGGGGGCGGAGGGCGAGGAGGAGGCGGGCGAGGTCCAGGGGCGGGAGGAGGCCCTCGCGGCAGCTATGAAAGAGGGCGGAGAGGAAGACTGTGCGGCGGAGGGGATCGCGCTCCTTGGGCAGGTGGGCGAGGGCCCAGGCGATGGTCCTGGGGTCCAGCAGGGTTTCGGCGTAGACGGCTCCGTCCGCGTTGGGCAGGACCCAGCGGAGTGCGGCCGGTGAGCCGGGAAGGGCAGCCTGGGCCTGGCCTTCGCTGAGGTCGAGGGTCCAAGAATGGGTGTCCCCCTTGGGCTCCGGCTTGGCGTAGGAGGGGCGAGAAGGGCTTCCCTGCTTGGGCTCTGGCTTGGGGGTGGACTGAGGGGAATGGCTGTCCCCCTTGGGGTCGAAGCCGGCTTGGACGAGGAGGCGCATGGGCCAGGGGGCGGAGGAGCCGGACTGGCGGAGGGAGAGATGGCTGTCCCCTTTGGGCGGGGGGCTGGGGAACTGGGCCTCGAGGGTGGGGGCGCCCTCGGACTTGAGCCAGGCGGCTTCGAAGGGGGCGAGGTCCTTGCCGGCGGCTTCGCCGAGGGCGGCCAGGAGCTGGCTGTGGTCTGCGCTGCCGAAGGCGTGCTCCTGGAGGAAGGCGGCGAGGCCGCGGCGGAAGGCCTCCTCCCCGCAGTAGGATTCGAGGAGGCGGAGGACGGCGGGGGCCTTGTTGTAGACGATGGGGCCGTAGTTGGACTTGGCCTGGTCGAGGTTGGCCAGGGGCTGGTAGATGGGGCGGCTGCCCCGGCTGCGGTCGACGCGGAGGGCGGGAGGCAGGGTGCGCTCGTAAAAGAGCTTCCAGGCCTGGGCTTCGGGGTGGAGGGCGGCGAGGGTCTTCCAGGCGGCGAAGGTGGCGAAGCCCTCCTTGAGCCAGAGGTCGTCGAACCAGCGCATGGTGACGAGGTTCCCGAACCACTGGTGGGCGACCTCGTGGTAGACGAGGAGGCGGCGGCGCAGGAGCTGGAGGGGGCCGGGTTCGTGGTCGAAGAGCAGGGCGGACTCGCGGTAGAAGATCGCGCCTGCGTGCTCCATGCCCCCATAGGGAAAGGCGGGCAGCACGACGAAGTCGAGCTTGGCGAAGGGGTAGGCATGCCCGAACAGCCCCTCCTGAAACGCGCGGGCCTCCCGGTGCAGCTCGAAGAGGCGGTCGTCCCACCAGGAGGTCTTGGCTGGGCGGTAGAAGGCCCGCAGCCCGTCCTTCTCCTTGACCGCAAAGGGCCCTGCTGCGAAGGCGAAGAGGTAGGTCGGCAGGGGCGCCGTCTCCCCGAAGCGCAGCCGCCGCCGCCCATGCTCCCGCTTCTCCGACACCCGCCGCTCGTTGGACACCGCCCGCCAGTCCTCCGGCAGGTCCAGGCTCAGGACGAAGCGCCCCCGCAGGTCCGGCTGGTCGAAGCAGGGATAGATCCGATGCGCGTCCGAGGGCACCGTCAGCGTGTAGAGATAGGTCTCCCCCTCCTTGGCGTCGTGGTAGAGGTTGAGCGGCGAGCCCGCCGCCGCTGCGCGCGCCCCGAAGCGCAGGTCCAGGAGGTTCTCGCCCTCCCGCAGGTCCGCCGCGGGGAGCAGCAGGTGGTCGGCCCGCCGCTCGAGCCGCTCCAGCTCCCTGCCGTTGAGCCGCACCGCCCCATGCTCCACCCCGTCGAAGTCCAGCAGCAGCGGCCTTCCCGCGCCCCCCGGCGCCAGTTCGAAGCGCAGCCGCAGCCGCCCGCTGACGAGCTGGCTCCCCCTTCCTTCTTTCCCATCCTCCTCCCCTGCCCCTGCTTCTCCTCCCCGACTCCCCGCTTCCCGGGCCCTGTCCAACCGCAGCTCCAGCTCATAGCGCGGGTTCCGCACCCGCCCCGCCCGCGCCCGCGCGAGCCGCTCCGAAATCCCGTGCTCGCCCATCTTGGTAAGAGAATCCGCGTCCATGCTGCTGCACCCCGTGAGAAACTGGGCCAAGGCCCCAAGGAGAAAAGCGCTTCCCAGGATCCCCCCCAGACTCCCCCTCGAAAACCCCGAAGCCGAGCGGCGAACCTCGCCCGCCCCTCCGCCCCGTCCGCTCATTTGCAGGGGATGGCCAGGACCGGGATCTCCGTCTTTCGGATGATGCGCTCCGTCACCGATCCGATGACAAAATGCCGCCATCCCGTCCGCCCATGCGTCCCGACCACAATGAGGTCGCACTTCAGCTTCTCGGCCAGCTCGGGGACCTCCTCGCCGGGGGCGTGGGGGGTGACCCGCACGCTCTTGGCAACATCCGAGATCCCCGCGTCCTCGATCAACTGCCGGAGCTTCTTCTCCGCATCCGCCGTCTCCTTGGGAAAGTCGATCAGCGGCTTGATCGAGCCTCCAAGGAGTGTCGTCTCCTCCGGGGCTTCGAGCGAAGTGCAGAGGATGATCTCCCCCCCGAGCTTGCGGGCGAGCTCTCCCGCCTCTTTGACCGCCCCCAGGGAGCAGTCGGAAAAATCGGTGGCGACAAGGATCTTCTTGAAGGTCATGTGCAGGCCTCGGGGTGGCGGTTGATCAGAATTCCCTCCCAAGTCTACTGGTTTCCCGAAGGGAATCGAAGGGGATCCTTCTCCGCCCGGAGCAGGCTTGCACCGGGGGCGGGCAACCGCCAGGATTCACCCTTTTCCCCTCTCGGAGATCGCGCCTTGTCGTTATTCGTCCGCATGCTGCCGGGCCCCCTCGTCAAAGTCTTCGCCCGCCCCTACGTCGCCGGAGCCTCGCTGGAAGAAGCCCTGGCCGTAGTGGACAAGGGCCTGGAGAAGAAGCTCTTCTCTACCCTGGACCTGCTCTGGGAGGACATCCATCGCCAGGAGGAAGTGGACGTCGTTGTCGAGGTCTACCATAGGATGATCGCGGCCTGCGCGGAGCGCCCCCAGGAGACCCGCCCGACCGTTTCCCTCAAACCTTCCTCCTACACCACCCGGCCCCTCAACCGAGGGGAGGGCATGGACGCCGCCGGAAGCCGGGAGGCCATCCTGGCCTTCAGCGAGGAGGCCAGGCAAAAGGGAGTGGGGCTGACGATCGACATGGAGGACCACCACTGGACCGAGTGGACCCTGCGCCTTTTGGAGGAGCTTTGGGCGGGCGGTGGCTACCACGTCGGGGCCGTCCTGCAGACCCGCCTGGAGCGCACCCGAGACGACCTGGCCCGCATCCCGCCAGAAGCCCGCGTCCGCCTCGTGATCGGGATCTACAACGAATCCCCCCAGATCGCCACCACCGACAAGGCCGAGATGAAGCGCCGTATGCTCGACTACGCCGGGATCCTCCTGAAGAAGGGCTGCTTCGTCGAATTCGCCACCCATGACGAGCCGGTCATCCGCCGCTTCCTCGAAGAGATCGTCCCGGAAACGGGAGTGGACGCCTCCCGCTTCGAAGTTCAGATGCTCTATGGGGTTCCCCGAGGGAAAATCCAGCAGCAGCTCGTTCGCGGGGAGCTCGGCGGGGTCGGTCCCGTCCGGGTCCGCCTCTACGTTCCTTTTGCCACCGACTGGTCCCTCGCGACCGCCTACTGCAAACGCCGCCTCCTCGAAAACCCCCAGATGGCCAGCGCCGTCCTCAAGAACCTCGGGCATGCCCTCCTGGGAAAAAAATAGTGGGCCTTGGCCCCAGGTCTGCAAAGAGTTTTCATTGATCCTTGGTGCGAAAACGGTATACTCTTTCGCCCAATGGATCCACTCGCAACAATCGTCGAACGTCTCGAGGCCTGGAAGGATGTCACCCGGGAGAAGCTCAACCGGAAGGACTCGTTCCTCGTCAGGGGGCAAGTTTTCGCCTACCTCGGCCGCAAGGGCGTGGTGGTCAAGCTCGCTCCTCCCCAGGTCTCCGAAGCCCTCAAGATCAAGGACGCCAAGAAGATCAAAGGCTCCGTGGATGAGGATGGTCGGGAATATGTGCAGATTCCCGTGATCACCCCCCGCGAAGTCGAGCGGGCCATGCTCTGGCTCCGCCGGGCCTGCCGTTTGAGCAGGTCGGCCGCCGGCCCTGTTTGATCCACCCGTGTGGGGCACCCTGCTGGTCGCCCAGCCTGGGTTGCCTCAGTGGGGGGAACAGCAGCGCGAGTCGCAGCCCTAAGGTCCTAGCTCCGTCTCTGCCGAAAACGCAGGAATGGAGCCAGGGGAACAGGTCGACCGCTGTAAATACTTCGAGGGTCTCTTCTCGCCCTACATTGAGGGGGAGTTGGATTCCGTCGACCGCAAGGCTCTTGCGCAGCATTTGCACGAGTGCGAGACCTGCTCGGAGAACTTCCGGCTCTCCTGGCAGGCTGCCACCGGCTTTCGCAACAGTGGCCGCCGCTTCGGTTCTTCCCGCAAAAAAAGTGGGAACAGGCGCGGGGGACGTCCCGTGGTCTGGCTCCTCCTCTTCTTCTCCCTGGTCGGCCTCATCGCCATGGCCATCCTGGGTCCCTTCGATTCGGGAGGGAGAGGGCTCCGGGAAATGGCCCAAGGGGGAGGAGGCAGAGAACAACGGAGCCTCGGCCCCAAACCCCTGATCCAGGAAGAAATCGGCCGCATGATCTCCGTCCAGACCCGCCTGCTCGAAGCCCTCGTGGACCCCCTGCGTGGTACCCAGCAGCAGGTCAGCCACGCCCAGCGCGGCGCCGCCATGGATTATTTCGAAACCTACCAAAAACGCAGCGAGGCCTGGAAGGCGCAAAAAAACGACCAGACCGGCAAGGCCTTCGAGTCCTGCTTCCACCCCCTCTTCCGCGCCGTCGACGCCGGCCCCGGCGGCCGCTCCTTCGACCGCGGCGAATTCCTCGGCAGCCTCTACCAAAAGGGCATCCCCCCCGTCGTCCTCGTCCAGGTCAAAGCCGCGACCCGGGACACCCTCCTCTGCCAGCTCGCCTGGGGCAAACGCCCCGCCTTCGCCTTCCTCCTCAAGGTCCCCGACTCCCAGCCCGGCCACCTGCGCTACCGCCTCGCCTACCTCATGCTCTCGAAGCCCTGAGGGCTTCCAAAGCTTTGGGTCTCTCCTGCCCAAGGCCGGCGATGGCCCTGGAGGCATCCAATGTCTCGTCCTGAACGATTCCATGGCTTTGGGGCTGCCCTGCCCGAGCCCGAAAAAAAACGGCGGGCGACTGGGTCAGTTGGGTGTTCCATGGTTCCTCACCTGGAAAGGGCCTTGGGGGGGCTTCGTTGTTAGACCTCAAGGAGCCTCAGGTTGTCCCGGGAAAGGGATGTCACGCTTTCTGAAGGAAAGAACAAGACCGTATGCAGAGAGCCCGATCAGGGACAGGAGGACAAGGAGGTGGTCATGGATTTTCGCTTGGAGGGAACCAAAGCATCCGCAGGAAGAGAGATCGATGCCTCCGAGATAAAGGAGCAAAAAACCGGAGAAGAGGGAGAGGGAAAAGAGGAGGGAAAGAAGGAATTGGAATTTAGAGGAGGAAAGCAGAAACCAGATTCCGAGGCAGAGTTCAAGAGAGCAAATCCATGCCAACAGCCAGATAGGCAAAACCGTGGAAGGGGAGCGGGAGAGGATCAGGGGGATTTTAAGGACCCCGAAGAAAAGATAGAGGGATGCAAGGGAGAACCGGGTCAACCGGGCTGCTACTTTGGGCCAAATGGGGGCGGATTGCTTTGCCTTGTTCATTTGAAACATGGAACCTTCAAAACCTTTCCGGCGGTCAGAGAGATACCCTTGAGAGTTTCTGAGGGGCCTCTTCCCAGGTTGATAAACTTGATTTTGAAATCAAAATTGCTCTCCCATAAGGGGTAGACATAAAAAGGTGGCCCGGTTATCCGAAGCGACTTTTTCCTTTTTCCAAACAGGTCACGGTACTGGATCTCCATTTCCCCACTACGAGCTTTTTCAGGATCGAAAAGGACGCCTGCAGCCTTGTGGAGGTCCCAGGATAGTTTCGTTGGATGGGGGCCGATTGTGACCCGTTTCCCTTCGAGAGGAAAAAGGTTTGGGCCCGTCATGAGGTCCAATCGTACATGATATTCTCCATAAGGGATCCCTGAAACCTTGTAAGGGGAACCCCAAAGCTTTCTTATATATTTTTTAAAAGATGGGGATTTTGTTTGTGAAAGAAACACCAACCGAGCCCGGAAAGAAGCCAGCGAAGGCCCATGATTTGTTGTGAGGCCGCAAGCAGCCGGGTTGATACTATGTTTGAATGAAAGAATGGCGTTTCCAAAGCCTGGAACCGTCTTTGTGAAAAAGATTTTTTGAGGTTTTGGTAAGGTGTTTTTTAGGGGTACAAGACGGAGCTGGATTGTCTCATCCTTAAGTCCTGGAATTTTGAAGCAGACTGGCAAAGTGATGCTTGGGATTTTTCCATCTTTCAGCCCAAGGAAACAGTAGTTTGTCCTCCAATCCAAAAAACCATCGGAGAAACCCCCTTTGGGATAGGGTAGTCCTGAGAGGGCTAAGGCAGGGGAGGGGAAAGTCACGTCCCTGGGTTGATACCCGAGTCTTGAAGCCAAAAGGCATCCTTCATAATTCCCTTCATAAATCCTACTTCCTGGGATTCCTGGGGGGATGGAATGATCTCTGAAGAAAGCTTTTGAGATCCCTCCATAGAGTTTCCAAAACTCCAGTCGAATCGGAGTGGAGCCACTTCTCACTGTTTTGGGGACGTCGTCTACGAGTGCCCAGCCATCTCCCCCGCCATACAGGAAGTAAGGGGTAAGTGGGTCCACCCCTCGGATTTTAAAGTATCCACTTTTGTCGGATGTTGCATGAGGAAACATTCGTGAAAAGCGCTTGATGGGGGATTCAGCTTGGTTCTGATTGGTGGAATGAGAAGATAAGGCCCAAAGTTCCCTCAGGGAGCTAAAAATAAGTGACGGATAATTCCGAGGGAAGGCGAAAACCCGCATCCCCGAAAGTGGAATGCCCAAAGGTGAGCTTATGAAACCTTGAATGGTTCCTTCCCTGTTTAAATGGATTACATATCCAAATTGGGCTTTTTTTGTTTGTTCGAAAAGCGTGGCATAACCTTCCGATTGGACCTTGATCGTGGAAATCTCGGTTGTCTTCGGGATTGTAAAATAGGCTCTCCCATCCCGGTCTGTTTTCTCTTCCGCAAAATTGGAATCAAAGGAAAGAAGAGACACGGTTGAGCCGCTGATCGCCCTGTTTGAGCTTGAGAGGACCCGAATAGACCATTTTTCCTTAATTTCTTTAGGATCCTCCTCCTTTTTTTTCGGAGGTTTTAAGAAGATTGGCTTCCTTTGGGGGAGTTTTTTTCCAAGCAGGTCGCGTTTTTTCTTTTTTTGATCCGTTTTCAGATAAGCTGAACTTTTTTGTACGCTTTCCACCCTCTCTCTGGAGTGGGAAAAAAGAAGTAGGAAGGAGGCGATGACGATGGAAGCTCCAATCAAGGTGATCAGTTGTTTCTTTCTTCCCATTTTTCAAACTCCTTGTACTTCCTTGCTGTTCCTGGGGGAGGTTTTCCTTGTTCCATAGCCTTTTTACTTCCAGGGGTTACATGGAGTTGGAACGCACCGTTTTTTCAGAAACGAGTTTCTAGTCCCTCACCAGTCTCGGAGGCATTTAATCTACCCATAAGAATCAAGAATGGTGAGGGGGAGAAAGATCCAAACCATTGGTTTTTTTCCAATTGAAATGGGGCATTGTTAAAGGGGATCATTGGCTGGCGGTAAGCAGACCGGTTGGTTGTTTGATATTTGACAGGTGAGGCCATCGGTTGCGGCGCAGCCGTCTGACACAAGGCAATTGCCATGGACCTGCAAGGAATATGACCCATCTTTGTTTTTTTTCGCAATTAAATGGCAGCATGTTGGTTCATTTGGATCGGGTCTACCAAGTTGCCAACACCCACAGAAATAGTATTTTGCCCCTGGTTCTTTCCCCTTTATGTTTTTGCAGCGCCATCCCCCTTGACAATCACCCCCGCAAAGCAAAGGTTTGGAAGGGTTTCCCGATAACCCGATCCCCGCGCATGTCGCTTTGCTTGTGAGAGGCTCCGGTGTCATCGAAATTAAGGGAAGGAAAGCAAGGAGTGGGAGCAAGGCCAGGCCGAGCCCAAGCAGGGATTTGAAAGGGTTCTTTTTCATGTTGTCCTCCGTTTCAAAGGTTTTGACTACCCTATTGAGGGGGGGGGGGGACACTTTCGGCGGAAAAAAGTTCAAAAATTTTCTTCGCAGCCCTTTGTTTTTGTTTTCTGTAGTCCCTTGGGGAGAGCTTAGCCTTTGCGGCAGCTTCCTTTATGGACGCTGTTCCCTTGGTTGCGAAGAAGGCCTGGAATTGAGGTTTGGTCAGTTTTTTTGGATTTTTTTTGGTTCTGTTCGGCCCGGTTCCAAAAGTCTTCTAGGCCTGGGGCCTGCTCGGGGAGGTTCTTCGGGGAGGGATGGGTTCTTTCTGTCTTGAAGCTTCTTCATCGATACCACATCCAACTCCCCTGCCAACCATTTGCACGGTGAACGCCCTTTGCACCACAATGAATTGGGGAGGATGGTTGCTGTCCGAGGATTCGTCGGAATGCATCGTCCTTGTGAGAAAGTGGGGTTGGAGGGGGCCGAAGACGGCAGAGAACCGTGGACGGTCGAAAAACACTGGGCCTACAACATCCCCCCAGGAGGGTTGCTCGCCTGGGATCACCCAATTGGGAGTGAAATCCTTTTGGCTTGGAGCGGGGTTTGTTCGTAGGAAGGAGTTTTTCACGAAGCAAAGGAAGCCTTCCCTATGAAATCCCTGATGAGTCTTGGTCTTCTCGGTTTTTCCGTTTTCCTCTTTTCGTTTCGAGGGGGGCAGGTGACGACGGCGCCGGCGCCGATTCCGCAGAAGGAGCCCGGGCAATTGGCCCAGGCGAAACGGGAGAAATACAAGATCGATCCAGTGCACTCGACGGCGATCTTTGCCGCGACCCACCTCAAGGTGAGCACTTTTTTCGGGCGTTTCAACCAGGTGGGGGGACAGTTCGTTTTTGATCCGGTGAAACCGGAGAGAAGCGAGATCCAGCTCAAGATTCGGGCGGATAGCTTGGATACGAACGATCCCAAGCGGGACAGGCATGCCAAGAGCCCTGACTTTTTGGATGCCAAGCAGTTTCGGTGGATTCGCTTCGCTTCGAAGAAGATCAAGCGGGTGGGGGGGAAGGACTCCAAGGAATTTTTGGTCCGAGGGACCCTGAGCTTGCATGGGGAGGAGAAGGAGGTCGAGGTGCGGGTCACCTATGTGGGCCGCGGCAAGGACCCTTGGGGAGGGTTTCGGACGGGTTTCGAGGCGCACGCGACGATCAAGCGGAGCGATTTCGGGATGAAGTTCATGATCGGGGCGCTTTCGGACGAGATCCGCCTCTCCTTTGGGATTGAGGGGATCCGCCAATAATTCCGAAGGAGGAGGGAGGAGTTCCGACGAAGGCGGGGGATGAGGGGTTCCCTCCGCCCCCTCCACCCAACAACCGGATGATTCGAGGTCGTGAATCATGCGGGAGACTGTTTCGCCGCTTCTCTTGGATGAGGCTGTCTGATCTTGGATCCCTTTCTCAAACAGATGCTCTGGGGCCTGGTCCCCACTCTCGTGGCCATGGGACTGGTGCTGCTCCTAGGCCGGAAAAAGCCTGAGCTGCCCATCCCGGCCCTGGCTCTCTGGCTGGGGCTGTTGGCGGGGACGGTGGGGCTCTTGCAGGCCTGGCCGGCCTTTCCGCCCAAGACGGCCCTCCTGGCCCTGCCCTATGTGCTGATCCTCTCGCTGGTCGTGTTGGTGGCTCCCGAGAAGAACTGGGCCCGTCTCTTGGCGCGAGTCCTCCTGATCCTGGGAGGGCTGTGGGTCTTCCTCGCGCCCCTGGCCAAATACGTGTTCGATGGGGGGGAGTACCTGTTCTGGTGGGGCCTGCTGGGGATCAGCTGGCTCCTGCTCGCGCCCTGCCTGCGCTTTGCGCTGGAGGAGCGGCCACGGCTGGGGTTCTTGCAGCACGCCATCCTTGCCGGGCTCGCGGGGGTCTGCGCAGCCCTGACCGGCAGCCTCTTCCTCGGCCAGCTCGCCGGCCTCCTGGGCCTGGGAATGGGTGTCCTCTATGTCGAAGCCCTGGTCGCTGGGCCTAATTTTCGGCGGGAGGGGGTCTCGGAGCTGTTCACGATGTTCTACCTGCTCTCGATCGCGCTCATGTACCTGGCCAGTTCGACGCCGCCGGGGGTCGCCATCCTCCTGGTGTTGGGAGCCTTCGCTCCCATCCTCTCGGCCATCCGGGAGAAGGGCAGCCGCCCTCTCTGGCTCTACATGGGGCCTTCGTTTCTCCTGGCCCTGGCGGCCACGGTCTGGGCCTGGCAGGTCCAGTAGGGGAGGAGGGCTTTCCTCCTCCACATCCCGGTTGCCTTTGTCTTGCTGGCCGGTCCAGTGGGGGAGAATGTCTGGGGAGGGGCCGCCAAGGGGTTGAATCCGGTTAGGAGTCTGTCGGACGTACCCACCCAACCTTTGCCCTCCTTTTCCCCTCCCACGAGTGCGCTCCCTTTCTCCGCCCGGCTCGGAGCGAGAAAGATGGCCGGTTGGGTGGGTACGTCCGACAGACTGTTAGGGATTCAGGGGGCAGTCGACGGCGTCCTCGGGCTCGAGCTGGATGGTTGCGTGCTCGATCCCGAAGGCGTCGTGCAATTGTTTTTGGGCGTCCTGCAGGAGCTTGGGGCAGTCCGTTCCATCTCTCACGACCAGGTGGGCGGAGAGGGCCACCTCGCTGGTGCTCAGGGCCCAGACATGCAGGTCGTGCAGCTGGGCGACGCCGGGGAGGTTCTTGAGATAGGCGCGGATCCCCGCGAGGTCGGTCCCTTGGGGGACGGAGTCCATCGCGAGGTCCATGGACTCCCGCAGGAGCGACCAGGTGGCGAGCAGGATGATGAGGACGATGGCCAGGCTCAGGATGGGGTCGATGAGCACCCAGCCGGTCCAGAGGATGAGGGCGCCTCCCAGGGCGACTCCGAGGGAGATGGCCGCGTCGGCCGCCATGTGCAAGAAGGCTCCCCGGATGTTGAGGTCGTGTTTCTGCCCGGAGAGGAAGAGGAGGGCGGTCAGGGTGTTGATCACGACGCCGATCCCCGCGACCAGGATGACGGTCATTCCCTCCACGAGCTGCGGGTTCCAAAGCCGGTGGAGGGCTTCCCAGGCGATGGCCCCAAGGGCGAGAAGGAGAAGGATCGCGTTGGCCAGGGAGGCGAGGATGGTGACTTTGCGGTATCCGTAGGTCCGTTTATCGGTGGCTGCCTTGGTGGCTAGATAGCTGGCTCCCCAGGCGAGGACCAGGCTCAAGACGTCGCTGAAATTGTGCCCTGCATCCGCGATGAGGGCGAGGGAATCGGCCGCAAGGCCATAAGCCAACTCCACGAGAACGAAGGCGATGTTGAGTCCGATGCCGATGGCGAAGGCTCGGTTGTAGCTCTTGACTTGATGGTTGTGGTGATGGGCCATGACCCTCTTTTTCCGTCCTTTCCCCTCTTGGGGAGTGACAAAACTTAAGCCCACGCTACTCTATTTACCCCTTTTTCTCGGAGACCCCTCACATTGATGCACGCGCACGAACCACAGATCGACCCCCGCCCCAGCTCCCAACCGAGCGGGGGCTTTCATTCTTTGGGGCTCGATCCCCTTTTGTTGGGGGCCCTCCTCCAGAAGGGCTACACCGAGCCCACCCCGATCCAGGAGAGGACCATCCCCGTCCTGCTGGCGGGCAGGGACCTGGTGGGCCAGGCCCAGACCGGCACGGGTAAGACGGCGGCCTTCGCCCTCCCCCTCCTGCAACGGATGGATGTCCACAGCCGCATGGTGCAGGCCCTGATCCTTGCGCCGACCCGGGAGCTGGCGATCCAGGTCACCGAGGCGATCGAGAGCTACGCGGCCCAGTTGGGCCGGCTTCGGGTGCTGACGGTTTACGGTGGGGCGCCGATCTTCAGGCAGCTCAAGGAGCTGCGTCGAGGGGTCCAGATCGTCGTCGGGACACCGGGGCGGATCCGAGACTGCATGGAGCGCGGGGCCCTCGACATCAGCGAGGTCAAAAATGTGGTCCTGGACGAGGCTGACGAGATGCTGCGGATGGGCTTCATCGAGGAGGTGGAGTGGATCCTGGGGCACACCCCGGAGAAGCGGCAGACGGCTCTCTTCTCGGCGACCATGCCTCCAGCCATCCGTCGGGTGGCTCAGAACTACCTTCGCGACCCGGAGCACATCGCGGTCGAAACCAGGATCAAAACAGCCGACAAAATCGACCAGCGCAGCATGGTTCTCCCGCACCGCCAGAAGCTGGACGCCCTGGCTCGCCTTCTCGAGGCCGAGCCCACCGAAGCGGTCCTGATCTTCGCCCGGACCAAGGCTGGTTGTAACGAACTGATGGAGAAGTTGCAGCTGCGGGGCTTCGCCGCCGCCGCCCTCCATGGCGACATGAACCAGTCCCAGCGCGAAAAGGTCGTGCGGCAGATCAAGGACGGGCGGAACAAGATCGTGGTGGCCACCGATGTCGCGGCCCGGGGCCTCGACGTGGACTGCATCACCCACGTGGTCAACTACGACATCCCCAGCTCTCCCGAGGTCTATGTCCACCGCATCGGGCGGACGGGCCGGGCCGGGCGCAGGGGGGTGTCCATCCTGCTCGCGACCCCCAAGGAGCGCCGCAGCCTGGCCGGCATCGAGCGTTTCACAGGGAAGGTCATGACCCCCATGTCCCTCCCCAGCAACGAGGACATCGCCCTGAACCGGGCCGCCGAGCTGAAGGCCCGCGTCGCCAAGGAGCTGGAGGGGGCCGACCTCGGTCCCTACAAGGACCTGGTGGAGGAGATCATGGCTGAGCGGGATGTGCCGCCCCTGGTGCTCGCCGCCGCCCTGGCCCGGCTGGCCGCCGGGGACAAGCCCCTGGTCCTCGAGGTCCCCGAGCCTGCTCCTCTCAGCTCCCGGGGGCGGGGGGCGGACTCCCACATGGTCCACCTCTTCCTCTCCCTGGGTTTCGACGCCGGGGTGCGGCCGGGGAACATCGTCGCCGCCGTGACCAACGAGGCGGGGGTTCCCCCCAAGGCCATTGGGGCCATCGACATCCGCAAGACCTCGACCATCTTCGCCGTCGACAAGCAATACGCCAAGGTCGTCCTGGAGCGCCTCTCCAAGGTCGCGATCCGGGGCCGCTTCGCCGCGGTCCGCGAGGCCCGGGAAAGCAGCGCCTCTGCCGAGAGCAAGCACAAGGCCCCCCGCGGCCCCCGCAGGTTTCGGAGCGCTTTTGGCTCCAAGGGGCCACGGCGCGTGCGGAAAAAGTAAGCGCCCAGCCTCGGCCGGGCTTGGTTCCCAGGGGGCCAAGTTTCTCAGGGGGCCTGGAACCTAGGCTCAGGGAGGCTAGATCCTCAGTCTGGATCCTCCGTCGAAATCTTGAGGGGGCCTGCATTCTCAAAGAGTCCAGGTCCTCAGCCTGGATGCTCAGGGAGCCAGGATTCTCAGGCTGGATCCTTAGTCGAGATCTTCATGGAGCCTGGATCCTTCACTTGGAATCCCCTGTTAGTCTTGGGGGAGCCTAGATTCACAATCCGGATCTTCAGAGACCCTAGATCCTCAGCCTGGATTCTCAGGGAGCCTGGATCCTCAATCTAGATCCCCAGGGAGCCTGGGTTTTCAGGCCGGATCCTCGGCCAAGATCCTCAGGAAAGGAGGACCGAGGCCAGGACCCGGACCACCTGCGCCTGTTCGTCTTCCCGCAACTCGGGGAAGACCGGCAGGGCCACCGCCCTCCGCGCTGCGTCCTCGGACACGGGAAACGCCCCGTCCTGGGGCGCGAAGCAGGGCTGCTTGTGCAGGGGCACCCGGTAGTAGACGTTGTGCCCGATCTCCTTCTCCCGAAGCGCCTCGAGGCAGGCCTCCCGTTTTTCCGCCGGCACCCGGATCACGAACTGGTGGTAGGCGTGCCGGTCCGGATCGTCCTCGGGGGCCTGGACCTCTGCCTCCAGGCCCAGCTCGGCGAACAGCCTCCGATAGCGCGCCGCCACCGCCCTGCGGCCCTCCGTCCAGTTGTCCAGGTGGGGGAGCTTGACCCGCAGCATCGCCGCCTGCAGGGCGTCCAGCCGGAAGTTCCCGCCCACCTCGTCATGTTCATAGGCCGCAACCTGGCCATGGTTGCGGAGCTTGCGCAGCCGCGCGGCCAGGTCCTCGTCGTCGGTGCCCACCAACCCTCCATCCCCGAGCGCCCCGAGGTTCTTGCTGGGAAAGAAGGAGAAGCAGGCGAGGGTCCCGAGGGAGCCGGCCGGCCGGCCCTTCCACCTTCCCCCGATGGCTTGGGCCGCGTCCTCGATCAGGGGGATGTCCCGCGGATCCAGAACCTCGCGGATCGCGGGGATGTCCGCCACCCTCCCGAAGAGGTGGACGGCGATTACCGCTCGGGTCCTGGGGCTGAGGGCCGCCTCCACCCCCTCCGCGGTCATGCAGAGGCTGTCCTTGTCCACGTCGACGAAGACGGGCCTCGCTCCCAGGCGGGCCACCGACCCGGCCGTGGCGAAGAAGGTGTAGCTGGGGACGATGACCTCATCCCCGGGACTGATCTCCAGCGCCATCAGGGCCGCGAGCAGGGCGTCCGTCCCCGAACTCATACCCACGCTGTCGGAGGTGCCGAGATAGGCCGCGCACTCGCGCTCGAAGGCCTCGACCTCGGGTCCCAGGATGTAGCGTCCCGAGCGCAGCACTCGCAGCGCGGCCGCCTCCAGCTCCTCCTGGATGGTTTCGTATTGACGGGAAAGATCGAGGAGAGGGATCCCCAACTTGAACTCCTTGTGACCAAAAGAAGAATCGCCGGCACGGTTGACGAACACGCCGGCGCGAATCATGCGAGGCCCCGAATCATAGGGGCTAGGCCTCGGTCTTTTGCAGCATGTGCTTCCTCTTCCGCTTACTCGTCAAGATGTAAACCAGGGGGATGACCATGACCGTGAACACCGTGCTGGCGATAATGCCGAACACGAAGGACCAGGCAAGCCCGGAGAAGATCGGATCGAAGACGATCACCCAGGCGCCCATGACCGCGGCCCCGGCCGTCAGGAGGATGGGCCGCAGGCGCACGACTCCGGCCTCCACGCAGGCATCTTCCGCACAGAGCCCTTTGCCCTCGTGGTGCTGGATGAAATCGATCAGGATGATGGAATTGCGGACTACGATCCCCGCGAGGGCGATCATTCCGATCATGCCGGTGGCGGTGAAATAGATCGGACTGGCGAAGCCGTCCACGGTGCTGGCCATGAAGTGGTTCAGGAGCCAGAAGCCCGGGAAGATCCCGATCATGGTCAGCGGGATGGCCAGCATGATCAAGCCCGAGACCGCGAAGGAGCCGATCTGGGCGACCAGCAGGATGTAGATCCCCGCCATGGCGGCCGCGAAGGCGAGACCCAGGTCCCGGAAGACATCGACCGTGACCTGCCACTCGCCCTCGCCCGCGAATTCCGCCTTGTAGCCTTCGGGCAGGGGGTCTTCGTCCAGGAGGTCCCAGAGTTGGAAGATGGCGTTGACCGGGCTTTCGCCCACCGGCTCGGCGGTCACATACATGACGTCTCGAAGGTCCTTGCGGAAGAGGGTCTTTTCTGTGGTTGTTTCCGTGGTTTGGACCATCTCCGCGAGGGGAACGAGCTTGCCGGTGCGGGAGGGTACTTGGAGGCGCAGGAGGTCTTCGAGGACCGAGCGGTCCGGCCGGTCCAGTTCCAGCATGATCTTGAGTTCCTGGCGCTCCCCTTCGGCATGCACCGCCCCGGCGTGAATCCCCGAAAGGGCCACCGCGATGCTTTGCTGGATGGTCACGGGATCCACCCCTCGGAGGGCTGCCCTTTGGCGGTCGATCTTCAGCCCGAACTCCGGCCGGTCGTCCTCGATCCAGGTGTCGATATCCCTGAGGTAGGGGATGGCCTCGAATTTCTTCTCCAGGCTCCGGGCCACTCGGAAGAGGTCTTCGGGGCTGGCCTCGGGAGGCGAGTAGACCTCCGCGACGACCCCCGCGAGGACGGGGGGGCCGGGTGGTGTTTCGACGATTTTGATCTTGACCCCTTCGCTTCTGGCGACCTTTTCGAAGGCTCTCCGGGAAGCCAGGACGATCTCGTGACTTTGGCGCTTGCGCGCGTGTCTGGGGAGGAGGTTGATCCGGAGGTCGGCGACATTGCTTCCCTTACGCATGAAATAGTGCCGCACCAGGCCGTTGAAGTCGTGGGGCGAACTGTTTCCGATGTAGCTGGTGACGTCCGTGGTCTCCTTGATTCCTATGGCCACCTTTTCGAGCTTGCGGACGGCCCGGGCCGTCCGCTCCAGGCTGAAACCCTCGGGCGCGTCCACGATCACCTGGAATTCGCTCTTGTTGTCGAAGGGCAGCATCTTCATCGGAACATGCATGCCCACGGCCAGGTAGATGGAACCCAGGAAAGCTACGCCGACGCCCAGGAGGAACAGGAAGCCGAAGACGCGGTTGTTGAAGAGGAGATGGGCCGTCTTTCGGTAACTGCCCAGCAGGAGACCCTCCTTGATGCCATGTTCGCTTTCCTTGTGCTTGCCTGCCTCGTGCCTCAGCATGAGGTAGGAGGCCCAGGGGGTCACCGTAAAGGCGATGACCAGGGAAAGGAGCATGGCCACCGGAACATTGAAGGGCATGGGCGCCATGTAGGGCCCCATCATTCCCGTCACGAAGAACATGGGAAGGAAGGAGACCATGACCGCGAAGGTGGCGAGGATGGTGGGGGGACGCACCTCGTCCACGGCGACAAGGGTCGCCAGCTTGGGCGGCAGCTTGTTCATCATCAGGTGGCGGTGGATGTTCTCGACGTCCACGATGGGGTCGTCCACCAGGAGACCCAGGCTCAGGATGAGGGCGAAGAGGGTGACGCGGTTGATGGTGTAGCCTACGACGAGGTCGCCGAAGAGGGTGACCGCAAGGGTGAGCGGGACCGCGAGGGCGACGATGAAGGCCGCTGACCAGCCCAGGCTCGCTCCGACCAGGACGACGATGGTGCCGACGGCGATGAGGAGGTGGCCGATGAGTTCGTTGACCTTTTCGTTGGCGGTCTCTCCATAGTCGCGGGTGACCATCATCTTGATGTCCGGAGGCAGGATGTCGGCGCGCAATTCCTCGAAGCGCTCCAGGACCTTCTCGGCGATTTCGACGGCGTTGGTCCCCCGGCGCTTGGCGACCGCGATGGTGACCGCGGGGTGGCTCTGGCCGTCGAGGAAAACCGGCTCCACGGGATCTCCCCTCCCGGCCGATGGGGCCGCTGGACCAAAACGGATCCGCGTGTAGGTCTTGGGTTCTTCCGGGCCATCGAGGATGCGGGCGACGTCGCGGAGTTGCACGGTGTGCCCGTTGTGGATGCCGACGATGATGTTTCCCACTTCGCGGGCGCTGCGGAGGTAGGAGCCGACCTGGACCTGTAGTTCCCGGTTCTTGCGCAAAAGGGTGCCGGCCATCGTCTTTCTGTTGTTTGCCCCCAGAGTCTTCAGGATCTGGAAGGCCGACAGCCCCCGCGCCTCGAGCTGCAGGGGATCCATGAGGACACGCACCGCCCGCCGGTGGCCTCCGATGACCTTGATCTTGGATGTGTCGGGGACGTCCTGGAGGCGTGCCGCGATTTCGTCCGCGAAGCGCACGAGCTGGTCCTCTCCCCGGGTCGCCGAGTAGAGGGTCATGGCCAGGATGGGGACATCGTCGATCTCCACCGGTTTGACGATCCAGCGCGAGACCTGGGAGGGGATGAGGTCCTGGTTGGCCTCCAGTTTGTTGTAGACATTGATCAGGGCTTTCTCGCGGTCTTCGCCCACGAAGAAACGCACCGTGATGACGCTCCGCCCCGGCGCGGTCATCGAATAGATGTGCTCGACTCCCTTGATCTCCCAGAGCATGCGCTCGAGGGGTTCGGCGGTGAGTTTCTGGGCTTCTTGCGCCGTGGTTCCCGGGGATTCGATGAGGATGTCGATGACCGGGACGACGATCTGCGGGTCCTCCTCACGGGGTGTCGCCCAAAGGGCAACCAGCCCCAGACCGAGGGAGAGGAGGATCAGCAGCACCGAGAAGTTGCTATCCAGGAACTTCTTGACGATTCGGGACGTCAGCGAAGTCGGGATATGGTGCTCCAAGTTTTCTCCGTAGTCACTCATCGGATGACGACCTCTTCGCCTTTCTCCAGGCCCGCGAGGATCTCAATCTGGTCCTCCTTGCCTGGAACGGGATGGAGTTTTCCGGTGCGGACGACCTGGTTTTCGATGCGCCCGTTCACCACGAGGTGCACATGCTCCACCTGGCCCACCTTGAGGATGGCCGAGGCGGGAACCACCAAGGCTTTGCGCTTGCCCAGGTCCAGGTCCATCTGGGCGAGGACTCCGGGTTGCAAGCCCTTGGGTTCCAGAAGCTGGAGTTCGAGGGTGATGGTTCCTGTTCTGCTGTCCGCCTGGGGGAGCACCCGGAGAAGGCGCGCCTGGGTCCTTTTTCCCCCGTCCGCATGGATGCTGTAGGTCTGCCCCACCCGGGCTTTGGACCTCAGGCTTTCGGGGATGCCGATGCGGATCTTGAGGCGGCCAGGGTCATAGATGCTCAGGAGAGGCTGGCCGGGGAGGGCGAGTTCTCCCGAGTCCTTGAACTTTTGCAGGACGCGGCCTTCGACCGGGGCCTCGACCTGGAACCACCCCTGGGTCGTTTGAACCTCGGTGAGGGCAGCCTGCGCCTTTTGGACCATTGCCTCCGCGGCGTCGAGGCCCGACTTGGCCTGCTCCCACTGGGCTTCGGTGATGGCTTTCTTGGCCCTGAGCTTCTCCGCCCGGGCGAAGGCGCGCCTGGCCTGCCATTCCTGTGCCTTGGCGGCGGCGAGGGCCGCCTTGGTCTGAGCCAGCTTGGCCTCGATATCCTTGTTGTCCAGCTTGACCAGGACCTGTCCCTTGCGCACCTGGTCGCCCTCCTGGACGGTCAGGGCCTGGATGTTGGCCATCACTCGGGCGCCGAGGACCACGGGGTCGATCGCCTCGATGAAACCCGGAAAACGGAGACTGCGGGGCAGCTCCAGCTCGAGCACCTTGGCGGTTTTTTGCGATGCCTGGAGCCTGGGGTTGTCGGGGAGTTCCGCGAGCATGGGCTCATGCCGAAGAATGAACCCCTGGAACCAGAGGAGGGTCACCACCAGGCCGGTGAAGAGAACGAGGACGAGAACTCGGTTCAAAAAGGTCTTCATTTCACGCCTCCCATCGCCCCGATCAGGCGAAGTTTTGCAATACGGACTGCGGCTTGGGCCGCACTTTTGCGGGTTCGTGCGGTCTTGCGTGCGTTCACAGCTTCGAGAAGGTCGGTCAAGGTCGCGTTGCCATTGTCATAGGCGGAGGAGACCAGGCGCCAGGCTTCGATGGCCGTCTTGGCTCCCTCGGTGGCCAGGGCGAGCTGGCTTCTCGCGACTTCGAGTTGGTCCCAGGCCATGCGGACTTCCTTGGCGGCGTCCAGGAGGAGGGCCCGGAGGCGTTCCCGCTCCCGCCGGAGCCGGGCCTGGGCCTGGCGGATCCTGGGGCCGACGCCAGGATCGAGTTTCCAACTGAGGGCGACGCCGGCCTCGTAGGAGTCGAAGTAAGCGTCGAGGTCGAGGTCGCGGGTGTCGATGTCGTAGGCGCCGAAGGCGACGAGAGAGGGCAGGCGGGCGGCCTTTTTCCCCTTCTTCTCCCAGTCGCGCATGAGAACGCGATGGCTCGCCGCTTGGAGATCTCCCCGTTCGGCGCGGGCACGGCGGATGGCTTCGTCGAGGGTGGAGGGGAGGGTCTCGAGGGCGCCGATGTCACGCGAGGCGAGGACCAGGGGACTGTCCGCCCGGAGACCCATGAGGTGGTTGAGGGCGGCCTCGGCCTTCTTGGCGGCGAGGAAGGCCGATTGGGCCTCCTGCCTGGCCTTGGCGAGGCGGGTCTTGAGGCGGAGGACATCCACTTCGAGAGCGGTGCCCTGGTCGCGCCGCTCCTCGGCGATCCTCAGGCGCTCCTTCACGACGTTCACGCTCTCCTGGAGGACGCGGGCGAGGTCCTGGGCGGCAATGAGGCCTTCGAAGGCCTGCACCCCCGCGTTGAGAAGGCGCCGCTCGACGAAGCGGCGCATGGCCGTTGCGGAGCGGCGCGCCTCGCGGGCGCCCCGCCGGCCCTCCCGCCGACCGGGAGCGAAGAGCGCCCACTGCGCGCGGACCTCGGTCCTCCAGTTCTCGGTGACTCCGGGGGTCGCGTCGAATCCGGGTCCGAGAGAGAGCCGGTGCTGGTTGAGCAGAAGCCCAAAAGCCTGCCCCGGGTTGTTGGTGGAGAAATAGGTCTCGCTCAGCGTCAGGGTGGGGAGGTAGGAAGCCTTGGCCTCGGAGACTGCGGCCCTCGCCTCCTGGATGTGGGTTTCGGCGATGGCGAGGTTGGGGTTGGCGGCCTTGATCCTCTCCAGCACCATCTCGAGGGTCCAGCCTCCCGGGTGCCCGTCGGGGAGCTTCCTTCGGGGACTCTGTGCCTGGCTCGATCCGGAGGTCGGCGCGGGGGAGGCGTGGCCGGATCCCGCTTGGGCTCCCAGCCAGACCTGCTCCAGTTCCTGGTCCGCGCTGTGAACCCGGTTGCCGGAGCAGCTGAGCTGCCCGAGCCCGAGCAGCCCGAGCGCGGCAGCCAAGGTGCCGGCCCGCAAGGCTGTCGGCCTCTTCCGAGGCTGAGGCGCCTTGGGCTGAAAGTGGACCAGGGATGGGGGGAGAGGATGGTTCCCCGTATTCGCTTGTTCTGTCATCGCTTCCTCGTCCTTTTCTTGCGGAGGTTGGAACGGATACAGTTCAAGATCTGCCCACATTGGGGGTGGAAGACCTTGTAGTGTACGGAACGTCCCTGGCGGACCGAGGTCAGGAGGCCCCTGGCCTTCATCAGATTGAGGTGCTGGCTCACAGCCGCCTGGGGTAGGCCGAGCCGTTCGGCGAGCGTACCGACGGTCAGGTCTTCCTGCTCCAGGATCTCGACGATCCTCAGGCGCAGGGGATGGGCGAGGATTTTCAGGCAGGCCGCGGTGTCCTCGAGCACCTTCTCAGGGATGTTGTTTCGTTGGGCCATAGGGATGGAAGATTAGATCGATAAATCCATATATCAAGATTTCAATAGATCAAACTTTAACATTATATGAGCCTTTTCCAGGCTTTTTTCCAGGAGGAGGCTTTTGGGCGAAAGCTGTCGTCAGATGGTCCGGGATCATGAATAATGCGGGCCAAGGAGCACAAGATGGAAACAAAAGAGAGATGGGCGTCCCGCTGGAAGGATGAGGAGGCGCAGGATTGGGTCGAAAGGTTGGGGCCGGTGTTCGGGGAGGACCTGGCGCTCCGGGTCTACAGCTCCCGGCTGATCGGCGCGGACCCCGACCTGGTCCTTCACGGAGGGGGGAATACTTCGGTCAAGACCACCATCCGGGACATCCTGGGCCGGGAGCGAAGTGTCCTCCGGGTCAAGGGTTCGGGCTGGGACCTGGCCAGCATCCAGGCTCCCGGCTTTCCCGCGCTCGACCTGGAGGGACTCTGTGAGCTGCGCGCCCTAGAGGAGCTCTCCGACGAGCAGATGCTCAACGAGCTGCGGATCCGCATGTTCGACGCCAAGGCCCCCAATCCTTCGGTGGAGACTCTCCTCCATGCCTTTGTTCCCGACAAGTTCGTGGACCACACCCACGCGGACGCCGCCCTGGTGTTTGGCAACAGGCCGGAGGGGCCGGCCGAGATCGCGGAACTCTTCGGGGACCGGGTGGGCTTCCTCCCGTGGATCATGCCAGGCTTTCCCCTGGCCAAGGCGGTCGCGGATTTCCGGGAAGGGAACCCCGAGGCCATCGGACTGATCCTGCATCGACACGGGGTTTTTTCCTTTGGAGACAGCGCGCGGGAGAGCTACGAGCGCATGTTGGAGATCGTGGGGAGCCTGGACGCTGCCATCGAGGAGCGGCTGGCGGGCAGGGCCCTGTTCGAAATCCCCCTCGTGGACGAAGACGAGCTGAGCAGGCGGGCGGTCGAAATCCTTCCGGTCCTGCGGGGCCTGACCTCCAGCCAGGACCCGGAGCACTGCTCCTACCATTCGATGATCCTGGAGTGGCGCCCAAGCCCCGAAGCCTTGGCGGCGGCCGCCCGACCGGACGCGGTGCCGCTCTTTGGAGAGGGCTGCTTGACCCCGGACCACGTGATCCGGACCAAGGGCCGCTGGCTGGTGAGCGGGCGGGATCCGGAGGAGCTGTCCGAGGCTTCGATCGCCTTTGTCACCTCCTACCTCGAGTACTTCGAGCGGAACCGCAAGCGCCGGGAGCGGGAAGGGGGGGGAGGTGGGCTCAAAATGCTGGATCCCCATCCCCGGGTCGCCCTGATCGAGGGGCTTGGGCTCGTCGCCCTGGGCAAGGACAAGAAGAGCGCGCGGATCGCCGCGGATCTCGCGGAGCACACCATCCTGCGCAAGACGCAGGCCGAGACCCTCTCTTCTTGGGAGCCGCTCAGCCAGGACGAGCTGTTCGAGATGGAATACTGGTCCCTGGAGCAGGCCAAGATCGGCAAGACCGCCCCCCAGGAGTTCGAGGGCAAGGTGGCGCTCGTCACCGGTGGGGCCGGGGCGATCGGGCTCGCGATCGCGCGACGGCTCCTGGCGGGAGGTGCTCACGTGCAGCTGGTCGATCTCCCCGGGGAGAACCTCGCGCGCGCGGGGGCGCATCTGGAGGAGCGGGGCTTTGCGGAGCGCTTCGCCCTGGCGGGGGCGGACGTGACTTCGGAGCCGGCGCTGAGGGAGGCCTTTGGGCAGTGCGTCTGCGCCTTTGGGGGGCTCGACATCGTGGTTCCAACCGCCGGCATCGCCCATGTCGCTCCGATCGTGGATCTGGCCCTTGCCGACTGGGAACGCCTGGTGGCCGTGAACCAGACGGGGGTCCTGCTGACCATCCAGGAGGCCCTGCGGCTGTTTCGGCGGCAGGAGATCGGGGGGGAGATCGTCCTGGTGGGGACCAAGAATGTGCCCATGCCAGGCGCGGATTTCGTCGCCTACTCGGCGAGCAAGGCCGGCGCAGTGCAGGTGGCCAAGGTGGCGGCCCTCGAGGGGGCGCCTCTTCGGGTCCGGGTCAACATGGTGCACCCTGACGCGGTCTTCGACGATGAGTCCAGCGGCAAGACCTCCGGCCTCTGGGACGCCGTCGGGCCGGAGCGCATGCGATCGCGGGGCCTCGACCCCGCCGATCTGCGTTCCTTCTACCAGGGCAGAAACCTGCTAGGATGTCCTGTTTCGGCGGACCAGGTGGCCGAGGCGGTCGCCTTTTTCGCGGGTGGAAAGACCCCCACAACCGGGGCCGCCCTCACCGTGGACGGCGGCCATGTCGGCACCTTTTACCGATGAGACTAGGCATGAGATCCTGGACCCGATCCCTTGCAATCCTTGGCCCCGTCGCCTTCCATGCTCTTGTCCCTGCCCTCTCCTTCCCGCCCGGGGATCCCCAGGGGAGGGCGACGATTCGGATCCCTGTCCGCGTCTTCGATCCCCAGGGAAAACTTCTGAAAAAAGCCCGGGTCTACTTTGTCCGGCAGGCCATGAGCGGCTCCCGGGTGGGGAATGATGACCGCTATGGCTACCAGCTCCTTTCCTTCGCCTCGGATGGGCGGGGAAGGTTTCGGGTGCGTCTCCCACGGGGGGGCAATCTGTCGCTCTACGCGGTGGCCGAGCGGGATGGCAAGCGCTTCGCCAGCAGAATCAAGAACGACGTTTTCGCCGGGAGGCCCCAAAAGCTCCACCTCCAGGAGGAGCTGCGCCGCAGCCTGGTGTTCGAGGGGCTTGCACTCTGGCGCAAGCGGTTTGGCCCCAAACTCTTCCTCGAGGTCTATGCGAATTCTTCAGTTACCGGATTGATCCCCGGACCCAGCATCCCTCGTTTTCGGCTCCCCCTTCAGGATCCCAGCGCCAAGGGCCCCTTTCCCGACAGAGCCGAGGTCCCGCTTCCGCCCCTTCCCCTCGAATCTCTTTGGGTGGCCCTCCTCGATGCCAAGGGGGCTTTTCTCGAGTCCCTCTTCCTCGGCCGAAGTCGCACTGCTCGTCTGGGGCCCCTCCGTTTCGGGGTCCCCAAGTTCCGCAGTTTCCGGCTCCAGACCAAGGGGGGTGCTGCGCTCCCCCGTGTTCGAGTCCTGGTCCGGTCCGGGACCCGGATCGTGGGAGCCGAACGCCAGCTCCGGACGGATGCCCAGGGTCGGGTTCGGATCCCCTACGGGCTGGGGAAAAAGTCGGTGATTCCCCTCCAGGACGAGATGAATCCCATCGCCCTCTTCCTTCCCCCCGACTGCCGGGTTCTCTACCGCCACGTCGTCTCTCCCGGAGAGAAGATCAAGGGCGAGGTCTCGGTGGTCGCAACCAGGGTCAAGGGCAGCCAGCCCTATCGCTTCGCTCCCAAAGCTCTGCGAGAGGGGACGCGCTATGTCCAGGTGGTGGGGGCGGTCAGCGAGACCGGTTTTGTCCGGGACCAGGTCGTTCCCCTCCCTTCCGAGGCTTTTTCCGGTGAGGAGGGCAGGCTCTTCCGCCTTCCCAGCTCCGGTCCGGGGCGGGAGGAATGGAACGGTCTTCTTCGCATCCAGGGGGGCCAGGCGTTTCCGGTCATCTTCCCCAGAAACGAGACCCCCCGCCTGATTCGAGCCCCAGCCGTGCGCCTCCTCCTTACGATTCTCCGTCCGGGGGAGGAGCGTTCCTTTGGGGGGAGGGTCGCCCTGGGGGTCAACACGGGGAATGGGTTTTTCATTCTTCCCTATTCCGCCGACTCCCATGGTCAGGTCCTGCTCGCCCTGCCGAGGTTCAGATTCCCACTCTTGGCATATGAGCCCCGGGTCGGCCTCAAGGAGAAGGAACTGGACCTGCGGGGAACCCCCGCCCGGGTGGAAGAGAAGTTCGTCCTGGAACCTTTTTACGAATTGCTGGTTCGGGTGCAGAAGGCGGATGGAACTCCAGTCGAGGGTGCGATCTGTCGCTGGTCGGCGTCATGGCCGATGCTCCTGGGCGGAGATTCCAGTCTCTCTTCCTTGGTGCTGGGAAGCAGGAGCCGGGGAAGGGAGAAATCGGATGCCAACGGCGTGGTCCGTCTCTATCTGAACCCAGACGTGGAGACGGTTGGAATCCTGGTTCATGCGCGTCTGGGGGGGAAGACCTTGAAATCCCTCACCTCGGTGGCAACGAAGGACGGGATTCACAACATCCGAGTTGTTCTGAAATAGGCCCCCACGCTTTTGGAACGGCCCCCCTTCAACCCAGCAGCAGTTCCTGCATCCATCTCAGGGCATACCAGAGATAGGAACCCCCGTAGTAGAAGACGACCAGCAATCCGAGGATGGAGATCCAGGGGTCCCTCCGAAGGAAGCGGTAAAAGGTGCTCACCGGTGGAGGGAAGATGCCTTCGACGATTCCGGCGCCGTCCAGGGGGGGGATGGGGACCAGGTTGAAGAGCCCCAGCAAGAAGTTGATGCTGAGCAGAAGGCTGAGACCCTTGGCCAGCATGTAGAAAGGACCCGACTCGACCCAGTCGCGGGCTGCGACCAGGTTTTCGAGGGGGTTTCCGCCCGGTGGGGGGGCTTCGAACCATTCCATACTCAGGCCGAGCTTGAGAATGCCGAAGATGAGGGCCGCAAGAAGGAGGTTGGCCCCGGGTCCCGCGAAGGACATGAGGGCTGCCCGCTTGGGATGGCGGTCCGCCCAATAGGGATCGTATGGGGCGTGGGCGAAGGCGAGGGGGAAGCCCATCATGAAGAAGGAGATGATGGGGAGAATGATGGTCCCAAAGGGTTCCCGGCGCATGTGGGGGATGGGGTTGAGGGTGACCTGACCCGCATCATAGGCCGTGCGGTCTCCTCCCAAGTAGGCGACGGCCGCGTGGGCTCCCTCATGCACTACGATCGAAACGATCAGGGCGATGTAGAAGCTCAGAAACTGGCTGATCTGGGGGATGAGGTCATGCATTGCGACGGTCCCATGCACCCGATGGGTGGAGGCGGGCGATTGGAGAAAAAACCGAAGGGAAGATCAGAAAGGCGCCTCCTCTTCTTCGTCCTCCTCCTCCTCTTCTTCTTCTTCGGCTTCCTCCCACACCTCTTCTTCCTCGGCTTCGGTTTCTTCCTCGAGGGTCTCGACCACCCGTTGGACCCGAATCTGGGTGGCGTTGAGTTTTTCCCGGCAGAGCTTGATCAGTTCGGTGGCGCGCTCCACCCGTTCGGAGAGGTCGTCGATGTCGACCTCCCCTTCCTCGATCCCCGAAAGGATCTTGTCCAGCTCCGCTGCGGCTTCCCCGTATTTGAGTTCAGCCTTCTCGTCCTTCTTCTTTTTGCGTGCGGCCATTGTTCCGTCACCTCCGAACCCCTCGAGGGGAATCCCTGGAAAAGGGGGGAGAGTCTACCCAAATTTTTTTCGAATTCCTGTCTTGAAAATGGGGTTCCCTGTCTTACCCGAGACCAGCCTCTGGGCCCGGATGATCAGAGAGCTTGGATCACCCGGGTTGGAGGTCGGATGTTTCCGGGCTCGCCGGAGACGTTCTCCGGCGGACCCATGTTTTGCCCTTTGGTCAAGTTTGATTGGTTTCGGAGGCCGCGAAGACCAGGCCCGGTCCAGCCTTGATTGCCGAGAACTTCCCGCCTGGGTTCTCCCAAGCCCCAGGGATTTGGTTCTTCCGGGCATGGTGATTCGCTGAAAATCAGGAGGAAAAAAATGTCTCTCGTCAAAGAAAAACCCGTTTCGGTTGTATCCACCACTCCAAGGGAGATTGCTCCCATCGACGAATTCGACTCTCTGCTGGACCGCTTCTTCCCGACCAACCTGCTCCGCTCCTTTGGGTTCAGGACTCCGGCCCTGCGGCCCTTCCAGGAGATGGAGACCAGGATCCCAAGGATCGACATCGTGGATCATGAAAAGGAAGTCTGCGTCAAGGCAGAGGTCCCCGGCTTCAAGAAGGATGAAGTCGAGATTACGCTCAATGACGGCCTCCTGACCATCCAAGGGCAGAAGAAGGAGGAGAGCAAAATGGAGGAGGGGGACATGGTCCGTTCCGAGATCAATTGGAATGCCTTCTCCCGCTCCCTCCGTCTGCCCACGGAGGTCAAGGCGGATGAGGCCAAGGCTACGTATGAGAATGGGATCTTGGAAATTCGGATTCCCAAGATCCAGGCGACCTCCCGGAAGACGATCAAGATCGATTGATGGGGGGTTGTTTTTTGGATGGACCTCCGGTCTTGGGGAAGGCCGGGGGTTTTTTTTGGGTGGTTGGGGGGGATGTTGGGGGGATGTTGGTTGAAACGGGTGGGTTGAAACGCCTGGAGGCGTTTCCTACGGGCGTTTCCTACGGGCGTTTCCTACCAAAACGTCTGGAGACGTTTTCTACTTAAAATCCTCGGAGGGGTTTTCTGCTTTGAGGGGGAGGTGGCCGTCGGCGAGGGTGGCGTCGAGGAGG